>CAZMXI010000066.1:3941-24436 GCA_964570205.1 uncultured Tepidisphaeraceae bacterium
CATGAATCCATCATCGAGAACGTTCTCGCCGAGAAGCGTAAACTGCCTGCCGGGCTCGATGACGGTGATGTTGCCTCTTTCGCTGAAGAAGTAGATGCGCCCGTCGGCAAAGACCGGCGACGCTGAATAGCCGCTCTTGAGCTTCTGTCGCCAGACTTCCTTGCCTGTCCCGGGGTCCAAGCAGGTGGCCAACCCGCCATCCGACACGTAGTACAGCAGGCCCCCCACGAGCACAGGCGAGTTGCGGGTTGGGATGTCACGCCTGACCTTCCAGAGTACGTGCGTGTCGGTCACCACGCCCTGGCCACCGAGGCGCACCGCCCAGAGCTGGCCGCTGGAAAGACCCATGCACACGTAGATGTAGCCGTCGCCGACGATGGGAACGGGGCTGCCCGAATGACATTCGCGGTTCTCGACTCGCCACTGTTCCTTTCCGGTGTGGGGGTCGTATGCGTACATAGCCATCGAGCCGAGGCTAAGCATGACATCCTTGCCGTCGTTCTTGATCAGGACGGGAGTGGAGAAGCCTTTGCGAAGGTCGCCCTCGAGCTTCGGTACGCCGGCGGGAGTCAGATCCTGGAAATCGACGGAGCGGTTGGTTTTCCAGACCGTCTTGCCGGTGGCCTTGTCCAGGGCGACGACGAACTGGTGGTCGCTGCCGTCGAAGTGCATCAAGAGCAGGTTGCCGAAGATGATCGGGCTGGAGGCCGCCGCGCGGTAGTGGTTGCAGACGAAGTCGGTCCTAGTCCAAAGCACCTTGCCTGTTTCCGTATCCAGGCAGGCCGTGCCCGGCGAGCCGAAGCTCACATAAACTCGACCTTCCTCGATGGCCGGCGTTGGCGAGGCGAAGCTGTTGAAGGGATGGCAATACTGGGGCTTCTCAACGTCGAAAAGCTTCATATCGCGGAGAATCTTGCCGTTGTCGCGGTCGACGCAAAGAACCGACAGCTCTTTGCCATTCTCCGTTGCCGTGGAGAGCCAGACCTGGTTGCCCCAGACCACCGGCGATGACCACGCCTTGCCGTGGATAGGAGTCTTCCAGCGGATGTTCTGCGGATCATCGAGCTTGATCGGCAGATTTGTGGCATCGGAATGCCCTTGTGAGCCGGGGCCACGGAACTGAGCCCAGTATTCGGCCGCGCGGGCAAAGGGAGCGCTCAGGATCAGCAACGACAGAAGCGAAATACGAATGTTCATGTTTCCTCAAAGGCATCGGATTGGCCAATCCTATGCACGCGACTGTTCGCCGGGCCACCGCAGCACCACCAGATAACCCGCCACGGGTTGCTCGTGCTCTATTCGGGGGATGATGTCCTCGAACGACATTTCGACGAAACCGTGAATTCGTGCCAGGTGATGAAGGTATTCCCTGGAATGTGTGAAACGTCGGGTGGCCGGCGCCAGCTCATACCGGGTTCCCACCGGTCCGGCTTCGCTGCTAAAGATGAACAGCCCGCCGGGCCGGACGGCGTGTGCGGCGGCCTCGAACGCCGGCGCCAGGTCGCCGATGTAAATCAGCACGTCGGCCGCCACCAGCAGGTCGTAGCTGTCCGGGTGGTTGCGCATCGCCTGGACCAGATCCATCACTTCGAGGCGATCATAGACGCCTCGTTCCCTGGCTTTGTCGATCATGGCCGGTGACAGGTCGATTCCGGTGAGTGTTGCCGCGATGGGCCGCAGCAGCGGCCCGCACAAGCCGGTGCCACAGCCCATGTCCAGGATGTCTAGGGGCCGATCAAGCTTCTGTGCCGCAATCCGTTCGGCGATCACCTCTGGCAGATGATACTGGAGCTTGCCCTGAAGGTGGCGGTCGAACACCTCGGCATAACGGTTGAAGAGATTCGCCACGATATTGGGCGGAATGTAGGCCGGCGCGGCGATCCCGTACTGGGTGGCCAGGGCGTACTGCAATTCCGTCATGCGCGGGTCGGTCATCCGTTGCTCAAGCTCGTCCAGTGAGTCGGCCAGTGATGCCGGCGGTTCAGGCGGGGCAGGCCGGCGCTGCGACAGACGCAGCGCCTTGGCGAAGGCGGCCATCGCATCCTGCTGATTCCCGGTCAACTGAAGTGCTCGGCCCAGGCCGCGGTAGGCGGGCGCATAATCCGGGTTGGCCTGGATCGCCCTCCGGAACAGTCCCTTTGCGATAGATGCCCTTCCTGATTCAAGGTCCAGCATGCCCAGGGCGTACCAAGCCGGAGCGAAGAAAGGCTCAATTTCGGTTGCTCTTAGGAGGCACTTGCGGACTTCCCTGGGCTCTTTCAACAGGCGGAACGCCATCGCAAGCTGGTAGTAGCCGGCCGGGTCCGCCGGGTTCTTCTTCAGGGCCGCTCGAAAGGCCGGCACCGCCTCTTCGGGCTGCCCGATCGCCAGGAGGGCCTGGCCGAAGTGATAGTGCAACTCTGCCGAATCCAGTCCGGCCTCATGGGCTCGGCGCAGGGCAGCGACGGCCTCGGCCGCGTCTCCGTCGGCCTTTCGGGCCAGCAACGCCAAGCCCAGCCCGAAATGCGCCTCGCCCCTGCAGGTATCCAGCTCGATAGCCCGTTCGAACGCATCCACGGCGTCATTGATGCGGCCGCAGGCCATGTATGCCTGGGCTACGTTGTGCATGAAGGAGGCGTCGCCTGGGCGGAGACCTGCCGCCTTTTCCAGCAGCGGAATGGCCTGGTCGGCACGGTGGGCCTGGAAGGTCAGCACGCCCAGCCAGTGAAGCGCGTCGGCGTTGTCGGGGTCCAGAACCAGCATGGCGCGATACTCCGCTTCAGCCTGTCGCAGCCGGCCTGAGCGGTGATGTTCGAGCGCGATGAGCAGCGGATCCTGAGGCATCGTGGTTCGCTGCCGTTTTAGCAGATGCCCGATTGCCGTGCCAGCGGCTGCGGCAAGAGTATTGCCAGGCCGTCGCAACGGGCGAGTGGGAAGCTGCCTGGGGTGTTAGAATGGCCATATCATGAATCGACGCACACTTCTGATGTTTGCCGTGGCGGTCGCATTGATCCCGGGTTGCGGCGCGCCGCGGCTTCGCGTGATGACTTACAACATACACATTGGCCAGGGGATGGATGACCGGTTTGACCTTCCGCGAATCGCCCGGGTCATCAACGACGCGACGCCGGATATCGTTGCCCTGCAAGAGGTCGATCGGTTTGCGCAGCGCAGCGGTCGCATCGATCAGGCCGGCGAACTGGCCAGACTCACCGGCATGCATGTCGTTCACGCGGACACCGGAGCGCTGAAGCCCCGGGACGCGCAGGGCGAATACGGCGTCGCGATTCTCTCGCGCCATCCCATCGAGGACGTTCGGCGGGAACCGCTGCCTCATGACGCCAGTCGCGAGCTCAGGGCGGCGCTGGGCGGCATTGTGCAGATCAAGGGAATCGGACCCGTGCTCATCATTTCAACGCACCTTCAGCATAACTCGGCGGAAGACCGGCTCGCCCAGGCGAACCGGATCAACGAGTTGTTCTCCGCCTGGAAAGGGCCGGCCATCCTTGCCGGCGACTTGAACGCGGTTCCTGACAGTCAACCGTTGCAGGCTCTTGGCCAACACTGGACGGATGCGGCCGGCCCTCAGTCGCCTATGACATGCCCGGCCGATCGGCCAAACGCGCGAATCGACTACATCCTCTATCGCCCGGCCGGTTCCTGGCGGGTGATCGAATGCACAGTGGTCGATGAACTGGTTGCCTCAGATCACCGGCCGGTTGTGGCCGAGCTGAAGCTCCAGCCTCGGTCGCGTTGAATGATGTCATAGGCTCCAGCCTTTGCGGTATTCTCGCCCGAGGCATTGATCCGCCGTGGCATTGTCCGTGAACCGGAACGCGGCCGGTGCGAATTCCAGGGGCCGCTCGAATTGCGTGGCCACGTTCGACAGCAGCACGAACTCGGTCATCGGGTCGGCGTAGTTGAAGTCAGACATGGCCGGCGCGTTGCCTTTACACGCGTTGAACCACTCGAGTTCATGCCCCGGCGAGCGGGGCGTCTTCCGCTGAGGCCAGGTGAAGTCTCTGAACTTGTCTTCGGGCAGCAGCCAGCAGGAGGAGTTGTGTTCGGTAAGGCGCAGCAAGCCCTCGCTGCCAACCATGATGCACCCGCCATGGTCCTTCCAGCGTTTCTCGCCGGCATCGCCCCAATCCAGCTTTGAGCCCTGGAGGTTCTCAATAATATCGCGGCTCTCTGCAGCCGGAGCGCTCTTCCCGTTGTACCAGTTGATCCGCACAGGCGGCATGTCGCCGCGAGCGGGGAAATCGTACTTGACGATCTCCCATTCCGGGAAGCTCAGACGGTTCAGGTTCGATGTCCTGGCCTCGATCTTAACCTTGGCCGTCGAATCCGCATTCCAATGGGTTTCCAGTCTGAGCGCCTTGAAGGCGAGATTCATGGAGTGGATTGCCCAGTTGCCGGCCGTGCTGGTGCCCATATCCCGCCAGCCGCCCCAGCTCATCCAGAACGGGTGATAGGCGCGATCCGCCGCGGGCCCGAGCCATAGATCCCAGTTCAGATAGGGAGGGACCGGTGGAGTTTCGGCTGGCTTTTTCTGGTGGTTCCTGCCGCCGGCGGAGTTCCAGGCGTGGACTTCCTTCACTTCGCCGAGCGCGCCGGACTGGATCAGATCGACCGACTTGCGAAACGCCTCGCTGGCGGTGCCCTGGTTGCCCATCTGCGTGGCCACCTTGTGCTGGTTGGCGGCCTCACGGAGCATGCGGGCTTCCCACAGGCAGCCGGTCAGGGGCTTTTCCACGTAGACATGCTTGCCCATCCGCATGGCGGTCATCGCGATGACGGCGTGCGTGTGGTCGGGGGTGGCAACAATCACCGCGTCAATATGCTTGTCCATTTCCGACAGCATCTTGCGGAAGTCGTCGAACTTCTTCGCCTCCGGGCACGCGGCGAAGAAGTCCTTGGCCTTGTGCTGGTTCACATCGCACATGGCGACAAGGTTCTGGCCCATCCGCGGGACGCAATCAACGAACCAACTCCCTCGGCCGCCGCAACCGACAAGGGCGATGTTGAGCTTGTCGTTCGCCTGGAAGCTCCATGCCGATGAGGGGTCACGAAGAATGGTCAACGTGGCTGCGGCTATGCTTGTGTGCGCGAGGAACTTGCGGCGGCTGGTGTGGGATTCCATGTCACCGGTCCTTTCGATATGTGTCCCTGAGTGCATACATTCCAACCAGCCGGATGTTTGCCTGGAATGGTGGTTCTGGCCGCACTTGGGGAAGCGCTCCTATAATCGCACCGTATTCAACTGCGGCGTCCTCGTTTACGGAGCTCTTGCATGAGCCAGGCGACAATCCATCCAGGGACCCACGCCCAAACCGGCGGGGGCCCGGCCGTCCAGCGGCAATTTGTCAGCTTTGCATTCTACCGCCTCGATCGCGCGTTTCGGCGTCTGGGCCGGGACGAGAAGAACGCCGCGCGGAAGGAACTGCTGTCGGTCATTTCGGCGGGGAGGCAGGGCATGATGTGCCTGACCTACAGCACGGTGGGCCTTAAAGCGGATACCGATTTTGTGCTCTGGCGAATCGGGATGACCACCGATGATTTTCAGGCACACGCGGCGGCCATCAACCAAACGGCGTTGGGGGGCTATCTCAGCATGCCCTATTCCTATCTGTCGATGACCAAGCGCAGCATGTACGTTGAGAAGCTGGACCCGTTCCACACGGCCGAGAGCCGGACGCATATTGTGCCGGGGAAGCGCAAGTACCTGTTTGTGTATCCGTTCGTGAAGTCGCGCGACTGGTATCTGCTGCCGTTGGAAAAGCGGCAGGAAATCATGGATGTGCATATCCGCATGGGCAACGAGTTCCCCACGATCAAGCTGAACACGACCTACAGCTTCGGACTGGATGATCAGGATTTCGTTGTTGCTTTCGAGACTGATCGACCAGCCGATTTTCTCGATCTGGTGATGAAACTGCGAGAGACAGAGTCGAGCAAATATACGGTGCGGGACACCCCGATCTTCACGTGCGTGCAGATGCCGATGGAAAAGGTGTTCGAGCAGCTCTTCTGAAGTTCCTTCTGGCACATAGAATAGGCAGGATGAGAATCATTCTGGCGAATCCTCGGGGGTTCTGCGCGGGCGTCAACATCGCGGTCGAAGTGGTCAATCGCGTTCTAAAATTGAAGGGGTCGCCGATCTACGTCTATCACGAGATCGTTCACAACCGGCACGTGGTGGAGGACCTTCGCGGCCGGGGGGTGACGTTCGTGGACGACATCGAGGCTGTGCCGGATGGCTCGGTGCTGGTTTACAGCGCTCATGGCGTTTCGCCCAGGGTTCGCGCGGCGGCCCGACGGCGGAGCCTGATCGAAGTGGATGCCACCTGCCCGCTGGTTGCCAAGGTGCATTTAGAGGTGCTGCGATTCGCTCGCGAGGGCTATACCATCCTCTTTGTCGGACACCGCGGGCATGATGAAGCCGTTGGGACGACCGAGGAAGCGCCCGAGCACGTAATTCTGGTCGAAAGGCCGGAAGATGTGGAATCCCTTGCGTTGCCGGACGGGGCTAAGGTTGCCTACGTCACCCAGACGACACTGAGCGTTGCCGACGCTCAGCGGACGATCGCTGCCATCCGGCGGAAATGGCCGGCCGCAGTCGGTCCGAAGAAGGACGACATCTGCTATGCCACGACGAATCGCCAGAATGCCGTATCGGTATTGAGCGGGGAAGCCGAGCTGGTGATTGTCATCGGAAGTCAGAACAGTTCCAATTCCATGCGACTGGTGGAAACCGCGAAGGCGGCCGGCAGACAGGCGTATCTGGTGGATGACGAGGGCGAGCTTCGGTCGGAGTGGTTTGATGGGAAGAGGGCCGTGCTGGTGACGGCAGGCGCATCCGCACCTGAGGACGTGGTGCGGCGGCTGGTGGAGCGTCTGGAACGTGAGTTTGCGGGGGTGTTGGAAGAGCGGACGCTGGTGGAGGAGAATGTGAGCTTCGCGATGCCTGCGTCGCTGAGGGTGCTGGACGGGCGTTGATGCCACCGGGAAGGCGGGGAGGACGCTCTCTCAACTGGAACGAAGGGCGCTTTGGGTCTCCGACATCGGTTGGGTTGGGCCTTTGTGTTTCTGGTTCGGCCTCGCACTTCCAAACGACATACGGACAGAACTCGCGATGGATGCCCGAAAGACAGACGACGTTCTGGAGCCCCTATCGCCGAGGGCATCCGGCGGAACGCGCTGGACCTCGGCCGGCGTCTGGCGGATGATGTTTCCACGTTCAATCCGGCCAATGCCGATCCGGCGGCCGCACTCGGAATCCCATCCGGCCGCGGCTGCACGCATCAGCGGTCGCTGGGGACGTGAGCGTTTTGAGGAGCTTGATATGACTGGTGCGTTACTCGTTCGAGCCGCGTTGGTGGTTGTTCTCTTGAGAACCTGCGTTGTGGGCGCCGAGCGGCAGATGGAGCGACTGACGCGTGGTGTCATCGCCGTTCATCAAGGCGACGGTCAGGTCTACGTCGGCTGGCGGCTGCTGGGCACCGATCCGGACAAGGTTGCCTTCAACATCTACCGCTCCGCTGGCAACGCAGCGCCCGTCAAGGTCAACCCGGCGCCGATCACGGCGTCCACGAACTTCGTGGACAACGGGGTGGATGTGGGGAAGCCCAACGCCTATTCGGTCAGGCCCGTGATCGGCGGCCAGGAGCAAGCCGCATCGCCGCCCTTTGTTCTTCCCGCTGATGCCCCAACCCGACCCCATGTGGAGATTCCATTGAAGGTGCCAGCCGGGTACACAGCCGGCGACGCCTCGGCTGGCGACCTCGACGGCGATGGTGATTATGAGCTGGTCGTTCATATGAGCGGCCGCGGGCGGGACAACGCGCAGGCCGGCATGACTGACCCGCCGATTCTCCATGCCTACAAGACCGACGGTACGCACCTCTGGTCGATCAACCTTGGCCGCAATATCCGCGAGGGCGCCCACTACACGCAGTTCATCGTGTATGACCTTGACGGTGACGGCATTGCCGAGGTCGCCTGCAAGACGGCCGACGGCACCATCGATGGCAGAGGCGTCGCCATTGGCGACAAAGATGCCAACTGGGTTGGGCAGGATGGGAAGATCCTGCGAGGCCCGGAGTATTTCACCGTCTTTGACGGTCGCACCGGGGCTGCCCTCGCCACAGTCGGGTATCTTCCCGGGCGGGGCGATATCGGCGGCTGGGGCGGCATCGGGGGCAACGGGGGCAACGACCGCACCGGCAACCGCGTGGATCGCTTTCTTGCCTGCGTCGCTTACCTGGATGGGCGGCGGCCCAGCGTCATCATGTGCCGCGGGGTCTACGGGCGCAGCGTGCTGGCGGCGTGGGACTTTCGCGATCGCAAGCTGGCCAGTCGCTGGGTCTTTGACACCAACGCCCCGGGAAAGGGCAAGGACGGCAAACCGAACGCCGACTACGGCGGCATGGGGGGCCATTCCGTCAGTGTCGCCGATGTTGATGGCGATGGGCGCGACGAGATCGTCTATCATTCCATGGTTGTTGATGACGATGGTCAGGGCCTTTTCACCACCGGCTTCCGCCACGGCGATGCGCTGCACGTTGGCCGTTTTGATCCAGCACATCCCAATCCGATCGTCTTCGGCGTTCACGAGAACGAAGGCAGCCGCTGGGATGCCATGACGCCGGCGATGGCCGCTCTCGATGCCAGGACCGGACGTACCCTTTGGCGCGTCGGCGATGGCGAGGACGCTGGTCGTTGCCTCGCCGCCGACATCGACGCGCGCCATCCCGGCGCTGAGATGTGGGGTGGCCCTGGCGGCCTGCGCACATGCAGGGGCGAGCCCATCGGACCCGCGCCGCGGTTGACGAATTATGTCGTGTGGTGGGACGGCGACCTTCTCCGGGAGATCGTGGAGCGCAACTCCGTGTGGAAATGGGACTGGCGAAATGCACGTCTGGATAGGGTATTCACCGCCGATGGCTGCACCGCCGGCGGAGCAAAGGCCGCGCCCAACCTCAGTGCCGATCTGTTCGGCGATTGGCGCGAGGAGATTGTCCTAGGGACCACGGACAACAAGGCCCTGCGCATCTACACGACCACGATCCCGACCGAGCACCGCATCCGCACGCTGATGCATGACCCGCAGTATCGGCTGAGCATCGCATGGCAGAATGTCGCCTACAACCAGCCGCCCCACACGGGGTTCTACCTGGGCGAGGGAATGAATCAGCCGCCCCGGCCGGCCATAACAACGCCTGTCGCCGCACGTGCGAGCAGTCGCCCCGCGGCTGACGGATTCAATCCCGATGGCAGTGCCCGTCGATGAGGCGTTGCGCCGGGTACAATCGGGCATACGAGGACGTCACGGGCAAGTGTCGGGAAAGATGGCGTGGCATGAAGATTCATCGGGAGCGTGCATGACTCGGCGGAAGGTGCTGGCGGCGATGTTTGCAGGCGTGGCGTCCGGGTGTGCATCGAGAATGCCGCAGCAAGCGATGCCGCCGCACGCGCCCCTGGACCTGATCGTCTGTGGCGGCGATGAGGTTTTCATTCTTGCCCTGGCTGAGCAAAGCGGGCTCCCTCCGCGCAAGATATGGTCGTGGCGGGCGGCGGAATGCCCTGATATCCCCGAATCGCTGAAGCGCAGGTTTCAGACCACCGATGACTGCAAGCCGGTGAATGGCGGGCGCTGTATCCTGATTTCCTCATCCTCGGGCGCAGTTGCATTGGTTGAAAGGCGCACCGGACGATCCCTGTTCCATGCCGAGGTCGTGAACGCCCACTCCATAGAGATGCTCCCCGGCGGGCGCATCGCGGCGGCCGCCTCGGTTGCCAATTCGCCGGCGGCCAACCGCGTCATTCTCTTTGACATTGCCGGCCGGCGCGAGTTGGCCTCCGACTCGATGGTGTCGGCCCACGGCCTGGTGTGGGATGATTCACGCTCTCTCTTGTGGGCGCTGGGCGGTAGTCAGCTTCGGGCTTATCGCCTGGCGAACGGCGCAGGCGACCAGGATGGCCTGACTGGGGCGTTTCAGACCCAACTCCCGGATTCCGATGGTCACGATCTTTCACCGGTTCCCGGCACGTCGCTCCTGTTCATCAGCACAGGCAAGCACTGCTGGCACTTCGACCGAAATACGCGGCAAATCGCCCTCCACGATACTCTGAAGGACGCTCCGAACGTGAAGAGCTACTCAATTCATCCGAAAGCCGCGCGAGTCGCTTACGTGCAGGCGGAAGGCCGAAATTGGTGGGCCGAGCACATCCACTTTCACAATCCTGATGGCGTGCTGCGCCTGCCAGGCCAACGGCTGTACAAGGCGCGTTGGGTACACTGAGGGACACGGAAACGGCAGCGGGCCGGATGCCGGCGTGCTGTGTTTCATCGACAACCGATGGGTGGAGGCGGGGTACAACACATGATGGCTAAGTTACAGGCATGCTGGTTGTTTGGAATGGTCTTCGTATGCGCTGCGTCGGGCGCGCAGGTGTGGACAGACGAGCAGATGGTCGTGCTGTCGGGACCGGCGTCGCCGCGGGTGGCGATGGGCATTCGGCGCGTAGGCCCGCGGCTGGAAGTGGCGGTGGACGTGGACCGGGAGGGCGAATCGGCGCCTCAGGTGTCAATTGGCGTCGCCGCTGCCAAATCCATTGTTCTCCGGGGCGAGCGGCCGCAGGACATCTCGGGTGGGGTCAGGTATGTCTTCAGCATCCCACCGGGTACCATTGCACTGCGCGATTGGGACTGGCAGCGGTTGCGTCTCGGCATCTCAGTGGTCTGGCCGGGTGGCGCCATGGGGCAGGACCGGCAACGCGAACGTTTCCGGCATATCGGCGGCGCGCCGCACGAAGGGCTCTCGACCGATCCATCGCAGTGGCTGCCGCTGAACTTGGTTGAGCATGCCCTGGCGGTCGAGGATCGCAAGAATCGCGCTTGGGTGCAGTTCGATCAGCCAGTCGACGGCAAGGCCACCATCGTCATCGAGGATGCGCAGGGCCGGCGGGTGAGGAACCTCATTGCCGGTCGGGCCGCAGGCAAGGGTCCGCAGCGCGTGGAGTGGGATGGTGTGGATGACGAAGGACGTGTGGCGGCGCCGGGGGCATATCGCTGGCGATCAGTCCACCACCCGGGCATTCGGCCGGTCTATCTGTTCTCATTCTGCAACGATGGAGTCCCTTCGTGGCGAACCGGGTCGGGCATGGACATGTGGGGGCCGGACCACAGCGTGTTGTCGTCCGCCACATCGAACAGCAAGTGGTCGTTCTTCGGCGGCTCCTGCGCGGAATCGGGGTACGCGGTGGTTGCAGTCGATGTCGATGGCATCAAGCGGATGCACTACAATGCGATCCACGGTACGGGCATCGAGGCGGTTCAACTGGCGGCCGATGAGAAGTACCTTTATGCCGCCCACGACGGCTTTGCATGGGGGCAGAATGTGGACCGAAGCAAGCCGAACTGGAAGGCCGAGCAAGCGCTGACGCTGACGCGCTTCGACATTGCCACCGGCAGGGTAGTTGACTATTCGGATGGCAAACGGTTTGTCGTGCTGGCCAAGCACAACGTCGGACCGGGTGCCGGGCTATCCGGCCCAAGCCTGCGCGGCATGGTTCTGGCGGGGGGCAAGCTGTATGTATCGGACTACCATGCGAATCGCCTGATCGTGGTTGATCCGGCGACGGGGCGGCAGACGGGGCAGCTCCCGATACGAGCGCCCGGCCCGCTGGCCGCGGACGGCACCGATGTGCTGGCCGTGAGCGGCGATGGAAATGTCTCCGTCTATCAGCAGGATGGCGCAGCGGGGCCGCTGCCCATCACGGATACCGGGGCAACCGGCATCGCCGTGTACGACCGGCGCATTTATGTCAGCAATGGCAGGACGCACACGGTGGAGGTTTATGACCGGGATGGGAGGGTCTTCGAACCCATCGGCAAGCCCGGCGGCGCATACGGCGGCCCATTTGACCCGCAGCGCATGGTCAACCCAGGCGGTCTGACCATCGCCCCCAACGGCTGGCTCTGGGTCACCGAGGACCGCTGGGACCCCAAGCGCCTCGTCGCCTGGGATCTGAAGACACGCCAGGTGGTCAAGCAGAAGTTCGGGCCGACCTCCTATGGCGCTTCGGGCGCGGGATTCGACTATGCCGACCATGCGCGGTGGATCGGTCAGGGCGCCCTTTGGTCGCTCGATTTCGCCACGAAGTCGGCCGCGCCCCGCTCCATCCTGCGAGGCCACGGCGGCCACGGCGGGGCATTCCACTATACGTTCTATCGCCAGGATGGACGAACATTCCTCATCGGCTTCGGCGGGGTAGCGTCGATTTCGGAGCTGAAACCCGACGGCACGAAGCACGATCTGGCCACGGTTGGGTCAACCCATCGCTACAGCTTTGCCTGCGACTGGAAGCCGCCGCGGGCCTTCATCGATGCATTCAACAAGACCTATCCCAGCCGACAGGGCAGCCACGCCGACAAGGGCCCGGGATTCCTGTGGCTTGACCGCAACGGCGACGGCCGGATGCAGGTCGAGGAGTTCGAGTTCTCCACGTCGGCGGAGCACTTCGCCGGCTCATACTGGGGCCATGACAGCCGAAATCTGACGCTGCGGTTGCCGGTTACGGCCAATGGCAAACGCCTGATCGTGACGCTCAAGCCCGAAGGCTACAACGCCACGGGTGCCCCGGCGTATCCATCGCTTAACGCGGCCATCGCCGCGGGTGTGCCGATCGACCTCTCTGGCAACGAGATCGAAACGGCTACCGACCGCTTCGGCAATCTCATCTGCAATTCAGAGCCTCAGATGAAAGCGTTTTCTCCCGACGGGAAGCTGATATGGACGTATCCCAATCGCTGGACGAACGTCCATGGCTCGCACAGCGCGCCGCTTCCCGAGGTGGGCCAGTTGCAGGGGGCGCTGTTCTTCCTGGGCATGGCCAACTTGGATGAGCAGGCCGACGTGTTCGTGATGAACGGCAACCACGGCCGGTTCTTCATCCTCAGTAGCGACGGGATGTTCCTGGATGAGATGTTCAAGGATGTGCGCATGGGCGGGACACTGGATGCACAACTGATCGGCGGCGAGTGTTTCGGCGGGGTCTTCGGACGGTCCGAGAAGGATGGCAATTACTACCTCCAGAGTGGCCACACCGATTATCGCCTGTTCCGCATCGACGGCCTGCGGCAAGTGACGCGGCAGACCGGTGCCATCCGTCTGTCGCCTGCGCAGGTCATTGCGGCCGAACGGCGGCTGGCCAGCAAACTGGCCCGGGCTTCGGCGGGCAAGGTGGCGCAGGTGCAGCGCATGGCCAAGGCCATCGCCATTGATGGGAAGGGCGACGACTGGCCAGGCGAGCCGGCCGCGCGATGGGACCAATCCAAGCGATTCCCCGCGAGCGTGTGCATGGGCTATGACGATCGCAACCTCTACCTGTTCTACACGGTGAGCGATGAGTCGCCGTGGATCAATCGCGGCAAGGACTGGACGCTGCTATTCAAGACAGGCGATAGCGTGGATCTTCAACTTGGCGCTGACTGGAGGGCGGTCTCAGACCGATCCCAGCCGGTGATCGGCGACCTGCGCCTTCTGATCGCGCCCTTTGAAGAAGGGAGCACCGCCGTGCTTTATCGCCATCGCCTGGCCGTCAAGGATGCGCCCGTGACCTTCACCAGCCCCTGGCGCAGCGAGACGGTGGACTCCGTGAAACGGCTGGATGGCGTTGCCATCGCGGTTATGAAAGACCAAGGCGGCTATCGCGTCGAGGCGGCCATCCCGCTGGAGACCCTTGGACTCCATCGCCCTGCCGGGCAGACCCTGCGAGGTGACTTCGGTGTCATTCGCGGCGACCCCGCAGGGACCATCAACATGTTTCGATCGTACTGGGCTAATGCGAACACGATGCTCGTGAACGATGTGCCCGGAGAGATCATGCTGATGCCCAAGCTATGGGGTGAGATTAGATTCGAGGGAGCTGAGATCCATGAGCGCAATTGAGACGCATCCGCGAATAGTCTGGCCATCGCTGATCTTACTGGCGATGCTGGCCGCTGCTGCGGATGGGCAGACGATCCTGTGTGAAGGCATCCTTGGCAATTCCGGGCACCAGGGGGACAACTTGGTCCGGTTTAGCAACGTTGACACCCGGATGAAAGGGCCGATCGACGGAGGAACCGCGATAGGCATGGGCGTGGCCTATGACCGATACGGCTCGCTCTGGGACCGCGGCGGGAGCGGCACGCTCAACCGCTACGCACCCGATGGACGGCTCCTGGCGCAGTACCGCATCGCCGCGGCCCAGGACCGGCGTGACCAGCTCGCCCTCGCCGGTGACACGCTTGCGCTCCTGATCGGAAACCGACTCTATGCACTGGATGTCCAGGCTCCGGCGGGGAGCGAGGCCAAGCCGCTGAATCGCGAGGCGTCGTGCATATCTCATGGCTCGACCCAAGGGCGAATTGGCGTGTTCTCCAAGGGCCACCTGTATTTGCTGGATCCCAAAGCGGGCGAAGCGCAGGAAACCGGCCGGATATCAGAGGCGGATTGGATCGACCTGACGCCCGATGGCGCGATCTACGTGTCGGCCAAGGGGAGAGTCGCCAAGTTCATCGACGGCCGGGAGGTAAGCGACGGTTGGCCTCGCGGTGCCCCCGGCGAGCGTATACAGCACCTCAACGGCTGCTTTTTCGGCCACGCCTGGCACGGCACAATCCGGCGGTTCGATCGTGAGCTTCAGCCCGACCCAGGCGTCGTGCTCGGCGGGGCATCGGGCTCATTCATCGGGCATCTCGAGCAGAACTCGGAGTTGTCCAACGGCCGAGGCATGACACATTTGCGGGACGACCTTTATGCCGTCTCGGGATTTGGCGGTGTTATGCACCTGCTTCGCTGGGATGGAGAGAAGCGACAGATGCAGCTCATCCGCCGGATCGGCGCTGCTCCTTCAGCACAGGCGCTGGGTTTGGACCGGCAGGGCAACGTCTGGTGGCATTTCGGGTCGTGGAAGTGGGATGATGGTCCCGACGCGCCGATGCGGTTCGGGGTCAACAGCTTCGAGACGATGGGTCAGGCCGTGATGCTCGCCAACGATGTGATGGTTGCGCCGGGATGGATGTGGGGCAAGCCGACATTCTGCTGGGGAGCGCTGAATACAGAGGTCAAGAGCTGGCGCACGGAAGGCAAGTGCGATCTGGTGAGCGATCCGATGGCGTCGGCCGTCTATCGTGAAAGCGGCAAGCCGGTCCTGTTGGTGATCGACAAGAGCGGCAGGGGAGGGGCGTTTGAGTTGCAGTCCGACGGTGAATACCGCGCGGACGCCGGACCGGTAGAACTGATCACCAGGCCGGCCGTGACGCAGTACACGTCCCTGGCGATGAGGGATGCGGAAACGCTCCTGGCGGCCGGAGATGGTCATATCGTCGAGTTCTCCCGCGCGGGGCTCGCGTGGAAAGAACAGCGCCGATGGTCATCGTGGGGCACGGACCGGTTTGGGGGGAGGATATACCTCTGCGCCGATGATGGCCGGCTCTGGGTGAGCGATGCTGAACGGCATCGCGTGCTCGTGTTTGACCTGAGCGACGGGCGGATGGTTGCGACTTTCGGGAGGAACGGTCGGTCAGGTGATGATCTTGCCTCGCTGAACCATCCCGGTCGCATTATCGCTCGAGGCAGCCGCGCGGTGGTGCATGATTCAGGGAACCAGCGCCTGGTGAAACTTTCGATGCACTGACTGGAACACCCGCCCATGTGCAGACCTCACTGGATCATCTGGCCGACTCTGCTCCTCACTGCTTTTGCCCCTCCATCGGCCGGCGTCAAGGCGGCGGAAGAACAGGGCACGACTGTTGAACTGGCGCGCGACAAACGTGCGCAGCTTGGCATCATGATCGGGCCACAGGCTTCGGCATCGACCAAAGCCACGGCGAACGAGTTGGCCCGGTACCTTGAGCGCATCAGCGGGGCGGAATTCGCAGTCCAATCGGGTGATGGCGGCCGGGGCATCGTGATTGGGCGTCCAAGCGATTTCCCCTCGCTTCCATTCAAGGTCCATTTCGACGCCGGCCCCTTCGATCGCGAAGAATACTTGCTGCGCTCGCTGCCTGAGGGCCTCTACCTGCTTGGCGCTTCCGACCTGGCCGTTTCACACGCTGCCTGGGACCTGCTGCATCGCCTGGGCCACCGGCAATTCTTCCCCGGCCAGACCTGGGAAGTGATTCCTTCGGTGGCCCACCTGAAGATCGCGGTGAACGATCGTCAGCGCCCGGCCTTCTTTGCTCGCCGCATCTGGTACAACTGGGGATTGTGGGGGTACAACGACCATCCTTACCGGGAATGGTGTATCCGCAACCGCATGGCCAAGGGATTCAACCTGAACAGCGGACACTCTTACGAGGGCATCATAGCGGCCAACCGCGCTGAATTTGAGAAGCACCCGGAGTACTACGCCCAGGTTGATGGCCAGCGAAAGCCCCGCCCCGACGCCAAGTTCTGCGCGTCAAATCCCGGCCTGCGCCAACTGGTCGTCGACCATGCGGTTCGCCACTTCAAGCAACACCCCCAGGCCGACAGCATCTCGATGGACCCCAGCGATGGCGACGGCTGGTGCGAATGCCAGGGCTGCGCGCGACTGGGAAGCGTCAGCGACCGGGCGGTCACCCTGGCCAACGAAGTCGCCCAGGCCATCAACTCCCTGGGGCTGGGTGCCAAGTACGTAGGGATGTATGCCTACAACCGGCACTCCTCGCCGCCGCAGGTCCAGGTTCACCCCAACGTGATCCCCAGCGCCACAACCGCCTTCATCGGCGGCGGGCTTGCTTTCGACCAGGTCCTTCGCGGCTGGCAGGCTCGGGGCGCCACCATGGGCGTCTACGATTACCTGAGCGTCGTCGATTGGGACTGGAACCTGCCGCGGGGCGGTTCGGCCTCGCGACCGGCGCGCCTCGCCCGGTTTCTGGCTCAGATTCACCGGCAGGGCGTCCGTTTCTATGATGCCGAATCGGGCGACTGCTGGGGGCCCTGTGGCCTGGGCTACTACTTCGCCAGCCGTGTGCTTTGGGACATCGAAGAAGCAGACCGCCTGAAACCGATCGTCGAGGATTTCCTTGACAAGGCGTTTGGTTCGGCGAAGGAGCCAATGCGTGCGTTCTATCGGCTGATCACCGAGGATACGCAGCGGCGTTCACCCTCCGACCTCGTCGGCCGGATGTACCGCCACCTCGACGCCGCCCGCCGTGCCACGACCGATGCCAGAGTGCTGGCGCGAATCGATGACCTGGTGCTCTATACCCGCCATGCGGAGTTGTACTACGCTTACGCCAACGGCAGCGGATCGGTCGAGGATGTTGCACGACATGCCTACCGCATGCGCAGGACGATGATGGTCCACAGCTATGGCCTGTGGTGCCGGCTCATCAGCCAGAAGGCCGCGCTGACGGAGGATCACCCGCTCAAGGACAATCTGCCGTTCGGCCCGGAGGAACTGGCTTCGATCCTTGCCGGCGGCATCGTCAGAAACACCCCGGTGGACCCGGGTTTCGACGGCATCGCGTTCAGCGGGAATCTCATCCCGGCGGCCGAGCGGCTCAAGCTGCCCAAGGTGTCCCCCGGCGCCTTCCCCACTCACCCTCAGGACCGCCAGCGATACCTCATCTGGGTCCCGGAGCGGGCCGGCGCCATCGACCTGAGAATCACCGTCCAGAAGGTCTGGGCCAACCGGATGCCGCGGATCAGCCTTTACTCACCGAAAGAAGTCACCCTCAACGCCGTCGCCACGGATGATGGCTACAAGCCCGATGGCAAGACATACAGCATTCGCCTCCGGACGCCCCACGACGGGCTGCACCGGGTGGAGGCCATCGATGGCGGCGACTACACCCGAATCGAATGGCCCGCGGGCACGCCCGTGACCATCGAATCGGGCATCGAAACGTCTGACGTCACCAGCCACTTCCGCGGCTCATGGACGATGTACTTCTATGTCCCCAGGGGCACCAAGATTGTGGGCGGGTGGGCGTCGCGCGTGGCCAATTGGGCGCCGCGGTTGTCCGGCAAGATGCGCGATGGCGATGGCCGCGAGGTTCTTGACTTCTCCAAGAGCGAAGATGGATGGTTCAAGGTGCCGGTGCCGGCAAGCCAGGCCGGCAGGCTATGGAAGTTCGAGAACAGCCAGGGCCAGCGGCTGCTGATGACCGTGCCGCCCTATCTTGCCCGAAGTGCAGACGAATTGCTGCTGCCATCCGAGGTGGTCGAACGTGACGCGAGACCTTGATGGATATGGTGTGTTGCCGGGCCGTTTCTGGCCGGACACGGCAAACCGCACACGGGTGGCCAGGCGATCGTTTCATTGATCGACGCCGGCAGCGAATGTCCTGCCCCGCCTATCTGTGGCGCTCCTCGATGCCGTGGTCATGGCCGATGATGGCGAGATCGGCGATGCCGAGGAAGAAGCCGGTTTCGACGATCCCGCCACGTTGACAGAGGGCAGCTTCCAAGCCTCGCGGGTGGTCGATTCTGTCAAACCGGCAGTCGTAGATGTAGTTCCCGCTGTCTGTCACGAATACATCGCCTGAGCCCGTGCGGCGGAGGATGGGTTCACACCCGAGGCTTCGCAGGAACGCGACATGCGATTCGTGCCCGAACGGGACCACTTCGACGGGTAGGGGGCTTTGGGTGCCGAGCGCTGGCACGACCTTGCCCGAGTCGGCAATGATCACCATGCGCCTGGAGTTCTGAGCAATGATCTTCTCACGCAGGAGCGCGCCGCCAAGCCCTTTGATCAGGTCGAGGTTGGGCGCGATCTCGTCGGCGCCGTCGATCGTAATGTCGGTCTGGGGCACCTGGGCCAGTGTGACCAGGGGAATGCCCAGTTCCTGTGCGCGCCGCTCCGACTGGCGGCTGGTGGGGATGCCGCGGATATCGCGAAGCCGGCCCGACTTCAACGAGGCGGCCAGTGCTTGAAGAAAGCAGTCGGCGGTGGTGCCGGTGCCCAGGCCGATGGACATGCCGCTGGAAACCAGGTTGAGAGCCGCGTCGGCGGCGCGCTGCTTGGGGTTCATGGGGCGGTGAAGGATAGCGAGGGGAACGGAAAAAGTAAAAGGAGTGGCAAAAACGAGATAACGCCCGTCTGCGCGACGGTGGTTGCGGCGATGCGGCCGGCGCGCTATTCTCGGCGGGCGGTCGCCGAACCTGGCTGTCGCACACGAGCGTTCTCGATATCCAAGCGACGAACAGGATGAACAAAGCCTTCGTCACGACGCAGCAGGTGCTACGAGCTGCGGCCGCAGATGGTGGCGCTTAACCCGAGGCAGGCATGGCTGAGAAACGAACCGATGGCCGTTGGATGTGGGTTGTCCTGTCTGCCGTCGTCACGGCGGTCGCATCAGGCTCAGCGCTGGCGGGCGCGCCGGGGCGGGCGCAGGCCCGGCCGGCGACGGTCAGCGGATCGGCCGAGTGCCCGCCGGGCGACTGGATCATGTGGTATGAGCGGCCGGCCGCGCGGTGGACCGAGGCGCTGCCGGTGGGAAACGGGCACATCGGGGCGATGGTATACGGCGGGGCGCCTCTGGAGCAGATTCAGTTCAACGAGCACACGGTGTGGACCGGCCGCCCTCGCTCGTATGCCCACGCCGGCGCAGCGCAATTCCTGCCTCAGATTCGCCAGCTTCTGTTCGAAGGCAAGCAACGCGAGGCCGAGCGGCTGGCGGGCGAACAGTTCATGAGCGTGCCTCTGCGACAGATGGCATATCAGCCATGCGGCGATCTGTGGGTCGAGTTGCCGCGGCACACGGCGGTGTCGAGCTATCGTCGCTGGCTTGATCTGGATTCGGCGATGGTCATGACCGAGTACCGGATCGGCGATGTGACGTACCGGCGGGAGGTCTTCGCATCCTAACCCGATCGGGTGCTGGTGGTTCGGCTGGCCGCGGATCGGGCGGGGCAGTTGGAGGCCGTCGTTCGCCTGACCAGCCCGCATGCGGGGGCTGCGGTCAGGATTGAAGGCGGCGATACGCTCGTTGTCGGCGGGCAAGTGGAGGCCGAGGGTGTGCGGTTCGAAGCCCGCGCCAGGATTGAGGTGCAAGGGGGCCGGATCGAGCCTGACGAAGGCTCCTTGCGCATCGTCGGGGCCAGTGGCATAACGATTCGGCTGGTGGCGGCGACCAATCACGCGAATTTTCGCGAGTTGACCGCCAACCCCACCGAACGATGCGAAGAGTGGCTGGGCAAGGCGGCTCGAAGGCCGTTCGAGGCGATCCGGCGCGACCATCTGATTGACCATCGGAGGCTGTTCCGCAGGGTGCACCTTGACCTTGGGCGAAGCGAACCGGCGGCCAAGCCGACGGACCAGCGCCTGGCCGACTTTGGTAAGGACGGCGACCCGCAGTTGGCGGCGCTGGCGTTTCAGTATGGGCGATACCTGCTGATCGGCAGCAGCCGGACCGGGGGGCAGCCGGCGAACCTCCAGGGCATCTGGAACGACAGCCTGCGCCCGCCCTGGGACAGCAAGTACACGTGCAACATCAACACGCAGATGAACTACTGGCCGGCCGAAGTGGCCAACCT
>CAZMXI010000067.1:0-24247 GCA_964570205.1 uncultured Tepidisphaeraceae bacterium
CCGTTGCCCCAGAAGACGTTGTTCCGCTCATTGCCGTAGAATGTGTCGGCGTAATCCGACCCTTTGACGTTCTCGATACCGTCCTCGGAGAGCGACACGTAGCCATGATCTGTCAACGCATATGCTGAAAGATTCGCCGTCACGGCTTCCGGTGCCGCCGAGAAATCGAGCGTGTCCGTGTCCACGTCCGCCGCCTCGACGATGCTGTCGCTGCCGAATTGCTGCAGGCTCGTGTACACGTATGTATCGTTGCCCCCGCCGCCGCTGAGCGTGTCATTCCCGGTGCGGCCGCTCAGGGTGTCCGCCCCATCCCCTCCATCCAGCGAATCATCCCCGCTTCCGCCGATCAGCGAGTCATTCCCGTCGCCACCGGTCAGCGTACAGGGGACACTGATCGTCGCCGCGCTGATCGTGTCGTTGCCGCCCAGGCCGTTGAGCGTGATGGCGGTGTAGTCATCGGCCGACGCCACCACCTGTCCATTCAGCACGATCTCGATCACATCAGGATCCAAGTCGTTTAGGCGAGCAATGATGGTGTCTGCCGAGGCCGTGCCGTTGACGGTGACGGTCGAGAGCATCCGCCGGCCCTCCAGCCGCTCCACCACAGGCCTGATGGCACCCAGCAACGAAGTGCGGACCCGCCGAGCCCTGAGCCCTCGGCCCAATCGATTGAACAGCTCCACCATGTGAACCTCCTTCCGGGGCATTGCGCCCCACGTGTAATGAACCCACGATGCGCCATGGCAGGCGCATCAATCAGTCCCACGAAGAAATGAGACAGAGTCGCGCAGGCTCCCCACCACACACACCACTGGAGGGTCCACGGGCTCCCGCCTCCCCGACCAACACTCATTCAACACCCATCCTCGCGAGATTGCAACAACAGAATCCACAAAATAGCAAATCCCCTATATGCCCCCCGCGCCTTTGCACCACCGATCCACCCAGCCTCCAACCCACCCCGCCCCCGCGCCCGGCCGCAGGAAACTGTTTACCGCTCCGGCGGGTCTGCGGGCTGGCGCAGCGCGGGCACCGCGAAGGGGAGAGCGGCCGGTCCGCCGCGCATGCCGAAGGAAGCAGCGCCCAAGGTGCCGAAGGGCGGGGCGATACCGGCGGATGTGGACGAGATCGGGTATGACGAGGCAGGGAAGGCGCTGGTGCTGGGAACTGGTCGCGTAGAGGGCGTGACGCGGGCCATGTGGGAATACGAGGTCTCGGGGAAGCAGGTGCTAACGCAGTGGTTCAGCTACCGGAAGAAGAACCGGGAGAGGCCGATCATCGGCGATCGGCGGCCGCCATCGAAGCTGGGGGAGATTCAGCCGGGGGGATGGCTGGCGGAATACACGACGGAACTGATCAACGTACTGAACGTGATCGGGCGACTCATTGCGATTGAGCCAAGGCAGGCGAAGCTGCTGGAGCGGATCTGCGCCGGGAAGCTGATCGACGTGTCGGATGTGAGCGCGGCGGTCGCCCGGCGGGCAAAGGTGAAGAAGACGGCGGTGACGTCCGGGCCGACGTTGTTCGCCGAGTGAGATGGGAGGTGGAGAATAGAGGGCGGCACCACGGGCGGGCCGCCCGTGCCACTGTGTCTTGACGGCCTGAAGGGAAGGCCGCGCCACGAACCTCGGGGGACACGGGCACGGAACACGCAACACGATTGCTCGCATCGGCCGGCGGGTGCGGGTAGGCTGGGGGGCGAGGTGCAGCCGAATGACCAATGGATTGTGGCGAGTGTTGGGCGCTTCGGTGGCGGGGTCCGGGCACGAGAGCCGGGGGCTGGGGTGCCAGGATGCGCATGGGTGGCGGGTGCGCGCGGATGGCGCGCTGGTGCTGGCGGTGGCGGATGGGGCGGGATCGGCATCGGCGGGAGGGGCGGGGGCGGGCCGGCCGCTGCCGGAGGGGGAACAGTTTGATGCCTGGCAGGTGTTTCTGATGGAGGTGATGGAGGAGGCGAAGCGCGCTGTGGAGGCCGAGGGCAGGCGGCTGGATGTGCCGGATCGGGAGGTGGCGACGACGTTGATCGTGGCGGTGGCGACGGGCGGGCTGGTGGCGGTGGGGCAGGTGGGCGATGGGGCGGCGGTGGTGGGCGATGAGCAGGGGAGCCTGATGGGGCTGAGCGGGGCGCGGCTGGATGACCAGTACATCAACCACACCACGTTCCTGGTGTCGCCGGGGGCGATGGAACAGGCGCAGGTGGAGCTGTGGCACGGGCGGGCGAAGCACCTGGCGCTGATGAGCGATGGGCTTCAGCCGCTGGCGCTGAAGATGCCCGAGGGGATTCCGCACCCGCCGTTCTTCGCGCCTTTGTTCGCGTTCGTCTCGCGGGTGGAGGATGGGGCGGATGGGCAGGGGCAACTGGCGGCTTTCCTGCGCTCGCCGAGGATCGGGCAGCGGGTCGATGACGACCTGACGCTGGTGCTGGCGGGGCATCTCTGAAGCAAAGATATGACATCATTGCGTTGCCAGTATTGGCAGGCGGGGGAGCGCGCGCGGCAATGCTGGCGGTGCGATCTTATCGGACCGGGGCGAGTGTATCGGACACGCCGCTAGACGTAAATTCTTGTAATCTATTTAGTTAAGGCATACCCATTTTTGCGCCGATGAGGAATCTAGTCTATAACGGGAGACGCCAAGATGTCTTGCTGGGTTGTGCCTGCTGTGGCCGCGGAGCTTTGGGGTGTGCCGGTGAATGCGATCAATGAGAAGATTCGCAGCGGCGCGCTTCCATCGAAGCTGGACCTGGGGTTTACCCTGGTGGATGTAGCGCCTGGGAGCCCGAAGCTGCACAAGCCGGCGGCGGTTCGCGAGCCAGCGCCCCGGACGTTCGTGCCGGTGGAAGAAGCGGAGCTGGATGGGGAATTGGAGGCATTTACGTGGAAAGGCAAGCGGGAGGCCGTTGGGCGGACCCGCAGGCCGCCGGTCAGGGAGCTGGCGGCGGCCGCATAGCAATGCAGTGGGGCCAAAAGCGGGGGAACAGGCACCGGTTAACGCCGGTGCCTTTTTTGATGGAGTGGGGTGGGCGTCGGCGGCGTGGCGGTCGGGTACACTGGGGCGGGTGAAGAAGCAGATCAGGCATATACCGGTGCTGTTGGAGGAGGTGATGGGGGTGGTTCGGCCAGCGCCGGGCAAGGTGCTGGTGGATTGCACGGTGGGTCTGGGCGGTCATTCGGCGGAGATGCTGAGGAGAGTTCAGCCGGGCGGGAGGCTGGTGGGGCTGGATCTGGATGGCGGGAACCTGGCCTTGGCGCGGGAAAGGCTGGGCGCGGTGGGCGGGGAATACGTGCTGCGGAACACCAATTTCGCCGGGTTGCCGGGGGTGCTGGCGGAGCTGGGGATCGAGCGGGTGGATGGGGTGGTGGCGGACCTTGGGGTGGCCAGCCCGCAGATTGATGATCCGAGGCGGGGGTTTTCGTATCGCGAGGATGGGCCGCTGGATATGCGCATGGATGGGTCGCGCGGGCAGCCGGCGTCTGTGCTGGTGAATCGCATGGGCGAGCGGGAGCTGGCGGCGGCGTTGCGGGAATTGGGGGATGAGGAGGATGCGGAGGCGATTGCGAGGTTGATTGTGGAGCGCAGGGCGGTTCAACCGATCGAGACGACGGGCGAATTGATGGCGATCGTGTGTGAGGCGCGGGATTTCACGCTGAAGCGGGCGGCGGGGGCGAAGCTGCACCCGGCCGCGCGGACGTTCCAGGCGCTGAGGATGCTGGTGAACCGGGAGCTGCCGAACCTGATGCGGCTGCTGGCGGTGCTGCCGGAGGTGATGGGGGGAGGCGGGGCGGCGGCGATCATCAGTTTTCACAGCGGAGAGGACCGGCTGGTGAAGTGGGCGTTCAGGGAGGCTCTGGCGGGGGGCATTTACAGCGCCATCAGCGATGAGCCGGTGATGGCGGATGAGCGGCAGAAGCTGGCGAATCCGCGGTCGCGATCGGCGAAGCTGCGGTGGGCGAGGCGGGCGTGAGGCTCAGGTGATGCGGATGTCCTTGATGTTTTCGATGGGTCGGGGGTATTGCAGGTCGAGTTTTTTGAGCGTGCGGACGATGATGTCGGAGATGACCCAGTCGCGGAACCACTTTCGGTTGGCGGGGATGACGTACCAGGGGGCGTGGTCGGTGGAGCACTTGCGCAGGGCATCCTCATAGGCTTCCTGGTAGTCATCCCAGAGCTTTCGCTCGGAGAGGTCGCCGGGGTCGAACTTCCAGTTCTTTTCGGGATTGTCGAGGCGCGCCTGGAGGCGTTGCTTCTGCTCGTCTTTGGAGATGTGCAGGAAGAACTTGAGGATGATGGTGTTCTCGTCCGACAGCATGCGCTCGAAGTCGTTGATGTGGTCGTATCGGCGCGACCAGACTTTGTCGGGCACGAGCTTGCGGACGCGCTCGACGAGGACGCTTTCGTAATGCGAGCGGTTGTGGATGGCGATCATGCCCCGGCGCGGCGCGTGGGCGTGGATGCGCCAGAGATAGTCGTGCGACAGTTCCTCGGCGGAAGGGGCCTTGAAACTGACGACGTAGCAGCTCTGGGGGTTCACGGCAGAGAACACCTGGCGGATGGTGCTGTCCTTGCCGCTGGTGTCCATGCCTTGAAGGATGACCAGCAGGCCATACTTTGCCTGGGCGTAGAGGATGCCCTGGAGGCGACCGATTTCCTCAAACTGCCGGCGGGTGGCGTCGGCGGCATCCTGCTTGTCCTTGAAAGGGCCGGCGTCGTCGGGATCGATGTTGGAGAGGCGGAACTTGCGATCTGGCCGGACGAGATAGGGCGACTTGATCATGGCCGCAGTTTACTGCAAAGCGAAGGCGTGGTGAAGCCAGGGGTGGTTGTGCTCGACCATCAGGTCAGAGCCGGAGCGGGCGGGGCGAGTTGCACGCGGGCTGACGAGCCTGCCTGAAGGGATCGGGCATTTGATCTTGGCCGCCCGGCGGGTATCGTTACGAATAAGGGCGGCTGAGGTGCTGTGCAACAGGAGTTCCAGAGCGATGGCCAATTCCATGTCTCGGCGCGGATTTCTGCAAACCAGCGCGGCGGCGACGGCGGCCGCCATGTTTACAACGTCGGCTCAAGCCAGTGAAGCCCCGACGGGCAAGGGAGCTCAGATGAAGATGGGTATGAACGTTCTGCTGTGGACCAGCCACCTGGTCGAGGATCAATTCCCGCTGTTGGAGAAGATCAAGAGGGTCGGTTACGACGGCGTGGAATTGCCGCTGTTCGGCGGCGAGGAGCCGCATTTCGCGATGGTTGGCAAGGAAATCAAGCGGTTGGGGCTGGGCTGCACCTGCGTGACGGTCATGTCGCCCGAGGCCAACCCGGTCAGCCGCGACGCCGCCATCCGCAAGGCAGCGGTCGAGCGTCTTAAGGATCGCATCCGCTGCACCGCTGCGGCGGGAGGCGAGGTGCTTTGCGGGCCGATGCACTCTGCGCTGGGCGAGTTTACTGGGCAGGGTCCCACCGACGATGAGAAGAAGTACGCCGCGGATGTGATCCGCGCCGCGGCCGATGAGGCCAAGGCCGCGAACGTCAAGCTCTCGGTCGAGTTCATCTGCCGGTTCGAGTGCTACGCCGTGACGACCTGCGCCGACGCCATCGCGATGGTGAAGGCGATCAACCACCCGTCCGTGGGCATGCTCTTCGACACCTTTCACGCCAACATCGAGGAGAAGGACCCGGTCAAGAGTCTTGCGGAGGCGATGCCGCTGGTCAACCACGTGCATATCAGCGAGAACGACCGCGGCACTCCGGGCGCTGGGCATGTGGCGTGGGAGGGAATCTTTGGCGTGCTCAAGAAACAGAACTACAGCGGCTGGCTGACGATAGAAGCGTTCGGGCGGGCGATGCCCGAGATTGCGGCCGCCACGCGCGTCTGGCGGGACTTCTTCCCGTCCCAGGATTCGTGCTGTATCGACGGGCTGGCGTTCATGAAGAAGATGGCGGCCAGGGGCTGAACGGGTCCGCCCGCCGGAAGACGCTTATCATATCCCCGCGGCGCTGGCTGCGGGGATTGCCATGCGCGGCATGGGCGGCCACCAGTGCCGCTGCCGAGGGACGGGCGATGCGGTACACTCAGCGGCGATGGATGGCGTGATCAATCTCGACAAGCCGGCGGGCATCTCGTCGGCCTTTGCGGTCAAGCGCGTCAAGCGCCTGCTGCCCAGGGGCACGAAGATCGGCCACGCGGGCACGCTCGATCCCTTCGCCACGGGCGTGCTGGTGCTGCTAATTGGCAAAGCCACGCGGCTGTGCGAGAGGCTGATGAACTCGCCCAAGCAATATGAGGCGGCGATCAAGCTGGGTGCGGTCACGGCGACGCTCGACCCGGATTCCCCAGAAGAGCCATGCCCGCCCTCGACGATCCCCATCGCTTTGGATGTTCAGGCGGCCGCGTCTGGCTTCGTGGGCGAGATCGAGCAGGCGCCGCCGGCGTTCAGCGCGCTGAAAATCGCCGGCCGGCCGGCTTATGAACTGGCCCGCAAGGGCCAGCCGGTGCGACTGGAGCCGCGCCGGGTGCATATCTATGGGATCGAATTGCTCGGGTACGACTGGCCAATGCTCCGCATCCGGGTGGATTGCGGCAGGGGGACGTACATTCGCGCTTTGGCGCGCGATCTGGGAGAGGCGTTGCATACGGCGGGCTATCTGGCGGAACTGCGGCGGACGCGGGTTGGGGAATACGCGGCGGCGGGCGCGGTCGGGCTGGATGCTATCTGCGCTCAAGGCGTCGAGAAGCACCTCTTGCCGCCGCCGGCATAAGGACCGGACTTGACGTGAGCGGCACGACAACCGGCGATGCCCGCCGCGTGCTTAACGCTTGAAGACCGATTCTTCGACCGCGAAGACCTCGGCCCGAAGGCTTCCCGCGCTAGGCGGGGTGATGGCAATCGCCTTGCGGACGCCGTTATGGGTGGGCTCGGGGTCGTAAACCACCAGGAGCCGCATAGTTCGCCCGGCCGGTTGCGGGCCGGCCAGCGCCGGCGTCGGGGCGCCCTCGGAATACACGGGAATGCCCTGGCGGTTGTAGATGTAGGGCTTGCCGGAGACGGGGCAGGTCAGCTCAATCGGCCGGTCCGCATCCGCCAGCGCCCGCAGCGGTTCCAGGGAGTCCGGCAGGCGCTTGTTCAGAAGATAGTAACTCAGCAGCGCTCCGGCGATGTCGTGCAGCCGCTCCTCGCAAGGGTCCAGCGCGCTGGTGGCGCCCGGCGGCGGCTTCGGTTTGGTCGGCGTGCCTGATCCCGTACCGCCCTGACAACCCGCCAGGGCCACAACCACCAACAGCAGCAGACAAGACGGCTTGGGCGACATCGAATCACTCCGAGGGCTGTGTCGTCACGTCGCGGTGCATGGCGTCCATGTGCTCCTTGAACGCATTGGCATCCACCGCGCCGGGCACAAGCTTGGTCGATTTCTCCTCTTTCTCAGAAATCTTACCGAGTTGCTTGAAGTCTGTCGCCACGTGCGGCGTGAGGAAGATCAGCAGCTCGGTCTTGGTTTTCTGCGTGGTCTTGCGCTTGAACGCCAGGTCGAGGATGGGGATATCGCCCAGGATGGGCACCTTGAAGACGCTTTCGGTCTTGCGGTCCTCCATGAGGCCGCCGATGACGATCGTCTGGCCATCCTTGATGCTGACGCGGCTCATGGCCGATCGCTGGGCGTAGATCGGCACGCGCACGGTCTCGGAGACCTGCACCGTGGCCGCCGTGAGGGCCGAGATCTCCGGATTAACGTCCATGATGACCAGGCCTTCGGGATTGATGTGGGGGATGACGTTCAGCATGATGCCGATGTCGTCATACTGGATGGTGTTGATGGTCTGGCCGGTCTCGCCGGTGATTCGACTGCTGGTGATGAAGGGGACGCGCTGGCCGACGCTCATGGTGGCGAGCTGATTGTCGCTGGCCAGGATGTAAGGACGAGAGAGCACATCCAGCTTGCCGGCGGTTTCCAGGGCGCGGAGGGTGGCGGTGATGTTGTTTTCAAGCACCCGTGCGATGACGCCGGTGGTTTCGCCCGCGAGGCCGTAATCGGTGCCGACCTGTTGGCCGAAGCCGCTGTCGCGCATGTTCAGCACGGAGAACTCAGCGCCGACATCGGTCGTGACGTCGTGGGTGATTTCGGCGATCAGGACCTTGATCAGGACCTGCGGGATGGGCTTATCGAGCTCCTCCAGGACCTGCTGCACCCGGTCGAAGTTTTTCGGGTTGGTCATGATCAGCAGCGAATTGGTGTCTTCATTGGCGACGGCGTAGACCTGGCCGGACAGATCGGCCCCGGTTCGCATCGAACCGGACGAGAGCCCGCCGAAGCTGCCGCCGCCGAAGGTGGTCCGCGGGCCCGTGCCGCCGGTGGTGCGTCCTGCGCCAAAGGAACTGGCGGTGGAACCGAACCGGCTGGTGCCGGTGGAACCCATGCCGCCGCTAGACCCCATGCCGCCGCTCGTGCGTCCTCCGCTGCTGCGAGACATGCCGCCGGATGAGCCACCCATGCCGGAGGAGCGACCCATGCCGGAAGAGCCGCCGAAGCCGGTGGAGCCTCCAAAGCCGGTGGAACCGCCAAAACCGGTTGTTCGGCCGGTGGTGCTGCGGGTGCCGCCCATGCCGCCGCGGAAGCTCCCGCCACTGTTAATGCTGAAGAGCGTGTTGATGACCTGCTCGACGCGAATCGCCTGGCCGTTCTTCAGGCTGTAGATGAAGACAGCCTGCTCGGCCGCGGGGTCGGAGTCGATATCCTTCACAACCTGGCTGACCGCCGCGATGATCTCGGCCGGACCGCTGACGACGAGGGTGTTGGTCCGATCATCAGCGCTGGCGGTCAGGCGAACCTGCCGGCGAGCGCCGCCGGTGCCGCCGCCGCCCCTGCCTCCCATGCTCATGCCGGGCATCCCGCCGAATCCGCCGCCGCCCCGGCCGCCCTGCTGGCCGCCCCGGCCGCCGAACTGGGCGCCACCGCCGCCGCCGCTCTGGGGCTGGGTTTGTTCGCGGAAGACTTCCTGCACCAGCCTGGCAGCGCTGGCGGCGCTGGCATACTGAAGCTGGAAGACCTTGACCTCGGCGGCATTCTCCAGCGAGGTGTCAAGTGCGGTGATGATTTCGGCGATTCGGCGGATGTTGGCGGCCGAATCCGTGATGATCAGCGAGTTGCTGCTGGCGTTGGCCGAGAAGTCGGCCTCCGGGTTGATCAGGGGCGACAGGTCATTGCGCAACTGAACGGCGTCGGCGTACTTGATCGGGAGGACCTGGGTGATCAGCTCGTCGGTCGGGTCGATCTTGGCCGGATCAGCGCCGGACCGCACGGGGATGTTCGACTTCTTGGCCTGGTCCCGCGGGACAATCTTGAGAATCCGCCCCATCTGGATGGCGGCGTAGTTATTGTTCTTCAACACCGTGTTCAGAAGCGACACGGCCTCCTCCGGGCTGACCGGCTGCTTGCTGGTGAGCGAGACGCGGCCATCGACGCGGGTTTCCTTGATGATGATGAAACCAGCGGCGGCGGAGAGTTGATCGAGCACGGAATCGATCGATGCTTCCTTGAAATTCAGCAGCAGCCCGCCATTGACCATCGTGATCGCCGCGGGGGGAGCGCCGTTGACCGGCGTGGTCGGCTGGGTAGCCGGCTGCGTTGCGGCGATTGCCGGGCCGGCGGGTTGCGTGGCCGGGGCCGATGGTTGCGTCGCCGCGCCGACGGCGGGCTGGGTCGCGGCCTGGGTGGTAGGCTGGGTGGCGGGGGCGGCGGGCGTCGTGTCCAGCGCCTGCACGGCAGGCTGCGCGGCGGGCGCCACGGCCTCGACCGCGGGTTGCTCCTGGGCGCAAACCAGGTTCGGCGCGGGCCAGAACGCCCAGTGCAGCGCCACCGCGCTCACCGCCATACTCAGGGCCCATCGATTTCTACGTGTGATATTCATGGATGTCTGCTTTCTGGTTGCCGCCACTCAGTGCAGGCCGTGCCTAACGGTTCATCATCTGTTGCCGTCTTGCCTTCATGATTTCTTCAATGCTCGCCCCCGGCGGAGGCGTGCCGTCCGGCGTCGGCGGAGCCGTTGTGTCCGTCGCCCCCGCCGCCGGCATTGTCGTTGGTTGGACGCCGCCCGTCGCGGCCGCCGTGACCGTCGGGCTTGGCCCGAACGCGCTGCCCAGTTCCACCTGGGTGGTCTGGCCGTCCGCTTCGTACTCGATGGAATCGAGCGTCATCGCCTTGATTCTGCCCGGCCCCAGAGGATCGCCCGCCCGCAGCAGCTTCGTTTCACGGCTGCGGACATCTTCCACAAACGCCCAATACTCGCTTGCTGTGCCGTCCGGACGATCCTCCTCGCGAACCACGCCCGTCAGCAGATAGGGCCGCTGGGGCGAAGGGGGCCTGTATGACCCCTCGCGCCGCTCGAACGTCGGCTGCGACCGCGTCCGCGTGAAGATGTTCCGCTCCCAGATCACCGAATACTCACTGCTGGATCCCCGGCTGTCCCGGCCGCTCGATCCGCGGCTGTCGCGCTCCCCGAAACCTCGGCTGTCACGCCAGCCTTGCGCGCCGGCGGTTCCGCCGGCCGCCGACATCGCGATGGCCACTATGCCGCATACGAGCACCCATTTCATGGTTTGGCCTCCCGGCCGATGGTTCCGGCCTTCTTCTCGGTCTCCGGCGGCAGATAAAGCGTCGAGACGCCGATCTGCAACGCCAGGTCGTCCGTCGCCTCCTTGCGCGAACCGATCTGGAACTCCACCACGCGCAACGGAATTGATCCTTTGTGCAGCCGCTCCAGAAAACGGGCCACGGACCCCATCGTTCCGGTCCCTGTCGCCCGAATGGTCAGCTTCTGAAACTGCTTCTCGGGCTCAGCGCGGTCCGGCTTCACCGAACTGAGGCTCATGCCCGATTCCGTCGCCCAGTCTCGCACCGCGTGCAGCACCTGGCTCTCTGCTGCCGGACGCTCGGTCTGCAGGCCCGCCGCCTTCATCTCCTGCCAGCGCTGCTGGGTCCGGTTCTTGTTCCTGATCAGTTGCTGGGCCGGCTCCCAAGCGCGCTGCGTGACTTGCGCGATTTCCTTCTGGAGGCGGTCGCGACGTTCAAGCAGCGGCGACAGGATGTACCAGTCCGCCACCAGCAGTCCGATGGCCACCGCCGCGAAGATCGAGATGTATTTTTCGCGTTTGGAGAGAATCACAGGACTACTCCACGCCTTTGTACGTAAACTGGATCGAAAACGTCATTTCGCGGGTCCGGCCGCCGGCCTCGCGCATGTCCAGAAGCTGGACATTCGCGAAGTTCTTGTTGCCGTTCAGACGATCCACCAGAGCCAGCGGCGCCCGCTGGTCAACCGCCTTGCCGGTGAGTTGCCCCTTCATGTTCTCCCGCAACAGGAAGCTCATCGCCCACGCCTGCCCATCCTGCGGGAACGCCAGCGTCATTTCGCGCAGGCACGCCAGGTAGGACGGGCGGTTGTCGTAATAGCCTCGTGCCTGCCGCACGCGATCCTCCACCGCCTGCGCCGCCTGCACCTCCGGCTTGATCTCGTTAAGCTGCCGTTTCAGGTCGTCGAGCCGTCGCTGCTTAAGCTGCACATCGACGAACAGTGCCGCAACGACCGCCAGCGCCAGGCAGCCGACCACCGAATACAGCAGCGTCTTGCGGTTGATGCGCTGTTTTTTCGGCGCGGCCAACCGCGAGTGCAGAAAGTCGAGCGGAAGCGATTCACGGGCCGCCGCCACCGCCAGCGACACCGCCGGCCCGAGATTGTCCGCGTTGCCCGACGCCGGGGCGCTGCCGATACCCAGGCTCGCCAGATCGCGGTCTACCCGCACCGCCAGACCGCTGCGCTGCCCGATGACCGAGGCCGCCGACAAATCCAGCCCCACACCATCCCACAGCGACAGATTGATCGAACCTCCCGTGCCCAGCGGCGGCATCAGTGCCGCCACCTTGCGCATCTCAGCGCCGATGCTGCCGGCGTAGGCGGCCGCGGCGTGCCCATTGCCTTCGGCCGGGCTTGCGGCGATCGGAAGGTGCCGAAGCATGCGGGGCGCTGCCTCGCCTCCGATCACCAGTTCGGCGGCGTCGGAAGCCAGCATCAGAGACATCCCGCTCTCGCCGTCCTGAATGGCCGCCGCCAGCGTCAGCGCCGACGAGGTCACCGCCATCAGCCCCAGCCCGGCCTCGTCCGCCATGCGGACAATGCTGTCCAGTTGGTGGCGTTGCATCGCCACCAGCATCGCACGACGCGGGGTTCGCGGATCGGGCCTGCCGATGAAGTCAAAAACCAGCCCCTTGAGCTCGGGGTTGAAATCACGCTCCGCCTGGATGCGAAGGACGTTGCACGCCACCTCCGGCGTTGCCGGAGGCAGCTCCTTCTCCCGGCTCATCAGCCATCGCGCCGGCACGCCCACCACGGCCCGACTGGCCGAAAAACGGTGCTGCCGCAGAAAATGCCGCAGTGCCGTGCCCAGTTCCTTCGGCTTGTCCCACGACAGGCCTTCCGGAAAACCGAATTCCGCCGCTGCGACCACGTCGTTGCGGCCGCGCGCGATGCGCACCTCGACGGCGCTGATCGCACGCTCCCGCACCGCAAGGCCGAGGATCTTCCCGGAGATGGCCATTAGTACCTTCCTCCAGTTACCGTAAACGCCGAATCAGCCGTGAAATTGCCCTGCTTCAGGCTCAGCAGGATTTCAGGGTCCAGCGGCCAGCCCCGCTCCGTCATGTCACGCCGATAGATGATCTTCGGAGGCGAACTCCGCGCATCCACCACGATCCGCACCCGTTTGAAGGCCCGGCCGTTGCCGCTGACCGCCAGAATGTCGGCGGAATACTGGTAGGCCCGCGTCGTCACTCGATTGCCCACCGACACCGCCTTCTCGCCCAGCGCCTCGGCGAACCACCCCAGCATGCCGGGCTCGATTCCCGTCGAGACGCGCCGCTGGAGAATCGTCTGCACATCCGTTTCGTCCAGCCCGGGAAGGCACAGCAGCACCTCCGGCGGGGCGGTCAACACGTTGATCAGCCCCCGGCGCGACTGTTCGTTACCGCCGGTGGTGATCTGATTTGCGATCGAATCGAATTCCTCCGGCGTCAGCCCGGCGCGAACATAGAAGTCGAAGACGTTGCTGAACGGCGGCTGCGCCCGGCCCATGACCTCCCGGGCACGGTCCGCCCCCAGCGTGGTTTCCAACAGCGAGGATAGCCCGGAGGCGTTCTGGTCGCTGATGTTGACCTTCTGCTCCGTGCCTTCGGTCGCGCTCGGTTCGGCACTGTAGACCGTCACATAGTCCCACAGGCCGCGCTGAACGTTGATGTCCGTGCTCATGCCCAGGAAATTGCTGTTTCGTTCCGATGACATCCCCGAATTGCCCCCCAGCGTCGGGTACAGCGGGTTGAACGAGTTATCGTAGTTCACCCCGGGCACGTTCTGGCCGTATACGATTTCCTTGGTAGCCCCGCGGATCAGGAACAACTCCTCGACCGTCTCCAGCAGCGAGTTCTTGCACTCGTACGGCCTTGGCAGCGTCATGTAGTACTCGGTTTCCGCGCCGCCCACCGAAATATCGCTGTCCTCATCGCGCCAGTCGATGATGGCCGGCGCCAGGTCTTCCGTCATCGCGGGGAAGTACAACAGCATCTCAAGCGTCGCTGTGTTCAGGTTAAGCTTGGACGACTCATCCACCAGCCCGAATAGCGGCAGCGAAGGATCGTCGTACTCCGGCCGTACCAGCCAGAAGTAACCCTCGCCCATCGGCATCGCGCGGAACTCGTCCTCGGAGAACAGCAGCACCTCGTCGGCATTCTGGTCTATCAGGGCCAGGATGTACTGCTCGACGCCGCGCTCGATGGCCGCCGCCTGCGTGATGGCCACTTCGTTGGCGGTCGCGATCGCCTCCACCTGCATCGACTGGGCGAAGATCAGCACCATCGCCGCCAGCGCGAACACCACCCACATTGTGACGATCAGGATCGTGCCACGGCGAGCATCGACTACGCGTCGGATCATCGTCCACCTCCGCGGCCACCGCCACCTCCGCCACCTCCGCCCGTCGCGCCGCCCGTTGCTCCGCCCGTCTCGGTCGCACCTTGCTCGACTGCCGTGCCCTCGACTTCCGGATTGGTGTAACAGGACAGCGTGATGATGCGCGTCACGCGATACGGTTCGGCCTGGTCGGGATCGGCCCCTGGTCGGTCGATCTCGAGGTTCACTTCGATGGCGATCGGCAGGATGTCGCCCAGGGCCGTAGAGTCCCACATCTCCTGCCACATCAGCCCGTCCCAGTACCGCAATGCGAACGATCGCACCCCGCGGCAGAGCACTTCGTATTCCGGCTCAAGCTCGATCGTCGACCAGAGGCTTGGCGTGATCCGGCGAACCAGAACGCCCCGATTCTCGCTCGCGGGCATCTCCAGCCCGTATTGAACCCGGCGGATGCCGCCTTGGCCGGGCGGATCGGCCATCTCCGGTGCCTCGCTGACGCAATAGAACTCCACGATGTCCGCCAGCATCCCACCCTGGTCCATACGCTCGCCGAAGAACGGTCCCGCGAACTCCCCGTTCGGCGGCAGCGCTGACTCCAGGTCGCGCCGAAGCAGGTCCATTGCCAGTTGCACGGCGCGCGCCGGCGCCACCGCGCGCTCGGCGCTGATCCTCGCCCGGAAGCCGATTCGCAGCGACGCGTACATCGACACCGCCAGCACGACGATCATGGACATCGCCACGAGCATCTCCAGCAGCGTGAAACCGCGTTGCCGCCTAGTAAAGACCATAACTTGCCGCCGTATATACCATTGTCGTCACGCTCACACGCCGTTCCTGCCGGTGCCCCGGCCAAGTGACATGCACCGTGATCTCAATCAGGTCCGTCTGCGCTTCGTACACCTCGGCCGTCCATTGATATCCCGGAAAATCCGGCTCAAAGTCGCCGCTCATCGCGCCCAGGTCCCACTGCGCCGTCGCCACGATCTCGTTCAGCTTTGTGTCGGCCAGCGCCACCGCCTCGGCATTGCTGCGGGCCAGGCTGGCGGCGCTCAATGCCAGCCCGATTCCTTTCATCGCCACCGGCAGCACAATGCCGATCAGCACAAGCGTCGCCAGCACCTCGATGAAGGTGAACGCCCGCCGGCCCACACGTGGCTGCCTGCCATGGGTCGTCCGTCGCATCACCACAGCTCCTCTTCGTCGCCCAGGATGCGAAACCGCTCCGAGGGCGACGGGCAGCCGATCCGGATCACGTTGCCCATCGGATCGGTCACGTGGATGATCGCCGGTTCCGCCCGGCCGTTGGCGAAGAAGTCGATGTAGTTCAGATCCGCTTCGTCCGCCCGCTGCAACCGGATGGTCACTTCCTCCGGCAGCGCGAAGATCCGTCCGAATTCCTGATCCAGCGGGATGAACTCGTCAACTTCCTGCATCGTCAGCCAGATCGCGTTCTCGGCCGGATCAACATTCAGCCGGTAAACGCGCGCGTCGCTGATGGATTGCGATCTTGCCCAGTGCAACAGCGCCATCACCTGGCCGGCGGCGTTCTCTCCCTTGCGCGCTCGCCAGAAGCCCTTGAGCGATGGCGCTGCCGCGCCCAGCACTGCCGCGATAATCGCCAGCACCAGAATCAGCTCCAGGAGCGTAAAGCCGCCGCGATGTCCCTGCCGACCGTGCATGCTGCGCCCATCGTCTGCCCCGCGAGACTACTGCTGCGACCAGTTGTCGATGTCGTCGTTGCCTTCGCGGCCATCCGGCCCGAGCGAAAGCAGATCAAAATCGTTGTTGTGCTGTCCGGGCGAGGCGTAAAGATACGCATTGCCCCATGGGTCCACCGGCAGGCCTTTCTCCAGATACGGCCCGTGCCAGTTCTTGGCGTTCCCCGGAGCCTGCAGCAGCGCGCCCAGACCTTCATCGCTGTTGGGAAAACGCCCGTTGTCCACCTCGAAGGCGCGAAGAGCCGTGCTGATGTTCGAAATGTCCGTCCGTGCCGCTGTCACCCGCGCCTGCTCCGACCGGTTCGTGAATTTCGGCACCACCACCGCCGCCAGCACCGCAAGGATCGCCAGCACCAGCAGCAGCTCAATCAGCGTGAATCCGCGCCTGTTCTCATTCCTGCGCTTGCTCATGATGTCCTCGTGAAAACAACCGTGTCAGCGGACCAGCTCCTGCAACGTAAACACCGGCAGCAGCATGCCCACCATGATGGTCCCGATGAGCCCGGCCATGATAAACAACAATAAAGGCTCGGCCAGCGCAACCAGCATGCGCAACTGCCGATCCAGATCACCTTCAAACGATGTCGATAACCGGATGAGTTCCTTGTCGAGGCGTGAAGTTTCCTCGGCCACCGTCACCATTTCAACGACCGACGGGGGGAATAATTGCGGGCAGGTCGCCAGGCTCCTCGCCAGAGGCGAACCTCGCTGCACTTCCTCGATCGCAACCGATACCGCATCTGCCAGGGTCTGATTGCCCAGTGCTTCCTTTGCGGTTCGCAACGAACTGATCAGCGGGACGCCCGCCGCCACCAGGGTTCCCAGCATCCGGCAGAAACGCACCAAGGCGAACTTCGCAATGACCGCTCCGAAACCCGGCACCCGCAGGATGGCCCGCTCCAAGACCCGGCGGCCGGCTTCAGTCGCGATGGACCGGCGCACCGCCACCACGATCAGCAACACCACGCCGCCGACCACAAGCCCATATTTGGTAAGGATTTCACTTGCGCCGACGATGACCTGCGTCAGCCACGGCAGCTTGCCGCCAAACGAAGCAAAAATACCCGAGAACTTCGGAATGAAGTACGTGAGGAGGAAGACCACCACCGCGATGGCCAGGCAGGCCAGCACTGCCGGATACACCATCGCGGCCTTCACCTTGCCGCGCAGATCCTGCTCGCGTGCTCGGAAGTCCGCGATCTGCTGGAGCACCAGGGAAAGAAACCCGCCCGATTCGCCCGCCCGCACCATCGCGACGTAGACCGTCGAAAACACGCGGGGCCATTTGGCCATCGCGTCCGCCAGCGGGTCGCCGCCCACCACGTCGTCGTGAATCTGCGACCAGATCGCCTTGGCCGAGGGGTTCGATGCCTCACGGTGCAGGAGGCTCAGGCTCTTGGACAGCGGCAAACCCGCGCCCAGCAGGTTCGCCAGTTCCCGTGTGAAGGCTTCCACCGAGCTTTGCGACAACTTGGACGCGGCGGAAACCGGCCTGTAGGCCACGGTTGCGCTCTGTTTCTCCTCAACAGAAACCGGCGCGAGCCCGCGGTTGAGAATTTGATCCAATGCCGCATTGCGGCTGTCGGCAGGCACTGAGCCGTTGGTCTGCCGTCCCTGACGATCGATTGCGGTATAGGCAAAAACCGGCATCAGACATTACTCCCGATGGCCGATAGACTTGCAGCAGGCACTTGTTTCTGTGCCGCAGGCCCCATCATGCGGCTTGCCGCCAGCATCCCCGCAGTGATTTCATCCTTCGTCGCCCGAATGACTTCCTCTGGCGCTGTTCTCCCCTCACCGATGACGCGCCAGCCATCCGTTCGCAGGCTTGCCATGCCTTGGCTGTGAGCGATTCGGCGGATTTCCGTTGCTGGGACGCGGTGCAGGATTGCCTCGCGAACCTCGTCGGTAACCACCATCAACTCGAATATGCCCGTTCGCCCCCGATAGCCCGTCTCCTGACACTGCCGGCAGCCGCGCCCGCGGTACATGATCGCCGGCACCACGTCGCCGAACTCATCCCGCAACTTCTGGACTTCGGCTGCGGGCATCTGTTCCTTGCAGTGCTTGCATACGACACGCACAAGCCTCTGTGCAACAACAACTTCCAGAGAAGAAGCAACGAGGTATGGCTCAACGCCCATATCGATCAGTCGGGTTGCGGCGCTGGGCGCATCGTTTGTATGCAGCGTGCTGAATACGAGGTGGCCGGTCAAGGAGGCCTGCACGGCGATTTCCGCCGTCTCCTTGTCGCGAATTTCACCAATCAGCACCACATCCGGGTCGTGACGGAGAATGGCACGAAGTCCGGTTGCGAACGAAAGTCCTGTTTTCGTCGAGACTTGGATCTGGTTGATTCCCCGCAACTGGTACTCGACCGGATCTTCGATGGTGATGATCTTGCGCTCGACGTCGTTGATCTTCGACAGAGCTGCATAAAGGGTTGTCGTTTTACCACTTCCGGTCGGGCCAGTGACCAGCACGATACCGTGGGGCAGGCCCAGGATGCGGTCAAACGCCCGCCGGTCGCGATCGGACATGCCCAGGTGCTCGGTGCCGAGCAGGGCGTCGCCGCGGTCGAGAATACGCAGCACGACGGCTTCGCCGTGCAGCATGGGGATCACCGAAACACGAACGTCGATTTCGCGGCCGGCGATCTTGAGCTTGATTCGGCCATCCTGGGGCAGGCGCTTTTCGGCGATGTCGAGATGGCTGAGTATCTTCAGGCGCGAGACGATGGCCGCCTGAAACCGCCGAACCTGGGCAGGGATATTGGCCTGCTGGAGTTCGCCATCGACACGATAGCGGACCCGCAATTGGTCCTCGAACGGTTCGAAATGCACGTCCGTCGCGCGCAACTCGATGGCTTCGGTCAGGACCTGGTTCACAAACTTGATGATCGAAGCATCCTGGGCGGCTGCGCTGAGATCCAGATCTTCATCATCCGGTGAATCGATGACCTGGACCTCTCCACTCTCGGATGTCAGGGTTTGCAGCGTATCGGCCCCGATGCCGACCAGTCGCTTGATGCAGCGGTCGATTTCTTCGGATGGGGCGACGACCGGGCGGAAATCGCGGCCGCACGCCACACGCAGCTCATCCAGTCCGGCCGTATCACAAATGCTGCTTGTTGCAACGATTACGACGCCATCGCGTTCTTCCAGGGGAAGCAGGTTGTACTGGACAAGAATGCGGGTGGGGAACTTGGCGAGGAATTCGCGGGGGATTTCGTACTTTTCCAGGTCTATATATTCGATGTCGAACTGGCCACCCAGAAAGCGAAGGAGCTTTTCCTCGGATACGCCGTCGGCTTCGAGAACGGCCTTGTCCAACGGCATGCCGCCTGCGACAAGCTCGCGGGCGCGCTGGGCCGCCGAGGAATCCAGGATTCCCTCTTGCGTAAGTTGCGCAATCAAGTCCTGCACAGTGCCACCTTCAGCCAGAAACGCCGGACACACCCCGCTACGTTACAGGTTGCGGACGAGCCTGCCGAACCGCCGCCCGACTTGGGACAAGCGGTCCGGCAAGCTCTAAAGAAGCGGGCAGTCTACGAAAGGATGCCCATCATCACCAGCACCGCTTCCTGAAGCGGGGTGACCAATTCCTTCAATTCGGTCTGAGCCTTGACGAGGTCGGCCTGTGCCTTCTCGCGTGCGGCGCGGAGCGCCTTGAGCGCATTGGCGGCCGCCGTCTGGTCCTTGGCTTCAATCGCCCGGCGCAGGTCCTGCATGGCCTTGGCGCTGGCCGATTCCGGCTGCTGCTGATCGCCGCCACGGCCGCCGCGGCCCATCATGCCGCCCATGCCGCCGCCACGCGACGCCTGCTGAGCGGTCTGGACCTTCTCGATCTTGGGTTGGAGAACCTTCCATTCATCGTCGTTGACGCCCAACTGTTCCTTCATGCGCTCGTTCATGCGTTGACGGAACTCGGCCATGCGGTCCGCGCCGCCCTGGCCGCCCTGACCGGCTTGGCCACCTTGCCCGCGCTGTCCGCGTCCGCCCTGTGCCATGGCCGACACCGCCATCGACAACACGAACGCCATCGCAAGCACCACTGTCAATTTGCCTCTGAACATGCCTCGCTCCTTTGCGGAAAGACCCATAACTTCGCAGGCACCAGGGCCAATCTGCCCAAATTGGATGCCCTTGACGGACAACGCTGCCCGTCTGCCGGCAATACAACGCCGACCGATCGGGTTTATTGCTCCAGGCATCCCTGGTTGACTTTGAGAGAATAAAGCCGCGTCGCCGGCGTTGCAGTATGGCAGAGCGAGGGAGAACGCCAGGGAATGAGCGAGGACATCTGCAAGGTCCTGTACGCCGACACCGACGGCACCGGCCGCGAGGTGTCCCTTGTGCGCCTGGCAAATGGCCGGTGGGGGATTCTCCTAAAGGATGAATGCTGCGCAGTGGGCTGGCCCAACGGCGAGTTGGCTGCCGCCACGCGCGCCTACCGCGACCTGATGCATCCGGGAGGCTCTGACGAGCGGCGATAGAATGGGCGGGAAAAGTCAGTACAAAAAAAATGCGAAATAGGCTTGGCCTTTGCGCCAGGTCCTGTCTGGCGGTGGCAGGTGTGGATTGCCTCCGAGCCGGCCGGCACGCCTGGGGTTTCCCCGGCGGAGTTGATGACGATAGGGAACGGCTTGCATCGTTACGAGGTGGGGGGGGGTGGAGAAGCGTTAGCGGGGGGGCCTACCATGCCGGCATGAAGACGACCATCCAACTTGCGGCGGCGTTGGCGGTCTGCATGTTTGCGGCCGGGGCTAAGGCGGCCATCGCGCCCGGTGAAGCCGGCGCCAAGGAGGCTCTTAACCAATCCCCTCGCCACGGTGAATGGGTGGACATCGAGGCGCCCGGCTCCAAGACACCCATTCGAAGCTACCTGGTCTACCCGGAGCGCAAGGACAAAGCGCCCGTCGTGATCGTCATTCAGGAGATTTATGGTCTGACCGACTGGATCCGCGCGGTGGCCGACCAGTTGGCGGCCGACGGCTTCATTGCCATTGCTCCCGACCTGCTCTCCGGGCATGGACCCAACGGCGGCGGCACCGAGGCCTTCGCCGGGCGCGACGATGTCGTGAAAGCCGTTCGAGGGCTCAAGGCGGAGACCGTCATGACCATGCTTGATGCCGTGCGGGCATTTGGCGTGAAGCTACCGGCCGCCAATGGCAAATCGGCCACGGTCGGCTTCTGCTGGGGCGGAACCGTGAGCTTCGCCTATGCCGCTCATCAACCCGGGATTGACGCCGCCATCGTGTTCTATGGCACGTCGCCCGACGCGGAAACTCTCCGGAAGATCAAGGCGCCGGTTCTGGGGTTGTATGGCGGCGACGATGCCCGCGTGAACGTGACGATCAAGCCGGCGGCCGAGCAGATGATCAAGGAAGGCAAGACGTACACGCACCACATCTACGAAGGCGCTGGCCACGGCTTTCTGCGGCAGCAGGATGGGCGCGATGGTGCGAACCTCAAGGCCAGCCGTGAGGCATGGCGGACGGTTATTGAGTTCCTGAAGAGCCGGATGGGATGAACCCGCTTCGTGTGGTCAAGGCATCGAATTGGTTGAATCAGTCGCGCCGGGCGGCTGTGTGGTCCGCAAGTTGCTGTCCGATGACATGGGAGGTTCTATGCACACCCAGGAAATTCCGCCTGACCAATGGCGACCGTTCCTCGACCGATTCAGCCAGGAACATGAGGGGTGGCTAACCAGCATTGAGGTGCTGGATGATGCGCACGGCCCGCTGAGTGAGGCGCAGTGGCAGCCTCTTCAGGGGGTGAGCCTGGACACCAAGGGGACTCAGCCATCGTCCGTGGCGATCAGCGTGGGGAACCCCACGGGGATGTACATTCGACACCTGATCGAGTTGCCGCTGCACATTCGCCTGGTGGATGATCCTCCGGGATCGGATGTGGCGTTGCAGATCGAGCCGGCGACCGGCCCCAAGACGCTGCTGCATCTGCGCGGGCCTATTCACTGAGCATCGACGGCCGCGCGAACCGGGTAATCTCCGTCACAGGCGAAATCAAACCGTCTGTCGCCCACGCTGACGCGAAGGTTCCGCCCGTCCGGCGTGGCGTTTACGTCGGCCACGGGGTCCGGAGCCGTTCCCTCGCCGGTCTCCAGCACAAACACCAACGCCATCCGGTCTTTCCCGGCATAGTCGAACCTGATGCGATGCGTGTTGACGGGGGTGGCTTCGATACCGATATCCATCTTGCCCGGAAGGACGGGCCGGCAGCGCAGCCAGCTCTCGCCGTTGGATGTGAAGACGCTCTGGTTCTCCACCGTGGGCCGATCGGGCGCCTGAAGCAGCCAGGAGACTTTGGGCAACTGCTTGCCCGGCGCTGCGCGCAACTGGTCAACGATGATCACGGTTCCCGGCCGAATGAACAGCATCTGCCGAACGCAACTGGCCAGTTCGGGGCAATCGTAGGCCTGGGCGAACTGGCCGGAGACGGCCGCCCACTCGCCGGCATCGGCATGGAAGAGGATGTCGCCTGTCTCCAGCTTCCGGCCGGCGGTCAGGTTCCTCTTGAAGTCCTCGACGGTGACGAACCACTGGCCGCGAGCGGGGCGCTGGGGCTTGCCGCCGATGAGCAGGGTGTTGTGGTTTTCGGTCTTCTGCTGGGGCCCGGCGACCTTGCGATAGACCGGCGGATCGACGGCCAGCAGGCCGCGACGGTAGATCAGGAAGCTGCCCTGGTCGTAATGGTGATGATCGCCGAAGTGATCCGCGCAGCGGAAGCCAACGATGGTGGCGTCATCCGCCCAACTGCCGCGGGCGATGAAGTGCCCGCTCTGGCGGTTGCCGGCCAGGTAGCTCAGGGGGGGAGTCTCCGCCTTTTCGCCGATGCGCGATGGGAGCTGGCGGGTGTAGAGCATGTAGAAGATGGCCGTCTCGCCGTGGAAACGGCTGAGGCCGCGCTTGTCGGCGATCCATTGGCCGAATCGCCTGCCCTGTGGCGACTGGAGCGCCCAGGTTGCCGCATCGATGATGCCGGCCATTTCGTGCGTGACGCCCCCATTGGGCCCGCCCTGGAGATCTCCCCAGGGGATGTAGCGCATGTCCGGCAGCGTGCTGTGGATCAGGTTCTCGAAGTGGCGGTCGAGCCAGCGGTTGTCCTGGCCGCGGATGGGAGTGACCAGGTCGGTTTCGAACGCGCTCTGGGCGGCCAGCACCGTGTAGACGCCGGGAGCAAAGACATAGAGCGACCAGTAGCCCATCGGCTCGCTGGGCAGGCCGTCGAGGTATCGCCAGGCGGGGAAGAGGCCTGTGTTGAATCGCTGGCGCACCTGCTCGAAGAAGCGGGTGGAGGCTTCATCCTCGCCGGCCGTCGCCATGGTCCAGATCGCCGCGCCGCCGGCCGACATCCAGATGTAGTTGTGGAACATGTGGTCATTGCTGACCTTGATTGCCTCGCGCACGAGCGGCATGACGTTCTGCCGCACTTCGGCCTTGATGGCGTCGGTGAATGCGGGGCAATTGTAGAGCCAGTCGTACGCCAGGCCGAACTCCATCAGGCGGAAGAAGATGTGGAACGTGTCGACGTTGCCTGGATAGCGGTAGGCCCGCATGCGCGCGACGGCCTTGTCGGCCGCGGGCTGCTCGCCGGTGAGCAGCCAGACCATCGCGTGAGCGGAGGCATTGTCCTGCGATCGAAGCTGCCGGAGCATCGCGTCAAACGGCTGGTCGCGCGGGATTGAGCGGATCTGGTCGAGCGAGATCGCGTGCGGAGCGGCTTTGGAACGGAGGAAGACCCGCGGATGGTCGGGCTTGATCTTCGAGGCTGGGGGAATCAACTCCTGCCCGGCCGCCACGCCGCAGAAAAGCGAACCCAGCCATGCGAAGATCAGCAGATTCACCGTCGATGCCATCCTCATGAACCGGCCTCCTGTTCCGTGAGCGCAAGAGCTGAGACCTGACGAGTCTCCCACCTTTCGTAATACTCCCGCGATGGTGATCCGATGAAGCAACGTGGCGACTTGGGCGCCATCAAACAAAAAGGGCGACCCATTGCAGGGTCGCCCTGGTTTGACCATGTCGCCTTCCGCCTACCCGCGCATCACGCCTCCGGGCAGGAAGCCTTCGAGCTTGCGGGCGCGGACGGGGTGCTGGAGCTTGCGGATGGCCTTGGCCTCGACCTGGCGCACACGCTCTCGCGTGACCTTGAAGATGCGGCCGACCTCTTCCAGCGTGTAGGTGTAGCCGTCGCCGATGCCGTAGCGCAGCTTGATGATCTCTCGCTCGCGGTAGGTCAGCGTCTTGAGGACCTGCTCGATCTTGTCCTTGAGCATTTCCTGCGTGGCGGTTTCCACCGGGTTCTCGGCCCGCTCATCCTCGATGAAGTCGCCGAAATAGCTGTCTTCGCTTTCGCCGACGGGGCGGTCGAGGCTGATGGGGTGGCGGCTGATCTTCAGCACGCGGCGCGTCTCGCTCACGCTCATCTTGGCGCGCTTGGCGATCTCCTCGATGGTCGGCTCGCGGCCGACTTCCTGCATGATCTGCTTGCTGATGTTTCTCAGCTTGCTCATCGTCTCGATCATGTGGACGGGGATGCGGATCGTGCGGGCATGGTCGGCGATGGCG
>CAZMXI010000068.1:0-24166 GCA_964570205.1 uncultured Tepidisphaeraceae bacterium
CGACCTTGAGGGTCGTGTATCGCTCATACCTGTAGCCCGCCGTCGCGGGATCGGCGTCGGCGATCCCGCGACGGTAGGCCACATTCTCATCCGTTTGAAACGAGACCAGCAACCCGCCATCTTCCCGAAACGCCAGATACGGAGCGCCCGCCGCCCAGCCCGCGCGGGCGAGATTGGTCGGCTGATAGACCAACTCCCGCTCGGCCGCCCACGTGGCCCCATCATCCTTTGAGCGAACCATCCGCACAACGAAGCGGAACGGCGGGACATCGGATGCCTCGAAGCAGGCCAGGAGCGAACCATCTTTCGCTCGGACGACACTGGGCATTCCATCACGGGAGCCAGCTCTCCGAGCGACGACAATCGGCCGCCCCCACGTCTTGCCGTCATCCAGCGATCTCTTCATCTCTATCCGCTGCTCGGGGTAAATGCCCTCTTCGCTGGCGTAATAGGCATGCAGCACATCCTTCGACGGCCTGAACAGGAACGGTTCCCATAGGCCCACCGAGCCGGTGGCAACCGTGCCGTGCCGCCGCCACGTCCAGCCGTTATCCCTGCTGGAATAGACTTCAATACGGAAACGGCGCTGATCCAGCGTATGGTGGCGGTACGCCACCAGGATCGTGCCATCGCCCATTTGCAGGGGAAAGGCGTTGGCGACATCGACCCGGCCCGCATCCTCGGCAATCCGTCGGTAATCGGCCCAGGTCTTTCCGCCGTCTTTGCTGCCGACGCAGCCGATCGCCTTGCCGCCAGGAATCGAATGGTCGAACGTGACGAGCAGAGCCCCGTCGGCCAGTTCAACGGCCCGTGGATAGAAGGCAGCGTGACCGTAGATGGGGCGGAATCCGTCTTGATCGCCAACCTGCCCTGGGGAAGCATGCGCTGCCACCAGAAACATGGCCATCGTGAGGATTATCCTGCCTGAGAATGAACAGCTCATCTCGCCTGTTATGGCGCGGCCAGCGGCGTTCTGCAAGCGGATTCGCGGTGGATGGCCGCGCGGCGCCGTTCCAAAGGCTTCTTTCTCGCGACCGGGCAATCGCCACCACGCCCACAAAACCCATAATTTCCTCCAGAACAAAGCTTTATGACGATATGGGCCGCAACGCAAATTCCCTGTTAACTGACAGCACTGTTGTGATATAATACCTGTTGTGGATATGCCGATTCTGCTCCGCCGCTTATGATGCGGCAAATCGCACCGCGGCGGAGATGTCTGTTTTTCAAATCACTGGTTCGCTGATCGATGCGGACCAGTGGAACGGGTGGGGAGAGACTGTGGGTGGAAGGGACCGACCGGTCGGGCCGGCCCCTTCTTTTTTCTTCTCGTGCCATCCTTCCCCAATGCGGCCAGCCCGCTACAACGCCGCACCTGCATCATTCTTATTGGCGGAGGGCTCCCCGCGGGATATGATTCAAGTTAGATCATGTCTATCCGCCCCATTCCAATCCCGGCCGGCTTTGTGTTGCTGTGCGCCTTGGCGGTGGCCTGCGACTCTGGACAGCAGGAGCAAGCCGCGACTCAATCGCCTGAAGGAGCGGCCATTGCGCCCCACCTTCTGGTTGGCATCTGGCAAGCGGAAAGCGACCGAGTGATTTTTCTGCTGGATGTCCGTGTGGATGGGACCTTTACCTACGCCACTCGTACCCGCGAGTTCGATGATACCGGCCAGATTCAGCAGAAAGCTCAGGGCCATTGGAACATCGAGCAAGGTAAGCTGTCGCTCCGCCTCGAACGGTCCCTGACAGGCGCCGCTCTCCCGTTCGAACGATGTCGGGTAACGCTGTCGCTTACCCCGGACGCCAACAGCCTGGTTCCCGAGGAGTGCGGCCCGACTTTCCGACGTCGGTGAATCCCATTCACGCTGTGGGCAGGACCAGCCGGAAGGTCGATCCCTTGCCCGGCTGTGACTCGGCTTCCAGCCTCCCGCCCATGGTCGCCGCAGCATGATAGGCCAGCATCAGGCCCACGCCCCGCTCTTTCAACTCCGACCGGCGAACCGGGTCGACCAGCTTCCCCAGCCGCTCCGGGTCGATCCCGGGGCCAGCATCGATAACGGCGACGGCCCACCCTCTGTCCCGCCTGTCGGCCGTAATGCGGACCGGCTGCTTGCCGGCATGCCTGACCGCGTTCTCCACCAGGCTGCGCAGCGCCAACCGCAGCACATCGCGGTCCGCCATCACCCACGATTCCCTGGGCACCTCAACCACGATGCCGACATCACGGGCCTGCTCTTCGGCACGAATTGCCTCCGCGATCTCCTCGACCGTCGCATGCACATCCTGCGGCCCGCTGTTCATCGGCACCGTGCCGCGCCGCAGCCGGTCCACCTGAAGGTGCCGTTCCATCACCGCCACAGTGTCCAGGATCGACTTGCGCACCAGCAGCAGGTCTTGCACGCTCTCCGCGAACTCCGGGCGGGGCTGCAGATCGCGGCGGATCACCTCGAGCATCAACACGACGCCGTTCAGGCCCCCCCGCAGGTCGTGCGAAAGGTACGACATGAACTTCGCCTGCGCCGCGTCCGCAGCGCGGGCCTGATCGAGCCCCGCATCAAACGCAGCGCCCGCGTGTCGCAGCAACAGTGCGTCGATCGCACCGTTAAGAACGATCAACTCGTCCGGCGTCCAACGGCGCAGCCTTGTTACAACATCCAAGATCGATTCCCGCAGCCTCCGCCACGCCGCAAGCGAGTGACGCAGCGAACCGGCCAAGGGCGGCATCGGGCCATCCGCGTCGGTCGAGGCGACCCCCTCGGCGGCCACCAGCCGTGCCAGTTCCTCCACCACCTGCGGGACATCGCGTATCCTCGGTCCCAGCATCTCGGTCGAAACGCCTTCCGGCGACGATGCTCCCCCCTCCCAGAGCCTGACAATCGCGTCGCAGCCGCGCCGCAGCTCTGCCGCCAGCCTGGCAAGCTGCGACTGGGCGTTCCGCTCGCTATTCTGCTCCCTGCGCATCAGCATCCACGCGCTCCTTGCCTCTGTCCGCGGTCGGGGGCCGTGCCTCGTCGCGGCGATCGGCGCATCAAGTGTATACCATGGGGCGAATTACCGGACGGGGAAAACATGCCGAATGGCCCGCACAGTCAGGCCGGTGAATCCTGACGGTCCCGCTTCTATAATCTCCCCATGGCTCTCGTGAGTGACCGCTGTATTTGCCTGCGGGTAACCGAATACAGCGAGACATCGCAGATCCTGACGCTGCTGACGCGCCGACATGGGTTGGTGCGTTCCGTCGCCAAAGGCGCGCACCGCAGAACCAAGGATGGGGCCAGCCGCTTTGGCGGCGGCATCGACCTGCTTGAGGTCGGCGACGCCGTCTTCACCGACTCGCCGGACAAGGACCTGGCCACCCTCACTGAGTGGCGGCTTCGGGAAGGCCACCCATGTCTCCGTAAAACTCTTAGAGGTATATACTTAGGATTCTACGCGGCAGAGCTGGTCAGCCTCCTCATTGAAACACACGATCCGCATGTTGAGCTGTTCGATCGCCTCGAACAGGCACTTCTCGAATTCGGCTCGCCGCGGGCCGAGCAGGCGTTTCTGGCGTTCCAACTGGCACTTCTGAGAGAAACGGGCTACCTGCCTGAGCTGGGCCGCTGCGCCTCCTGCGGGCAGGCGGTGGCCGACCGCACGACCGGCAGCTTCGTGCTGCCGCTCGGGGGCATCGTCTGCCGAACGTGCGAGGCCGCTTACCCTCAACGTGTACCCTTCGACGGCCGGCTGCTCAACGTCATGCGGTCCGTCCTGGGCTGCCTGGGGCGGGGCAACGGCTCGGCGGCCCGACTGCCGGTCCTGACCCGCCACCAGACCGACCCGATCAATCGCCTGCTGGCCGAATATATGCAGCACACGCTCGGCCGAAGGCTGCGTACCACGCCGTACGTTCTTCGATGACTGTACCGGGCGATAGGTCCATTCGCATGTACAGGCGGCGACTGCCCCATTACAATCCCGGGCATGTGCAAAACGGTTCTGCTTTGGCTGCTGGCGGGGCTGCTGCTGCCCGCGGGGGCATTGGCGGGAGCGCCCGAGCCTTCCCGATGGGAATGGAAAGACGGCCGCTGGGAGCAGGTTGTCGGGCCGGCCAGCCAGCCGATTTCGGATGAGACCCTTGATCGCGCCGAGGAGATGATCCAGGCAGGCCAGGCCCGCGCTGCCAAGCGCATCCTCGTCGCCTGGATCCGCACTCACCAGAAATCGCCCATCCGCGACCGCGCGGTCTTCCTCCTGGGCCAGGCGAACCACGCCTACGGCGAGCGCATCAGCGCATTCTATAACTTTGACGAAGTCCTCGACCTGTACCCGGAAAGCCGCTACTACTACCCTGCCCTTCAGCGCCAATATGAGATTGCCGACGCATATTTGAAAGGCCACTCCGAGCGCGAGTTTTTCTTCTTCTGGGTTACCCGCGAAGAAGAGGCGACCGAGATGCTCTATCGCATCCAGCAGCGTGCACCCGGGTCGCCTCTGGCCGAAAAAGCCCTGCTTCGTGCCGCCGACTACTACTACGCCTCCAGCCAGTACCAGCTTGCCGCCGACACCTACGCCTTCTATGTGCGCAGCTATCCCCGCAGTTCCGTCATCACAACCGTGCGGATGAGGCAGGCCTTCGCGACCCTGGCGCAGTTCCGCGGGGTTAAGTTCGATGCCACCCCCATCATTGACGCCCGCCGCCAACTGCTCGATCTGATGGAAGGCTATCCTGTCATTGCCGAGCGGGAGAATCTCCCGGCGATCGTCCAGCGCGTCGATGCAGCGCTGGCGAAGAAGCTCTTCGTCACCGCCGACTTCTTCCGCCGGACCAGCAAGCCCAAAGCCGCCGTCTATTACTTCCAGTACATCGTACAGAACTTCCCCCGAAGCCCCGAGGCCGAGCAGTCCGCGCAGTGGCTGACGAAAATGCCCCGCGAAGCTTTTGAAATCCCCCAGCCGCCCACACTGGAGCCCGCCCGCATACCGCCTTCAACGCAGCCGGCGCCGAACCGGGAGAGGCCATGAAACGTCTTACTCTAGCGGTCCCGATGCTGGCAACTCTGTCGCTTGCGGTGTGCGGTTGCGGATATAACCAGTCCGGCGGCACGGAGAACAAGCTGGAGGGCGGCTATCACTGGAACTCGCTCTATCGCGAAGATGTGCAAACCGTGGCGGTGCCTGTATTTGCGAGCAAAGACTTCCGGCGTGGCGTGGAATTCAAGCTTACAGAGGCAGTCATCAAGCAACTTGAGGCTCACGCACCCTACAAAGTCGTCCCCAAGGATCGGGCCGACACGATCCTGGAAGGCCAAGTGACATCCGTGACCGCTTCGACCATCGCCAGCGACTTCCGTACCAACCTGCCGCGTGAGCAGCAGTTGACGGTCACTGTAGATTTTGTCTGGAAGGACCTGCGAACCGGACGCATTCTCGCTCAACGAAAAGGGCTGACTCAGCAGGCGATGTACTATCCGACCCTTGGCGAGGGTGCATCCACAGGCCAATTGGATGCCGTTGAACGCTTGGCGCTGACCATCGTGCAGGAAATGCAGGCGGACTGGTAGTCTGATCCTGCACGCTGCAACGGTCGTTCCAACTGGGGCGTGGATCGCCCCTTGAGCCTCAATTGGCGTAGAAAAGGCAGACCAGCGCAACGTATGATCGGAAGCCTCGGAGCGATGCAGCGCTGAAGGCAGTAATGAGGAAGTCGTTATGGCAGAAGAGAAACCCGATCGTCCCAGTCGCAAAAACGGACGCGGGGGACCCGCAAACAACGGGGGCGGCATGCGGTTTAGCCGGGGGCTGCTTGGCTGGTTCATCTTCGGCGCCCTTTGCGTGGCGCTGTTCATGATGCTTCAGAACAAGGGTGGCGGATATACCCGTGTTTCCATCAGCGAAGTCATGCATGAATGGAAGCAGGGAAATGTCGCCAGGTTCCAGCTCGAGGGCACCGAGATCAAGGTGGATCTGAGGGAGCCGAGCCGTTTCGATGCTGGCAGCGGCAAGACCACCAGCCTGATCAAACAGGTCCGGGCGGAGATGCTGCCCGAGATGATTGGTCCCATCGGAACCAATCTGGCTATGGACTCGAAAGGCGCTGTCCTGAAGGCCGACAGCGGACAGAACCTGCTGTTGTCCATCCTCGTCCCGCTGATTCCCTGGCTGCTGATCTTCGGCTTCATCTGGTTCTTCGTGTTCCGGCAGTTGCGTAACAGTGCCAGCGCCGGCGGCATGCTCGGCAATTTCGGTCGCAGCCGCCACAAGATCACCAGCAAGGAACACACGAACGTCACCTTCGACGATGTGGCCGGCGTTGAGGAAGCCAAGGACGAGGTGATGGAGATTGTCGAGTTCCTCAAGAACCCCAAGAAGTTCCAGCGGCTGGGCGGGCGCATTCCGCGCGGCGTGCTGCTGGTGGGCGAGCCGGGCACCGGCAAGACGCTGCTGGCCAAGGCCATCGCCGGCGAGGCCGACGTGCCGTTCTTCAGCATTTCCGGCTCCGATTTCGTCGAGATGTTCGTCGGCGTAGGCGCCAGTCGCGTCCGCGACCTGTTCAAGCAGGCCAAGGACAATTCCCCCTGCATCATCTTCCTGGACGAGATTGACGCTGTCGGTCGTCGTCGCGGCTCCGGCTTCACTTCCGGCGGCCATGATGAGCGGGAGCAAACCCTCAACGCCATCCTGGTCGAGATGGACGGCTTTGACACCAACGACCAGGTGATTGTCTGCGCCGCAACCAATCGCGTGGACGTGCTCGACCCCGCGCTCACCCGCCCGGGACGCTTTGACCGCCAGATTTATGTTCCCCTGCCGGATGTCAAAGGGCGGCTGGAGATCCTCAAGGTCCACAGCCGCAAGGTCAAGCTGGGGCCCAATGTGGACCTGGCCAAGATGGCCAAGGCCACACCTGGTTTCAGCGGCGCTGATCTCGCCGCCATCATCAATGAATCGGCTCTGCACGCCACGCTCGCCGGCAAGGAGTACATCGAACAGGACGATCTTGAAGAGTCTCGCGACAAGGTTCGCTGGGGCCGGGCTCGCAAGAGCCGGGTGATCGACGAAAAGGAGAAGCAGGCAACCGCGTATCATGAGGCCGGCCACGCCGTCGTGCAGCATCTGCTGCGCCCCGATGCCGATCCTATTCACAAGGTCACGATCATCCCCCGCGGCAATTACGGCGGGGCCACCATGGCCCTGCCCGAGAAAGACCGCACGAACTACTCCCGAAAGTGGTGCGTCGCCTTCATGAAAGTGACGTTCGGCGGCCGCATCGCCGAAGAGATGTTTTGCGGCGACGTCAACACCGGAGCCTTGGGCGACATCCGCCAGGCGACGGGCGTCGCGAGACGAATGGTCTGCGACTGGGGCATGAATGAGCGACTGGGGTTCGTCTTCTATGGCGAGGAGGATGGCAGACCTGGCATGGAATTCGGCATCCCCGGCCGAGACTATTCTGAAGAGACCGCCAAGGCCATCGACGAGGAGGTCAAGAAGCTGATCGACCGCCTCTACGGCGAGACCCGGCAACTGCTGGAACAGAACCGCGACAAGGTCGAGGCCCTCGCCAAGGCCCTGCTGAAGTACGAGACTCTGGATGGCCAGGAGATCGACCGCATCATGCGGGGCGATAATCTGACCCGTCCTTCGATTGGTGATGCCCCCGAAAGTGACGCGCGCCGCCCCACCACGGCCATTCAGCCCGGCCCGAGCGACGCATCGCCGGATGTCGATCCCGGCCTGAACGGCGGCGCCCTGCCGTCGCCAGGATGATCGCTGACTCTCCAGGCCCAGAAGGCTCGAACCGGGAATGGCGCCCGCCGTTTCCCGGTTTTTCTTTTTTTCCTTGTCTCATATAGAATTGAGCCCGACGCAACCGGCAGTACAGGAGGAACAGGTTCCGTGGCGCAGGCTGACATCATTATCGCTGACGAACGAATGCTGCCGCAGGCGGTGGACCTGTACAATGCCATGTTCCGCCCCAAGCGAGAGGTGGACTTCTTCAAACGCCGGTTCATGGGGCGATACAACGTCCTGCCGCTGCTGGCACGCATTGACGAACGCCCCGTCGGCTTCTGGGTCGGCTTTGAGTTGAAACCCGGCATGTTCTACCACTGGCTCGGCGGCGTCCTGCCTGAGCTCCGCCGACAGGGCATCGCCCGGCAGCTTCAGGAGGCGCAACAGGCCTGGGGCAAGGATCATGACTATGAATATGTCCGCTGTGAATGCATGAACCACCAGCGGGAGTTCATTCACTTTGCCATGACCCTCGGCTATGACATCGTCGGTATCCGGTGGGATTCAACCCATGCCGATAACCTCATTGTCTTCGAGAAGAACCTGATGGACTAGCCTTAGGGCCGTCGGATGGGCCATTCCAGGGCTTCCCGGCCTCGCACCGCCGCCGCCATGACCGCTCCGGAATTCGCAATCTGGCTTCGCGACTCCCGCCGCCGCCCGCTGGTCATGGGCGTGCTGAATGTCACCCCCGACAGCTTCAGCGACGGCGGGCAATTCGCTTCCGTCGAAGCCGCTGCCGAGCAGGCTCGACGAATGGCCGCCGATGGTGCTGATATCATCGACATCGGCGGAGAATCCACCCGTCCCGGCGCGCCACGCGTGTCCGCCGAGCGGCAGATCGATCGCATCATTCCCGTTTTTCGGGCGATTAAGGGAAGTCTGCCCTGCGTGTTATCCGTGGATACAACGCTGGCCGAGGTCGCCGAGGCGGCAATGGACCACGGCGCGGGCATGGTTAACGACATATCGGCCGGGCAGGAGAGCCCCTTGATGTTGGACCGGGTCGCCCGCCATGGGGCTGCCGTGGTCCTCATGCACATGCTGGGGCAGCCGGCAACCATGCAGCAGGATCCGAGGTATTCAGATGTAGTGGCCGAGGTCACCGCATTCCTGGCCGACCGACTCGCGGCGGCTATCGCCGCCGGCGTTCCGCGGGAATCGGTGCTGCTCGACCCGGGAATCGGTTTCGGCAAGACCGCGGATCACAACCTCGTCCTGCTCCAGAAACTTGGACGCTTTGTGGACCTCAACCAGCCCGTGGTTGTCGGGACCAGCCGAAAGGCGTTTATCGGCCGCATCACTGGCGAGTCCGAACCTGCCCAGCGCGATTTCGGGACGGCGGCGACGGTCGCATGGAGCGTGACTAACGGCGCATCGGTTGTACGGGTCCATGATGTTGGGCCGATGAATAAGGTCGTGCGGGTCATTCGCGCGATCCAGGCGGGACGGCTTGCCTAGGCCGGACCCGATCCGGTCCGCACGCGAGACTTTTTTAGTCGCTCTGTCGGTGGTCCGCTGCGCTTCGTCGTAATATAGTGGCATGGACAGGCCGACGAGCGGCCCTGGTCGGTGCCGTTTCGGGGTATGGATGCCGGTATGAACTTCGACCTGGTGAATTTCCGCAACTTCCTGCGGGCCATCCCCTACTACGGGTGGTGGCACGTCGCTATCGAGCTGCTGCTGATTGGCACGTTCGTCTACGCAGTCATCCGTTTTCTGCAGGGCACGCGCGGCGCCCGCATGCTCAAGGGCATCATCGTTCTCCTGGTCGTCGCCTACCTGATCGTTCGACTCATCGGCTCCGAGCTGCGTCTGGAACGAATTGATTTTCTCTACAGCCGCCTCCTGCTGATCGCGTCCTTCGCCACGGTTGTCGTATTCCAGCCGGAACTGCGGCGGGCCCTGATGAGGCTCGGAGAGACCAAGTTCCTCCGGGGCTTCTCGGGCCAGATCAATGAGGATATCGACGCCCTTGTCGAAGCGGCCGCGTTTCTGTCGCGGCGGAAGATAGGCGGGCTGGTGGCGATCGAGCGGGAGGTCGGCCTCGGCGGCATCGCCGACACCGGCGTGCGACTCAACGCCGACCTGTCCGCGGCGCTGCTCAACACGATCTTCTGGCCCAACTCCCCCCTGCACGACCTGGGCGTGGTCATCAGCAACGGACGGGTGATGTACGCAGGTGTGCAGTTTCCCCTCGCCGAGAGCGGCGACCTCGAGCGGGAGCTCGGCAGCCGACACCGCGCCGCCGTGGGCATGAGCCAGGAAAGCGACGCGGTGGTGATCGTTGTCTCCGAGGAAACCGGCGACATCAGCGTGGCCGATCGCGGCAGGCTTTATCGCAAGCTCACCCCGGAGGCGCTGCGCGCCATGCTGACTGAGGCGCTGGGACGTGGATCGGCACAGCCTGCCGTCCGAAAAGCGGCGTTGTACTGACCGCTTCCCGGCCGCGCAGAGTGTTGAGCCTCCGAGCGGCCCAGGCCCTTGAACCGGAAGACCCCTGATGCCCGATAATGCAAGCAAATCCAGCCAGAGCGGCGCCCGCGGCGCATCATCCAAGGCGATGTTGGAGGAAGACGACCTCCGCGAGCGTCTGGGCGTCGCCAAACCGGCGGCCAGGCCCGAGCAGCTCAGTCGATACGGCAGAGCCCTCGACCACGTCAAGACGCTGCTTTGGGTCGTCCCGCTGACCCTCTTGATCTGGGTCTATGCGGAGCGCGAGCAGCTTGCCCCACACACCGCCCGGATCCCCATCCGTATCCGAAACACGGCCGAAGACCGCGTGGTCACCGTGCTGTCGCCGAAGGACCTAATGGTTGATGTGGACGTCAAGGCCCCTCGGGCCAGCATCGACGCATTCCGCAGCGATCTTCTGGCCGGCAAGATCCAGCCGCCGGTAATCGAACTGGGCAGCGACCTGCCCTTCGGCGACGCCTATGAACTGGACATTTCGGAGCGCCTGTCAAAGAACGAGTTGCTGACCAGCCGGGCGCTCAACGTGCAGCAAGTCCGGCCAAGCCTCAAGATCAGCGTGGAGGCCAAAGAGTCGCGCAAGGTTCGCGTGGTCGGCCGACCAGGCGACAAGGTCGCCGGAAAGGTCGATTTCGAGCCCGATGCCGTCCTGATGGAAGGCCCGGCCAACCTTATTCGCTCCCTCGGGCCCGACCAGCTTGTCGCCGAGGCAAATCTGTCTGAGCTGGGCAGGACCGTCAAACCCGGCCTTCACGAGAAGAGCGTGCCGGTGGCCCCGCCGGCAAGCCTGACCGGGGTGACGATCAAGCCGCAGCAGGTCCTGGCAAAGATGAAGATCGAGGAGATCAAGCCGCAGCAATTGACCCTGCGGATCGATGTCCGGATGCCCGCCCTCGCCCTGCGCGACGTGCTGAGCCAGAAGAACATCCCGGTGTTTCCCGAGCCCAGCCGCCTTCAGAATGTGCTCGTCACCGGCCCGCCAGAAGCCATCGACCGCATTCGTAAAGACGAGTTCGAGGCCGCCGTCATCGTGTACCTGACCGAAGAGGACCTCAAAGCCCCCGGCGACAAGGAACGCCGCCTCAGCAAGCAGGACTACCTGCTGCCCGAAGGCGTCGAGGTCACCAATCCGGATCAGTTGATCACCTTCAAGGTCGTTAAGGCCGAGTAGCCGCGCATACCCTCGCGCCCTACGCTTTTCGGCATCGCTGCGTTATAGAATAGGCATGGACGATCATCTTGCGTACGTGGAGCGGCTCGGACAGTCCGCCCGGACGGCGGCACGGCAACTCGCTGAGCTGAACGGCGAAACCAAGGTCGCGGCGCTCCGCCGAGTGGCCTCGGCCATCCGCGCCGGCCGCGAACAACTCATCGAGGCCAATGCGGCCGACGTACAGGCCGCCACGGCGGGCCACCTCGCGCCCAATCTCATCGAACGGCTCAGGTTAAATGACAAGCGCGTGGCCGCAATGGCCGAAGCTGTCGAACAGATCGCATCCCAGGTCGATCCCGTCGGCCAGGTCATCGAGGGATATGTCCGCCCTAACGGACTGCGCATCCAGAAGATGCGCGTGCCCATCGGCGTCATCCTCTTCATCTACGAAAGCCGCCCGAATGTCACCAGTGACGCCGTGGCTCTCTGCCTCAAGAGCGGCAACGCCGTGATCCTGCGCGGCGGGAAAGAATCCATCCACTCCAACCGAGCTATTGCCGCCACAATTTCTCAAGCGCTCGCCGACTCGGGCATCGACGCCGGGGCGGTCCAGCTCATTGAATCAGCGGATCGGGCGCTGCTGCCGCCGCTTTTGAAGCTGGAGCAGCACATTGACCTGGTGATTCCGCGCGGCGGCGAGAGTCTGATCCGGACAGTAGTGAAGGAATCAACGATTCCCGTGCTCAAGCATTACACCGGCAACTGCCACGTCTACGTCGACTCGGCCACTCGGTCGATGGAACGGCAGGTCCGGGAAATCTGCGTCAACGCCAAGACCGGCTACCCCGGCGGCGCGGTCTGCAATGCCGCCGAGAAGATCCTCTTTCATCGGGATATCGCCGGCGAATACCTGCCGAGAGTCTGCCAAGACCTGGCCGATGCCGGCGTCGCAATCCGCGCTGACCAGCGGGCGCTCGCCCTCTATCCGAAAGCTGAAGCGGCCGACGCGCAGGACTGGCACACCGAGTACCTGGCGCTGACCATCGCCGTAAAAGTGGTGGATTCCCTCGATGCGGCGATCGAGCACATCAATCGATATGGCAGCCATCACACCGACGCCATCATCACCGAATCTCTCGAATCCGCCGATCGTTTCGTCAAGGCGGTGGACAGCGGCAGCGTGATGGTCAACGCATCAACGCGATTCAGCGATGGCGGCGAATACGGTCTGGGCGCGGAGGTCGGCATCAGCACCGACAAGCTCCACGCGCGCGGCCCCATGGGCGCAGCGGATCTCACAACCTATAAGTGGATCGTTATGGGCAGTGGCCATATTCGCGGCGACGCGGGGCGCAGGAAGTAGGGCCCTTCCGCGTCGTCGCCCGAATCGCCTCACAGCGCCCACGGCTCGCGATACGGCCGCGACAGCAGCCGATTGGCCTCCTCATCGCCGACAAACAGCTCCCGCTGCGGGTCCCACCGGAGCTTTCGCCTCAGTCGCATCGCGATATCGCCCAGGATGCACACCGAGTTCGACCGGTGCCCCACCTCCACCGGGCAGATCGTCGGCCGGCGGCTCTTCATGCACTCGATCCAGTTCCCCTTGTGGTGCCTGCTCTCGTACAGGTGGGTCTCGTTGGGCTGGATCGTTGCCGTCAACAGGCTCTTCGGATTGGCGTCGATCCGGCCACGATCCACATACACCCACCCCTCGGTTCCCTCAAAAGTCACGCCCGCCTTGTTCTGGTTGGAGTCCGTGCATAACACCTTCACGCCGTTGGCGTACGTGTACTCGATCCGGTGCGACAGGTGCACATCCCAGAGCCCATCCTTGGGAAACTGGGCCGTCGCAGTGATCTCCACCGGCCCGGTATGCTCCGTGCCCATGCCCCATTGGGCAATGTCGTTGTGGTGCGACCCCCAACCCGTGATCATCCCCAGGCAATAGTCGTGAATCCGCAGCCAGCCCGGCCGGTCGAACGACTTCTGCGGATGCACCCGTTCCTCGGTATAGGGCTCGTATCGGCACGGGCCAAGCCAGAAGTCGTAATCCAGCTCCGGCGGAACCGGCATCGCCTTCTTCGGAGTGGTGCCCGGGTCCATCGGCAGCCCCACCTTCACCGTGTGCAGCTTGCCGATGTACTGGTTCCGCGCCAGCTCGCACGCAAACCGAAAACGGGTGTCCGACCGCTGCTGAGACCCCACCTGCAGGATCCGCCCATACCGCCGCACCGTGTCCGACAGCACCCGCCCCTCCACCAGCGACATCGTCAGCGGCTTCTGGACAAAAATGTCCTTCCCCGCACGGGCCGCCGCCATGCCCGCCAGCGCATGCCAGTGCTCCGGCGTGCAGATCATCACCGCATCGATATCCGGCCGGGCGACCAGCTCGCGAAAGTCGCCATAGGCCGTGCATCCCTTGTACGCGCCCGCCGCGCTTCTCGTCGCGTAAAACGTCTCAACCCGCTGCTTCGCCAGCGCTGCCCGCCTCCTGTCCACATCGCACACCGCGATGATCGACACATCGCCAAAACCCATCACCTCCATCATGTCGCCGCTGCCCATGCGGCCGGTGCCGATCACGCCTATGTTGATCCGGTTGGATGGCGCATTCGCCCCCCGCAATGCCGACGTGAACACCAGCGGCGCTGCAACCGCGGCCGATGCCGACTTCAACAGCGCCCGACGCGACCATCGTTTTCCAGACATCATCGATCCTCCTGCCGCGCGCCCCGCTGATCGGAAATCCCTGCCCGTTCGGCTACTTCGCCTCAATCGTCACCTTCGGCGGGTTGCCGAAGTCCTGCCACAGGCGCTCGGCCGCCGCCGCATCCAGCTTGCCGTCGTACATGAACACCCGGTACCGCAGCGTATAGTCGTTCCCCGGCTCCAGCGTCCAGCTCTTCAGCACCGTCGGCGAAAAGTTCACGAACATGTCCGACTCGGTCGCCCACACCCGGATCGGCTCGGGGTACTCCCGGTTCTGCGGATTGCTCATGAAGATCACGCCCGCATCGCCCTGCCCCGCCGGGCCGAACACGTTCACCCACTTCGCCCGGGTGTGGTTGCCGTTGCGGCGGTGCTTGCCTTCGGACGTCAGCAGATCCGACTTGGGATTCTTCCACGCCGCTGTGGCGCGGAAGCCAAAGCCGCCATAGCGATACTGGTTCAGCACCAGGGCGCTCTGGCTGGCGCATCGCTGGGTCGTTACGAAATCGAACAGGTAGCCGCCTTCGGCGATGTTCCACACGCGAATATCCAGCTTTTCGTTCAGCGCCACCTTCTCGCCGCCCGGCGCCTTGAGGTCCACGTGCTCGACGTTGGCCGAAAACGACCCGAAAACCGGCCCGGACTCGCTGCCGTTGAACTTCACGAACCGCACCGTGCCCTTGCCGTCGCCGATGTTCCAGAAATCGACGTTTCGCCCCTCAAACGTCGTGTTCGTCCATGGGTTCCACAATCCCAGGTGATGAATGTGGTCGGCCGGGTGAATGTTCGTCAGCACAAACCCGCTCGGCGACCACAGCGGATGGAAAAAGCCCGACCGCGTGAACAGTGGATTCTTCCCCGGCGGCGGCGGAACCGGCGCATGGTTGTATTGCAGCACCGGCTTCTCGCCGATCTTTACCGACAGCGTCTTCTCATCCCGGCTGACCGCCACCTGCGGCCCGGCCGCGCCCTGCCCGGCCGACAACTCGAACACGCGCGAGGCATTCTTGGCCGTCCTGCCCGACAGCATGAAATGCAGCCGGTTCGGCGTTGACTTCTCAACCTGAGCCGCCGTCGGAACCTGCTGGCCGCCCTTGATCTCGACCAGCCGCACCTGCTCCGGCAAAGCCCCTCCCAGCTCGACGCTGATCGGCGTGTCGATCCGCTCCACATCGCCGGCCGCCACGGTGATCCGCAGAGGCAGTTTCTGGTCCGCCGACATGGCGGTGTTGCACGATATCAGCATCAAAGCAATGAATGCGACAGGAAGTGCGGATTTCATGCCCCGATTGTGCCCCAGAACCGCCCGAATCACAAGAAACCCCGCCTCTATACGCCTCCTTCAGCTCGCGCTTTCACCCTCCCAGCGAAACCCCGATCAACCGCCCGATGCCGAACGTCACCCCCGCCGCCGCCAGGCCGATCAGCACCTGGCGCATGCCGGAGAAGACGACGCCCCTTCCGGTCATCAGCGTGATGGCCGCTCCGATGGCGAACAGCGCCAGCGTGCTCACTGCGATGCTCGTCAGGATCGATGCATATCCCGTCATGAAGAAGAACGGCAGCACCGGGAAGATTGCCCCCACCACGAACAGCGCAAACGACGAGATCGCCGCCTCCCACGCCGATCCGCCCAGCTCTTCCGGGTCCAGGCCTAATTCCTCGCGGGTGAGCGTCTCGAGCGCGGTCTTCTCATCGGCGATCAGCTTTTTCGCCAGCGCCGCGGCATCCTCAGGCGGCAGGCCCTTGGCCTGGTAGATCAGCGACAGCTCGTGCGCCTCTTCTTCCGGGGCCTCGCGCAGTTCCTCGGCCTCGATGGCCACCTGCCGCTCGGCCAGCTCGCGCGAGCTCCGCACGCTCAGCCACTCGCCCATCGCCATCGAGCACGCCCCCGCCAGCAATCCCGCCAGGCCAGTGATCAGGATCGTCTGCGATTCCACCGCCGCTCCCGCCACCCCCATCACCAGCGACAGGTTCGACACCAAACCGTCGTTGGCCCCCAGCACGGCCGCCCGCAACGCATTCCCGCCGATGGACCGATGCCGCCCCTCCAGCCGCGCCAGCACGCCGCCCTCCATGCCGGCCTGATTGCCGCCGGCCACCTCCACCAGCAGCCGCGCGTGCGAATGCTCGGCGTTGGCCAGCTTCGCCTCGCGCGCCTCGGGTTGGTTGTCATAGCCGTTGCGGTCGGCCTGCTCGCGCATCGCCAGCGTCGGCACGATGAACGCCGGCCCGAACCGTCGCGCAAGCCACGTCAGTGCCCTCGCCCGCAATGTAGGCCGGCGCGGCTTGAACGACCCTCCCGCCTGCCCTATCTTGCCCTCCCAGAACGTCGCGTGCTGCTCCTCCGACTCGGCCAGCCGCCGGTACAACTCCACAAGCTGCGGCTGCGACTCCAACTGGGCCAGCGTGCGATACACGTGCGCCCCGTCAATCTCGTTCTGCCGGTTGTCCATCCACCGGGCAATGGTCAAACGATCGCTCATGCCGGCCAAGGTTACGCGCCATTCGGGCGCAGTCCAGTTGAACCGATCGACAGAACTCGCGACTGACGCCCTTGAAGAGCATCCGATCATCTGTTCGATTTGCTCGAACGCTGCGAGAATCGGCGCAACCTATCAGAAGGTGCTGCGGATGACCGATCGGACCGATTTTGTCTACGAGCAGTTGCTGGTGCTGCGATGCCAGATTGGCAGCGAGGCGGCATTCGCTGAATTGGTGCGCCGGTACGGGCCGCGAGTGCGGCGCTATCTCCGGAGGCTGCTGGACAGGCCGGAAGACGTTGAGGATGCGATTCAGGAGGTCTGGGCGGACGTCTTTCGAGGGCTGTGGCGTTTGCGGGACAACGGCGCGCTTGCGGCCTGGATGTACCGCATTGCACGGGATCGGGCTTACCGGGCACTGCGTCGCCAGCACGTGAAATGCGTGCCGCTGATAGAGGCCGACCTGCCGGAGGATGCCCCGGAGCCAGGCCTCACGCCCGAGGAAATCCAGCAAGTGCATCTGGCGATGGACCGCCTGAGCATCGAGCATCGGGAGGTGCTGCTGCTTCGGTTCATGGAAGACATGTCGCCCGAGCAGATTGGACAGGTGATCGGCTGCCCGGCCGGCACGGTGCGGTCGCGACTGCATTACGCAAAACGGGAACTGCGCAAGGAGCTTCAGCGGAGACAGGAACATGAGCGAACACAAACCTGACAGAGAACCGGCTGAACTGGGCGCCGACGCCGACCAGCGGGCAGTCGAACGGCTGATCCGCCGGGATCGCCGGCTCGTGCGCGGGCTGACGGCGATAACGGCAGGATTCTGGGTGCTCTCAGCGGCGCTGGTCTTGACGCTGTACTGGATGTTGGTGGTGTATGTCATGCCCTCAATTCGCCACCTGGCGACAGCACCGCCGGAAACGGTGGACCCCCGCCGCACCTGGGAGATCCTCTGGTATTTCGGCGTGCGCATCGGCTGGCCCATGGCGATTGCCGGCGCCGTGCTGGTCCTGCTGGCCGCCACCTGCACGGTACTGCTGGTTCACTGGTCGCGCCAGGCGACCCTGCACGCGGTGGACCGGCGTTTGGAGCAGATTCTCGTCGAGTTGCGTCGCCGCGATCCAAACCCACCCCCCGCCTGTCCGCCCCGCCATCCTTCGGTATAATCCGATGCAACTTTTTCCCGGCGGGTGAGTGTCTAACAGGGAGCTAAAGTATCGCGGCATGCCGGACTCCACCGGCGAACTGTTCGAGCAGGCCGTTCGCCTTCACTCCCGGCGATTGCTGGCAATCGCCCGAGGAATTGTCGGGTCGCTCGCCGCGGCCGAGGATGTCCTTCAACAAGCCATCCTCAACCTCTACGAGCACCGCGACCGATACGATTGGCGCGAACCGGCCGGCTTGATGCGCAAAACCGTCGTAAATGAGGCTTTGCGCACATTGCGGCAGCCGCGGATGCACTTGGTCGCCGACGACCATCCCGGCAAGGGGCACACGCCCGCCGCCGGAATGGTCGATGCCGAGGCAATCGAACATGTGCGCGATGCAATCGGCCAGTTACCGGACCACTTCCGGGCAGCATTGGTGCTGTGTGAGTATGAGCAACTGTCGTATGTCGAGATCGCCGACGTGCTGGGCGTCACCATCCCACAGGTCAAAACCTGGCTGCACCGCGGCCGTCGGCAATTGGCCGATAAACTCAAGGAATACATGAAGCCCTGAACGGCCCGCTGTTGAAGACCGGTTCTCCATGACCGACGAACCCGCAGAAATCCTCGAGCTCTACCTCGACGGCGAACTGCCCGCCCACGAGGCTTCGGCGGTGCAACGACGGCTTGCGGCCGAACCCGCCCTGGCCGCCCAACTGGAGGAGTCGCGCGCCCTGCGCGCCTTGCGCGCCGGATTCTTCGCCGCCATCGAACCGGACGATGCCGCCGCCGACCGGGCGGTCGAGAACATCCGGCGGCGGATCGGCCGACCCTTGCATCCCGGGCCTCAGGCCGCGCCCGACCACGCCACGCTGCCCTGGCAGTGGATTCGCATTGGCATCGCCGCCGCCGCGTGCCTCGCCGTGGCATTCATGGCGGGCCGCGTCGCGAGGCTGGGCAACATCGCCGCCGACCGGCAGCAGGGCGCGCCGGTTCCTGTGTCCTACCAGGTGTCCATCACGGATGAGTCGGGGGCCGTTCTGGGCATCCAGAAGTTCAAGTCGCTGGAAGAAGCCAGAGAGTTCTCCGACGATCTGCATCGCTGGCAGGAACGCCAGGAGAAACTGCTCAGCGGTCAGATCACCCTGCGATCCGGTTCCTTCTAGAACGCTTATGAACGCCGACCGAGACCATCCTCCGCAGCCTGCGCAGCGCCGCCCGCGGCAATCGTTGCTGTTGCGCGCCCGTCGGCCCGCCGCATCCGCCACCCTCGCCCTGTTGTTCCTCGCGCCCTCTGCAGCCCCTGGCCAGGAAAGCAGCTATCCCCTCCTCCAGGAACTCAATCGCCAGACTCAAACTCTCTATCGCGATGTCCAGGGGGGCGTCGTCCGCGTGCAACTGCCCACGCCCGGATGGCTGAGAGACGTCGCCGCCAAGGATGACCCGCTCAGAAAATGGGGCGGAGTTATCGACCCCGCCGTGCAGAAAAAGCTGGAAGACCATCAGAAGGAGGCCATCGCGGGAAATGCCGGGAAACTCAAGATGCTGATCACGCCCTCAACCCGGCCATCCGACCAGCCCGGCCCTCAGAAGGTCCCCGTGCCCACCCAGCCGCCCACCGGCTGGACCGCGCGCCCTGGCCCCAACGGCGAGACGATCCTCGAGCCCCGCGGCGCCGAGTCCATCATCATCCACTCCGGCGGCGGCATGCGCGAAGATGGCCAGCTCGACCTGGGCGGCCCGCTGCGCATCACCGCCCGGCCTGCCGAAAACGCCTTCGCCCCCAACAACATCGGCCTGCTCCTCGACGATGCCGGCCATGTCCTCGTTCCCCTGTACATCGAGCGCGAAACCATCGAAGCCAGCCCCGTCCGCCTCATGGTCGGCGATGTCCTGGCCAACGCCAGCTTCGTCGGCGCGGATGAAAAGACCCAGCTTACCATCCTCAAGCTCGACAAGCCCCTCGGCAAGCCCGTCCGCCTCGGCGAGCACAAGCCCGCCGAAGGCGCCCTCGTCATGCTCCTCAACCCCAATAACGCCAGCGGCCGGCTCATGATCTGGACTGGCGGCCAGCGCGACTACGGTGTCACCGTCAACATGGACGGCACCGTCGCCGGCCTCGTCCGCTATGGACAGTTCCTCGGCGGCCCCGCCATCCGCCCCATCATCGATCAATTGATCAAGGTCGGCTCCATCCAGCGCGCCATCATCGGCGCTCGCCTCACCGAAATTCTCCCGGATGACCCCCTCCGCCAGCGCCATCCCGCCCTGGCCGATCACCCCGCAATCGTCGTCGATCAGGTCGATCGCGACTCCATCGCCCAGAAAAGCGGTCTGCGCAAAGGCGATTTCATCCTCGAAATGGGCGATGAGCCCATCGGTGACCTCACCACATGGGCCGCCCTCTCCGCCCGCGGCGGCGATGTCCGCCTTCTTGTCCTCCGTGCGGGCACTCGGCTTGAACTGCGGATCAATCTCCAACCCCCCGCCCCTTGATCCGCCCGCCACCTTCCCCTACCGCCCGAACACGCTCCCCAGCGCCTGCTCGGCCAGCTTCCGCGCTGCCGGGCTGCGCAACAGCAGCATCGGGTCGTTCAGCACCTCCCGCACATCCAGCATCCCGCTGTACGACACCGGCACCCGCACCTTCTCCTTCAGCAGCGGAATCGATTCCTGCGTGAACCCGATCCCCGCGTCGATCTTGTACGGTATCTTTCCCCCCGATCGCGCAATGGCGTCGCTCACCGTCAGCAGGTTCTCAAAGCTCACCTGCACCGGCAGCGCGACCGTTCGCTGACCGCTCTTCGGCACCGACCCGCCGGGCGCTGCCTGCCCCTTCAGAAACTCGCTTCCCGACATCGCCAGCGCATAATCCACCTCCGCCAGCGGAATCGCCACCGCGTTGGGGTTCTTCACATCCACCATCACATTCATCGTGAACCCCTGCGGGTCGATCTTCCCCAGCGACACCGAGCTCACCGCCGCCGATGGCTTCTCGAATTCCGCGCACCCCCCGCAGATCATCACCGCCACCGCGATCGCCGACACCCCGGCGCTTCTGAACATGGCAGGACCTCACAATTGCGTACCCGTGATCCCCGTCTCCAGAACGATGTTCCCATTCACGATCCCCTGGATCTGGCAGAAAATCCGCCCGTGCCGCTGCCATATTTTCTGCCCCAGCAGATACAGCCGGCACCCCGGACCTACTTGTTGACGGAACTTCGTGTCCGTCACGCCCCCGAAACCCACGAATCCCTCCCACCCCACATATCTTCGGCAATAGAACGAGGCGAGCTGCGCCGCCGCTTCGATCATGATCACCCCCGGCAGCAGCGGCCGACCCGGAATATGCCCCTCCACCCAGAATTCGTCCGACCGCACATCCTTGTAACCCACGAGCTGGCCCGTCTCGCCATTTGCCCAGATGATCGCGTTCAAATGCTCCATCGCCCCACGCTGCGGGTTGAATTGGCGAATCGCCTCCTGATCGAACATGACCTGGTTCAGGTCAATTCCCGAAATGTCAAACAGGTATTTGGGCGGCATTCGGCTTCCGTATGCAGAACCGGGGGCGAACCGGCGTTCGCCCCCGAAAAACCCATCTGTCACATCCGCGCACCCCGCCGGGCGATCCAGATGCACGCCGGGCAACATGCGATCGCAACCTATGGCTGCTGGGCTTCGGCCTCACCCTCAGGCGTGCCTGCCTCGCCTTCGCGGCCTTCGAGTATCTTCTTACGTACTTCCTGGGCGGCCGACTTGATCTCCTGCATCTTCTTCCGCACTCGCGTGCCGGCTGCCTTATTCCCGCCAGAGGCCTTGGACACATCGTCTTCCGCTTCCAGAACAAGCCTCTTCAATGTCTCGAACTCTTGCATGTATACCTCCGTATCACAGACCCAAAACGATAATGGCCAAGGATTTGGGTGTCAATCGGCCGACCAGCCGCCCGGCCGTCGCCGCAACAGTTCACCACCCTATATGCCGACAAATCAAGCACTTGCCGTCCCCTCGGCCGTCGCATACTCCAATTGCAAAATGCCACACCTGCACTATCATCGTTCCTCTTTCGTCAAAATACGCCCCTATGGAACAGCAAACCACCAGTTCGTACGAGCAGGAACGACGCCACAAACGCGAGCAGTTGCGCGAAATGGGCCTCGACCCCTACGGCCAGCGAACCGAGGCCGTCCAGCCCTTGGCCGAAGTTAAGTCCCTGTACAAACCGGAGATGGGGCACGACGGCGGACCCGCCGTCAAGGCCGCCGGCCGTGTCATGCTCAAACGCGACATGGGCAAGCTCTCGTTCCTCACCCTCCGCGATGAAACCGGCGACCTCCAGGTCGCCCTGGACAAAAAGCGCCTCGACGAGACTGCCTGGCAGGTCAATTCTCTCATCGACCTCGGCGACCTCCTCGTCGTCGAAGGCCCCCTGGGCGTCACCCGCAAGGGCGAGATCACCATCTGGGCCACCGCCGTCTCCGTCGCCTCCAAGGCCCTTCTGCCGCCCCCTGCCAAGTGGGAAGGCCTCTCCGATGTCGAACTCCGCTACCGCCAGCGCTACGTCGACCTCTGGGCCAACCCCGATGTCATGCGCATCCTCAAGCTCCGCATGGCCATCGTGGATGAAATCCGCTCCTTCATGAAAGGCCGCGGCTTCGCCGAGGTCGAGACCCCCATGATGCAGGCCCTCGCCGGCGGAGCGGCCGCCCGACCCTTCACCACCCACCACAACGCCCTCAACATCCCCCTCTACCTTCGCATCGCCCCGGAACTCTACCTCAAGCGCCTGCTCGTCGGCGGTTTTAATAAGGTCTTCGAGCTCAACCGCAACTTCCGCAACGAAGGCATCAGCCCCCGCCACAACCCCGAATTCACCATGCTCGAGGCCTACGAGGCATTCGGAAGCTGGGAAACCATGGCCGAACTAGTCGAAAGCATGATCTGTCACATCGCCCAGAAGGTGATGGGCACCTTGAAGATCGAGCACCACGACGCCACTGGCAAGAGGGCCGTGGATGCTTATATGAATGGAACGGGTGCGAGCCTAGAAGGGATATGCAAAGCGCGGCTGGACCTGCTCGATTCCCAAGAGGGAAGGAACCCGTTCCTTGTCCTCGCAACACCAGCCGAACACGAGGCACGACGCACTGCAAGTGAAGGTTACGAACGAGGCCAACCAGGATTCGACGCCTTCCTCCAGGAGATCGCGGATTCGCTCGCTGGAAAGACTCGTGAGGAACAGCGCTTACACCTTCTCAAGGCGTTCATTATTAAGCGAATTAACCTGACCCGCCCTTGGAAGCGCGTGCGCCTAGTCGACCTCGTCAGAGAATATACAGGGTGGAAGTTCACTAAGCATTCGCTGCAGAAGGACGAACCAGCTTTTCTCAAGGTTGTTGAGATGATGACTGAGCGGATGCATTCTGAGGGTCGCCACAAAATGGCCCAACACGTTGCCCGGACGACTGGTCTCACGCCTGCGCAGACAACCCAATTAGAGCACAATGTTCATATGCGCCCTGGAACGGCCGAGCAGATTGCTCGTGTTCTCAGCGCACTGGAGCCCGCCGAGCAGCTTCAACAGGTTTACGAGAAGCTCATCGAGCCCACCCTTATCGACCCCACCTTCGTCACCCACGTCCCCAGCGTCATCATCCCGCTGGCCCGGGAGAACAAGCAGGATCCCTTCTTCGCCGATGTCTACGAACTGGCCATCAACGGCCAGGAAATCTCCCCCGGCTATACCGAGCTCAACGACCCCGACGTGCAGGAAAAGCACTTCCACCACCAGGTGGGCGACAAGGAAGAGCAGCAGAAAGTGGACGAGGACTTCCTCACCGCCCTTAAATACGGCATGCCCCCCGCGGGAGGAATGGGCCTGGGCGTGGACCGGCTGGCCATGATGCTCACCGGCGCTGAAAGCATCCGCGATGTGATACTATTCCCGTTGATGAGGCCGGTCGACTAGGAGTCGCGTGTATAAGCTCCACCTGATCCTCAAATACCTTCGCAAGCGCCGAATCGCCTGGGTTTCGCTTGTCGCGGTCATGTTGTGCACGGCGATGGTGCTGGTGGTGCTCAGCGTCATGGGCGGCTGGCTCCGCACCTTCCGCGAGAACTTCAACGGCGTTTCCGGCGATGTCATCGTCGAGCAAAACATTCACACGCTCGATGTCATGAGCTGGGCCATGAACAATGTGCCGCCGCTGCGTTGTACCGGTCTGGGGGGACGCAAAGTCCGCGTGGATGTTGGAGATGACGCCAGACCGCATCGCCAGTTCGGCGAGTCCCTTGTAGTCAACAATCAGGGTGCAATCTTTCCCGTATGGAATCAAGTGCGCCCGCCGTCCGTCAGGTTCAAGGCCGAGCGCGGAGAGGTCCAGAAGGAGCGGAGGCTGACCGTGGCCGTGGACTGGGCC
>CAZMXI010000069.1:0-20607 GCA_964570205.1 uncultured Tepidisphaeraceae bacterium
TGATCCAGGCGCAAGGTGAGATGAGCGGCAAGATGGACAGCATGATCCAGGCGCAGGGTGAGATGAGCGGCAAGATGGACAGCATGATTCAGCTCCAGAGGGATAGCATAGAGGTAGAAGAAGAGCTGGTGGAATCCGGGGAACGTCAGCACATCCGTGTTCGAGTCGAACTTCACCCGCACCGAAATCACGCACCCGCCGGCCGGCGGCACGGAGACATTGTCCACCACCGTTCCCGCCGCCGCGATCACCTGCGTAGGCTTGTCCTTTGACCCTGGAACCACGTCGGCCAAGGTCACCCGCTGCCCCGGCTTCCATCGTGTCCGCGCTGTGGCATCGCGCTGTCCGTGATGGTGCACGATGTCATATGGCTCGGGCCTGGTGCCGAATCCGTGCAGCCGCGTCGGGCATGAGCAGTGAGCCCCGATCACCGCATCCTGCGCGGTGTCCGCCACCGGATCCTGCTGGAAACCCGGGCGGTCGAACAGGTACTGCACCATGCAATGGGTGGCGATCGCGCCCACGTCCGCCTCACAGGCTGCTGGGATGCCGTCATCGTTCATCTTCGCCCAGGCGATGCAGGGCAGGCTTACCGTGCTTTCGCCGAGCGCGCCCAGGCAGTCCATCGAAATCGCGTCCGACTCTTCCCGCTGCAGCAGTGTTCGCGCTACGACATAGCTCTTGACCCCGTTGATCACATCCTGCCGAGTCGCGTCGCGCATGCCACGTGAATGCCGGATCATGTCATCGGCCATCGCCACGATTTCCGGCGTGTCGGCCGTCTGCTGGTACAACTCCAGGAACGTTTTGGCCGGGATGTACCGCAGCTTGATTCCCAGGTCCGGGATCTCCCGCTCCACCCTGGCATTGCCGGCGATGACGAGGCATCGCGTTGCCTTCATCTTCGCCCCAGCCCCGATCATCTTCATCCCGTAGCGCACCTCGGAGAAATCGTCAGTCGAGCAGATCATGCAGCCCGGCTTTCTGGATGGCGCATCGGTGTTGGTCGTGAAGGAAGTCCCCACGGGCGAGAACACGACCGTCGGTATCTTCGTGTCGATCGCCTTGACCGCCGTCGGCCAAGCATGCAACTGCCGGTCCAGCAGTACCACCAACTGCCCGTCGGGCTTGGCGCTGACCGATCCCGCAAGCCATGTGTCGGCCTCGGCAGGGCTGTAGATCGGTTCGGGGCGCAGGTCCAGCTTCATGCCCATATCGGCCGCCGCCGCCTGGATCTGGCCGGTATACAGCTTCAGCGCTGCCTCGCCGTCGTACACCGCGCCGGGCCAGCGCATGCCATAGGCCTCCTTGCGGCGCACGAAGCACGCGCGCAGCGTGGGCTGGCATTTGGATCCCGGCCCCAACGCCTGGATCGGCTGGATGGTGTTCTTTCCGGACCTGGATGCGCAGGATGTCAGCATCACGCTGACAACAGCCGCGGAGGTGGTTCCCAGAAATGAACGCCGTGAGATGTGACATGCCGCACAGCGGCCGTGATGCGCATGGTCGTGCATGAAGGCTCCTTCTTGAAGTGTTGCCCGGCAGTATCCCCGGGCTGATGCCGCCAATCAACAGCCGCTGCATTGCGGTTCCATCCCCTGCCCGCCCCAAACCATCAGGTCCACGCTACAATGCCAGCCCTGCGATGCTCCCCATTCACGCCATCGAGCGCGACATCCTCGCCGCCCTTGCCGCCGGCAATCGCCTTGTTCTCACCGCGCCCACGGGTTCGGGCAAAACCACTCAGGCGCCGCAATTCATGGTGCGTTCCGGCCAGTTCGCGGGTCAGATCGTCTGCCTCCAGCCTCGGCGGCTTGCAGCCCGGCTCGTCGCCAAGCGCGTTGCGCGCGAGATGGATTGCCCTCTTGGGCAGCTTGTCGGCTACCAGACCCGCCATGAATCACAGGTTGGCAGGGAAACCCGCATTCGTTTCGTGACCGAGGGCCTGTTCCTTCGACAGCTTCAGTCCAACCCTGAACTCGATGGCATCAGCGCTGTCATCCTTGATGAGTTTCATGAGCGAAACCTGGCCAGCGATGTCTCGCTCGCCCTCGTGCGGCAGCTCCAGGAGTCCGCCCGCCCGGACCTGCGACTCATTGTCATGTCGGCCACGCTGGATACCCAGCGCGTGAGCCTGTATCTGGCGTGCCCCACGCTCGAGGCCCACGGGCGCACTCATCCCATCCAGACCATCTACCTTGCCCAGCGCCCGACGCGCTCACGGCCACGGCGTCTTGGTTCGCCGACGGCGATTCCGCCTTGGGAGCTGGCCGCCGACGCCCTGGCCGACCTGCTGGAGAGCCACGAGAGCGGCGATGTCCTGATCTTCATGCCCGGCGCATACGAAATCCGACGGACCATCGAGCAGTGCCAGCAACTCAGCACCCCGGCCGAGCCGCTGGCCATCTTTCCTCTCTATTCCGAGTTGCCCGCGGATCAACAGGATGCCGCCCTCTGCCCTGCGGTCCATCGCAAGGTGATTGTATCGACCAATGTCGCCGAGACATCCATCACCATCGAGGGCATCCGCCATGTCATCGACTCGGGCCTCGCCCGCGTGAATCGGTTTGACCCGCGCCGAGGCATCAACGTTCTCATGGTGGAGCCCATCAGCCAGGCCTCGGCCGACCAGAGAGCCGGCCGAGCCGGCCGAACCGCCCCAGGCACATGCCGCCGGCTCTGGCTCGAAGCCGACCACCGCCATCGTCCGCGCCACACCACGCCCGAGGTCCAGCGCCTCGACCTGGCCGAGGTTGCCCTTCAACTCCTGTTTCTCGGCATCGAGCCGGCGGCTTTCCCCTGGCTCGAACCGCCCGATTCGCTCGCCCTTGAGCAGGCGCTTCATGTCCTCGGAGAACTCGGCGCTCTCGACCAACGCGGACTCACGAAGCGAGGCAGGGTCATGGCGCGCCTCCCGATGCACCCGCGTCTCTCCCGCATGCTGATTGCCGCCGCTGAGCTGGACTGCCTGAAACGGGCCGCTCTCTGGGCAGCCCTCATTTCCGAGCGCGATATCCTCATTCGCGGCCAGAAGCACCGGTTCGCCGATGATCTCTTACCCGGCCCGCGATCGGACTTCGCCGTTCTCGAGCGCGCCTTTGAGACGGCCCTCGCCATGCGTTTCGACACAAGTCGCTGCGGCGCCAAGGGCATCCACGCCATCGCCTGCCGCGAAATCGATCGCACCTGGAAACTCTACCTCGATGCCGCGCACTCAGCTCATCTGACGGCACTTTCACGGCGATCCGGCGAGGCGGGTTCCTCCCGCCCATCCCCAGGGTCCGTCGCCACCATAGCGAAGGCGCTCCTGGCGGCTTTCCCCGATCACCTTGCCCTCCGCCGTAACCCATCGAACCTTGCCTGCGCCCTGACGCGAAACCGCCGCGCCCAGCTCGATCCCGAGTCCGTTGCCCAGCACGAGGGTCTGTTGCTGCCCGTCGAGATCAGCGAGATCGGCGCTGGGCAGAATGTGAAGACCGTTCTCTCGCTGGTCACCGAGATCGATCCCGACTGGCTACACGCTGTCCACCCCGATCGCATCCAGCACCGCAACGAGACCGTCTACAACACCGATGCGCAGACGGTTGAGGCCGCCGAGCGCGATCTGTTCGAGGGCTTGGTGATCTTCGAAAAGCTGCGCCCCAATCCCGATCCCGGTGATGCCGCCCGCATCCTGGCCGAGCAGGTGTCCGCCGGCGCCCTCAAGCTTGACCGCTGGGATTACCCCGTCCACCAGTGGATCGAGCGCACCCGCTGCGTTGCCCAGTGGTTTCCCGAGCGGCGGCTCATCACTTACGACGCTGATGAGGTCGCGGTCATCCTTCAGGAGATCTGCGCTGGCGCTACACGCTACAACCAGATTAAGGACCGTCCCTGCCTCCAGCACGTGAAGGATGCCTTGAGCTGGTCCGACCAGCAGTTTGTCGAGAGAATGGCCCCCGAGCGCATCGAGCTGCCCCGTGGCTGGCGGATGAAGATCGAATACGCCGCCGGCCAGCCGCCGCGCGGCCGGGCCAAGATACAGGATTTCTACGGCCTCACGCAGTCGCCCGCGGTGGCGGGGGGGCGGGTTCCCCTGCTGCTGGAGATCCTCGCCCCCAATATGCGGCCCGTCCAGGTTACCGACGACCTGGCCAATTTCTGGACCAACCTGTACCCCGCGGTGAAGAAAGAGCTCTCCCGCCGCTATCCCCGGCACGAGTGGCGGTAGGGCGGCGGCCGCTCATTTCCACTGTTGAATCCAGCCTCGCGCCGGCACCTCCAGATCGCGGCCGTTCAGCCTCGCCTTAATCGCCTCATCGTTGAAATTCTCCACCACCCAGCTCCCATCCGCGAACAGGTACAAACCCACCTTGCCGGGGCCGGTGAACGTCACATTCAGCTTGCCCAGCATTGCGCTGCGAATACCATCCAGGTCCGCCTGTGGCAGGTCCAGCAGTCCCTTCGGGTTGCCCTTCACCGCCAGTACCTTCACGTTCGCTGCCTTCAGCTCAACCTGCCCCTCCAAGGCCTCGGCCAGCCCATCGGTCACCAGGGTCGGCCTACCGCTCGCGATGAACGCCTTCAGCTTCTGCGCGATCTGCGGGTCCTTCATCGCGTGTACCGGGAAGAAGCCCGCTTCAGCATTCGCCGGAAACGCATGGCAGGGAACCAACGGCAGCCCCATCATGCCGACAAAGTCATAGACCCTCGCTTCCGTCCCTGGATGGCTGTTGGCGGGCTTATATGCCGCAATGCCCTCGATTGGCCTCTTACGCACCTGGTCGGCCACCGCCAGCAACTCCGGCATCTGGCCCCGCAGGGCCTCGACGTTCTTCGGCCCGGTGTCGCGCAGCAGCGATCCGTAGCAGAACAGCACCGATTCCTTCGCGCCCGCGAGAATCGTCTGCCGGGCCTGCTCGACGTACGTCTTTTCCGTTGTCCCGTAGGGGTCAAACCAGCCACCGCCGCATTTCTCGCCACCAATCCCGCCAAGCCACCGCATGATGAAGTAGGCCTCGTACTGCGGCGTCCCACCCCATCGCTGGTCAGCGTAATCCCGCGTTTCCGTACCCACCCAGATCAGGTCGAAGTCCTTTGTCTGGCGGATCACCTCGTACCCCCGATCATGAAACCGGTCATACCACTGAGGGTACTTGATGATCAGTCGGACCTTCGGATTGACCCGTCTGGCCGCCCCCAGGACGTACTCCTGCGACAGCCGAACCATCAGCTCACAGCGGTAATCTTCCCATGCATCGCCACTTACGGCGAATGTCTTCTCCCCGATCGCCACTCTCCGTGCTTTCCGTGCCGCATCACATTCCGCACATGCGCAGTCCGTAAACCAGAAGTCATCGATCATCACTTCGTCGAAAACCGAAGCCGTGAACTCGAATATCCGCTTCAGATTCTCCTGGGTGGTTTTGTCCGTATAGCAGGAGATCAGGTCCTTCCAGCCGGTCGACCGCTTGCCCACGATCGTGGTTGTAACGCATCCGCTCACCAGAAAGCCTTCGTCCAGAAAACGCTGTTTGGCATTCAATAACAAGGCCTTGTCGGCCGTGTAGTTGCTCCTGAACGTCTCGATGTAGACCTTGGTTATCCCCGTCCTCCTGCACCAATCCAGTGCTGCCGCAAGCCCTTGCTCACTCGATAGATGCTCGCGAACGTTCTGAGCGGTAAAGAGCGTCGAAAACCGATGTGCGTGTTGCTTTTCCCGGGCAACCGCCCACAGGCGCTCCGACTGGCTGCGCGCCATGCCTGCCAGCGCCAGGATCACCACGACCATTGACACCATCTGTCGCCTGCTCATTCGTTGCCTCCGGGGACAATGGACCAACCAGCTATAGATAGCATCGTCCTGCTGATGCGTTGGCTGCGGGATGCCCGCCAGGCGGCCGCGCTTGTCCACAGTTATTTTGTAAGCTGCGCGCCAGTGGCAAAAGTACGCGCGTGCGGGTATGATCCCCCGCTCAGCAAGGCAGGAAGCCCGAATCGCGCCCGGCGTATTTGACATTGCGTGGACGTGATTTATACTTTTTGCCCTTCTAAGCTCTTCGTCCATCGGCGTAGTCCGCCGGCGTGCGGTGGAGCGGGCGAGACGCGTGCGGCAGATTGTTTCCCGGCCAGGGTCGTCGCACGTTTCCCCTAGCAGTATTGCGGATCGGCGTGATTCGGCTCAGGCCGGCTTCCGCCGGTTGGCTGGGGCGTCGCTGGCATAGCTCAGTGGTAGAGCGCGTCCTTGGTAAGGACGAGGTCCTGGGTTCAACCCCCAGTGCCAGCTCTGATCCTAACTCGGAGGTTTTCGGACATGGCTAAGGGAGTATTCGAGCGCAAGAAGCCCCACGTTAACGTCGGGACGATCGGTCACATCGACCACGGCAAAACCACTCTGACCGCGGCACTCAGCGCCCGTTCAGCGCTTCGCTATCCTTCGGTCACCGCCAAGGATTACAAAGCGATTGCCAAGGGAGGTATCGACCGCGACGCCACCAAGACCGTCACCATTGCCGCCGCTCACGTGGAATACGAGTCTGAGACCCGGCATTACGCCCACGTGGACTGCCCGGGCCATGCCGACTACATCAAGAACATGATCACCGGCGCTGCCCAGATGGATGGCGCTATCCTGGTCGTGAGCGCGGCCGACGGCCCCATGCCGCAGACCCGCGAACACATCCTGCTGGCTCGCCAGGTCGGCGTCCCCAAGATCGTCGTCTTCCTCAACAAGGTTGATCTCGTGGATGATCCCGAATTGCTCGACCTCGTCGAGCTTGAGATCCGCGAGTTGTTGACCAAGTACGAGTTCCCCGGCGATGACACCCCGATCATCCGCGGCAACTCGCTGGCTGCCATGCAGAATCCCGGCGACGACGTGGCCGGTAAGCCGATTGACGAGTTGGTCAAGGCGCTTGACGAGTACGTGCCCATCCCCGAACGCGCTGTCGATAAGCCCTTCCTCATGCCCGTGGAAGATGTCTTCTCGATCAAGGGCCGCGGCACTGTCGCCACCGGCCGTATTGAGCGCGGCAAGGTGAAGATCGGCGACCCGCTCGAGATCGTCGGCTTCAAGGACACTGCCACCACCGTTGCCACCGGCATTGAGCAGTTCCAGAAGACCCTTGACGAAGGCATCGCCGGCGACAACGTCGGTGTGCTGCTTCGGGGCGTCGATAAGGATGCGATTGAACGCGGCCAGGTGCTTGCCGCCCCCAAGAGCATTACGCCGCATACCCATTTCCAGGGCGAGGTCTACATCCTCACCAAGGAAGAAGGTGGCCGGCATACGCCATTCTTCAGCGGCTACCGTCCGCAGTTCTACATCCGCACGACGGATGTGACCGGAAGCGCCAAGCTCCTCGGCGGCGCCGAGATGGTCATGCCCGGTGATAACGTGACCATCGAGGTGGAACTCCAGGCGCCCATCGCCATGGAAGAGAAACTCCGCTTCGCCATCCGTGAAGGCGGCAAGACCGTCGGCTCGGGCGTCGTGACGAAGGTGATCAAGTAAGTCCGACAGTGTTTGGCGGCCAGTCGTCAGTGGCTCGGATTCGTCCGTTTCCGTTGGTGCCTGGCCGCCAGGCATTGCATTAGGTGTGTTGTCATGGCCAAGGAAAATCGCGAGATGGTGTGGCTGCAGTGCACTTCGTGCAGCGACCTGAACTACCGCACCGAGATCAAGGTGGCTGGTGGTGTTCAGAAGGTCGAGCTGAAGAAGTACTGCCCGCGAGAGCGCAGCCACAAACTTCACAAAGTGAAGCGGAAGTAATATGTTGTCGGGCGCTGATTGTCGGCGGCTGGTCCTTTTGGCCGGTGACCGGCGATCGGCGGCTGGCCTGTACGCCAGTAGCTCAACTGGTAGAGCAGCCGTCTCCAAAGCGGCAGGTTGGGGGTTCGATTCCCTCCTGGCGTGCTTGTCAACCGCGAAAGGGACCCTACCTGCCGCGGCGTCTTGACCGCGCTGACGGCGGCTTGAGGCGACGTAGGACCGGATCAGGAATTTCCCACTGTCCGCTCGTTGCGAATGTGCGGCGTCCTGGATTCTGGTTGCATGGCGGTCATGAACATGGGCGATAAGGAACGACCGATGGCCGACGACGAGGTTATCAACGATCGCGAGCCAATGCCCCGATCGGCGACGGGTGGTGCAACGCAGCCCATGCCGGAGAAGTCGCTGGGTGGCGGTCTGTTTCATCTGTATAAGCCTGGCCAAGGGTACTGGACCCGAATGGGAACCGCTGGCGCCTCGGTTCTCTTTGTCGTCTTTGTCGGCCGGTTCATCTACCAGAGTCTGAACGTAATGGTGCTGGCGCGCGAGCCAGAGCTGCGCACCCTTGGTCGAGAGTATCCTTGGCTCGTCATCGGTGTCTCGGTCGGGTTCATTCTGGGTTCGGCCTTCCTCCTGTGGTGGTATCAGAACAAACCGCGCATCGTCGATTTTCTGATCGCCACTGAAACCGAGATGAAGAAGGTGAATTGGACCAGTCGGCGCGAACTGATCGGTTCCACGAAGGTCGTCATCCTGTTCATGTTCCTGATCGCGATCGCGTTGTTTGTTTACGACATCTTGTTCAGTTTTTTGTTCAACTTGGTCGGGGTCCTGAAATACGGTCCCTTCAGTTGATGGACTTCCGGAAAGACCATGCAATTTTTCGTCTTGCGAGTCGCGAGCAATAAAGAAGACCAGGTCCGCGAGAAGCTGGCCCGGAAGGTCAAGATCGAGGGCCTCGAGGAGCACGTCGGGCGCATCCTCGTGCCTACCGAGCGTGTGCGAACCCAGAAAGCCGGCGTGCGTCGCGAGAGCGAACGCAAGCTCTATCCCGGGTACGTGTTCATCGAGCTGGAACTGGATAAGGACGGCCGAATTCCGGACAGGGTCTGGTTCATGATCAAGGAGACCGAGGGCGTTGGCGACTTCATCGGCTCCAACGGTAAGCCAACGCCGATGACGCCCAAAGACCAGTCCAAAATGCTGGAAGAAGCCGAACGCCCGGCCGAAAGCGCCACTCTCAAGACCGAGTACAAAAAGGGCGACAAGATCAAGGTCATCGACGGCGCGTTCATCAACTTTGAGGGCGAAGTCGACGAAATCCTCGCCGACAAGGGCGCCGTGCGCATCATCACGACGATCTTCGGCCGCCCCACGCCGCTCGAACTCGAACACTGGCAGATCGAGAAGGTCTGATTTCCATTCCCTCCGCGACCGGCATGCCAATGCGAGGTGTTCTCGTGCGCTCCGACTTCACGGGCAGGATCGGGCGGTTGATGAGAGACGCCCTTTGAGAAAGATGCTGCTATTGATGGGCCAGGACGGCGAACAACAACGCGATATTCGCCAGGATGGAAACGCCCAGGGCCACTAGCATCCAGGCCAGGAACCTCGGCTGTGTCCAGAAAGGCAGTTCGTGCACCTCGACAGGAGGCAGGTCAACGGTCTTGCCGGTTTCCTCTACCTTCGCCAGTGAGTCGAGATCGATTGTCCGCCGGGCGTGCGTAGGCGCCTCGCCGCGATGCACGGCCTTGAGGTCTTCCAGCATGTCGCGCGTCGACGCATAGCGCTCTTCGCGTTTCTTGGCCATGGCCACTTCGATGATCTCGCTGATGCCAGTGGACAACGCCGTGTTGATGTGATCCGGCGGGATCAGAGGCTCGCGCAGGTGTTTGTGCATGACCGCGCTGGGCGTCTCCGCCTCGAAGGGGGGGCGGCCGGTCACGAGGTGGTACATCGTCGCTCCAAGCGAGTAGATGTCGGCGCGGAAGTCGATGTCCACATCTCCGCGAATCTGCTCGGGGCTAATGTAATACGGCGTTCCGTACGCCTTGCCTGCCTCGGACTCGGCCGCCTCTTTATCGTCAGTCGCGCGGGCCAAGCCCAGATCGGTCAGCTTGGCGATGCCCTGAGGCGTAAGGATGATGTTCTTGGGCTTGACATCGCGGTGGATCAGGCTTCGCTCGTGGGCATGAGCCAGCGCATCGGTGATCTGGATCATGACATCCAGCGCCTCGGCCTCGGAGAAGGCCCGTCCCTCACCCAATGGGGGTGGCTGCATGGTGTCGTAAAGCGTTTTCCCCTCGATGTACTCCATCACAAAGTAGTGGAATCCGTCGGGCGAGCAGCCAACGTCGTAGGCCTGCACGATGTTGTTGTGGCTGAGGCGGGCGGCCGCTCGGCCTTCCTTATAAAAACGCTCGACGAACTCGGCGTTCTCGGCCAGACGCTTGGGCAGAACCTTGACGGCGACGATGCGGTCAAGCGATTCCTGCCGAGCCTTATAGACCGTGGCCATAGCGCCCTTGCCCAGCTTCTCAAGCAGGCGATAACCGGGAATCTGGCTCCGCTTCCTCTGCTCAAGCTCGGATCGGATGCGTTTTGCCTGATTGACGGTGATGAAGCTATGCTCGACCAGAACCTCAGCGAGGCTCCGCTGGTTGGGGTCGGATGACTGCTTCTGTTGTTCGCGGCAGAAATCGACCTCGGTGCGGGTGGCTAAGCCCAATTCAATAACGACCTTGCCCACCTCGGTGTCAAGGCTCGTGTTCAGACCACTGGCATGGCTGTCAAGCGGCGGCATACGGATCTGTCTCTGCTATCGGCGATGCGAACGGCTCAATAAAGACGCGACAGGCCGAACATGCATAATGAAGAGAGTCACGCAACGCTATAGTCTCCCTGTTGATATGTCAAGATGGGCGAATGGGTGCGACAGAAGCGTTGTATGCAGATATGCGAATATATCGCCTTGAGGGGCGACTGCGGAACAGAGGACAAGGGGCTTACCCCTTCGTCCACGGCTCAAACCGCTTGCATGAGCTCGTTTGCTACTGCGGTTGCCGTGGGTGTAACTCGGCTCCGATTTCTCATCCATCCCCGCGTGCGCCAGCATCTCTTCCCGGCGTGCACCTGCTCGCCGGCAATCGGCGATCTGGCGCCAGGCCAGGCAAGCCATCAGCGTCGTCTTCTCCGCAATCAGCCTCTCGTCATCCCTAAGCGTCGTCCAGTACATCGGACCTTCTGGGTTTGCCGCCATTACGCCAAAGAGGCGGCAATGGCGCGCTACAGAATTCGTCACGCATCTTGCGGTAACTGGAAATAGCGGCTAGGGGGCTATACACTGGCCGGACTTATGAAAGCTGAACGGCGGCACGAACTTCAGACCAATACCTTGGCCCTCTGGCTTCGCTGGCGGGCTCCGCAGATATGGGAGAAACACGGCACCAAGATCCTTCTGGGGCTGATTGTGGTTGTTCTGGCGATCTATCTGATTCGCTGGCGGATGAATGCGCCCAAGATCGCTTTGAGCAACGCCCAGCAGCGACTGCTGACAGCGCGGAAGCAGGTGGAGGAGATGCCGCGGATCGAGGATCCGATGCAGGCGCGGCAGGTGCCGGATCTGGTGCAGGCGGCTCTGGATGAGTCCGACGACGCGATTGTCCAGGCCGATGGGCACGCCATCCTAGGTGAGTACTACTGGAACCTCGCTACCCTGCCGGACTTGGACAAAGGTCTGGCCGGTGGTCCCGCCCGCAATTCTGAGGCGCACTATGCCGATTCCCAGAAGCACTTTCGAGAAGTGCTGAAGATTTCCGGAGCACCGGCCTATCTCGTTGCCCTGTCACAACTTGGCCTTGGTGACATCGAGGCGAACTTGGCATGGGCCAAACAGCGCGAGACCGGCGCGGCCAGCAGGCCGACGAATCCGCACTGGGATGCTGCGAAAGAGCACTATTCCGCCGCTGCGGATGTTGCAGGCGTGCCTCCGACTCTGAAAGCTGTCGCGCAATCAAAGCTGCGGCAGTTGCCGACGCTCCAGAAGCCGATCTATTTTGAGAAGCCCAAGCCAACGACCCAGCCGAGCACCCAGCCCGCCACGCAGCCGGCCTCCGAGGCCGCGCCGGCTACCCGGCCTACGCCGTGATATCGTCTGTGACCGAAGACCCGGACCAATCCGATCAGCCAGAAGAAGACCTCCTCGCTCCGCCCGGAGCCGATGTGGATGCGGGCGATGAGTTGGAGCGCTACCGATTCCGAGTCTCCAGGAACTTGGTGCGGCGGGTGGATCAATACCTGACCGATCGAGTCCCATATCTCTCCCGGGCGGCCGTGCAGCGGCTCATGACTGATGGGCTGGTCAAGGTGAATGGGAAGGTCATCAAGGCCAGTTACCATCCCAGGGAGGGCGACATCGTCGAGATGGTTGCCCCGCCTAAGCCGGTCAGCGAACTGATTCCCGAACCCATCCCCCTGGATGTGGTGTATGAGGATGAGCATTTCCTGGCGCTGAACAAGCAGGCCAACCTGATGGTCCATCCGGCAAGGGGCAAATGGACGGGCACGCTGGTGAACGGATTGGTGCATTATGGCCAGAAATGGTCGGGAGTTAACGGCAACTGGCGGCCGGGCATTCTGCACCGGCTGGATCGAAACACGACGGGCATCATGCTCGTGGCCAAGAGCGATGAAGCGCATTGGCGGCTGGCGCGACAGTTTGAGAATCGAACGATCCAGAAATCGTATGTTGCGATATGTCATGGAGTTCCGCCGCTTCAGTCGGATGTGATCGATTTGCCCATTGGCCGGGATCGATATGTCAGGGAGAAGCAGGCGATCCGGAAGGTGGAGAATGGCGGCCGCCTGGCCGTGACGGTCTATCAGGTTCTGGAGACCTATGAGCACCCCGAGACGGCAATGCTGGTATCCGGCGAGCACCCTGGAGACCAGGGATTCCCGCCTCCCCCGAGACGTTTCAGCTTCGTGAAGCTAATGCCTAAGACGGGTCGGACGCATCAGTTGCGCGTACACATGATGTCCAAGGGGCATCCGATGGTGGGAGACACCATGTATGGGGGTCGGGTGTTTTCGGCGGGCGATTTTCGAATCGAGCGGCAAGCCCTTCATGCGGCGGAGATTACGTTTGTTCATCCTGGTACGCTGGAACGGATGACGTTAACTGCTCCCTTGCCGCAGGATATGACTCGGTTGATAGAGATTTTGCGCCTCCGGGGCCCTTCAACCCCGGCGGTTGGTTGACGTATAATGATTGGTTCTACGGCGAGCGACCCGGATGGGTGGATCGTCGGGCATGCTCCAGAGAGGTATCACCATGATGGATGTGTTCAGCAATATCGCGCCGGTGCTTGGTTTTGGCTTTCCCCAAGGCATGGGCGAGTGGCTTATCATCGCGGCGATCGGTCTTCTGCTGTTTGGGAAGCGACTGCCGGAAGTTGGGCGCAGCCTGGGCAAGGGCATCGTGGAATTCAAGAAGGGGCTGAAAGGGGTCGAGGAGGATGTGGAGCGGGCATCGGACGAGAAGCCGAAACTGGAGGGCGGCGAGAAGCCCAAGCTTCCCAAGTTTGACCCGGAGACCGGCGAGCCCATCAACCGCGAAGCCGGCACGGAACCGAAAACGACCTAAGAAAGTGCCGATTCAAAAATAACGATCAGGCGACCCGCGGAATTTGCACCGCGGGTCCATTTTTCCTTAGGAGGCCTCAGTCGGCACTGCTACAATATCACTCACGTTTGCTCGTTGTGAACAGGGCGTGAATGCGGTGGTGCCTCACACCAAGGGAGCCGACGATGAGAAGATCGATCGTGCTATCGGCGTTGGTCGCGATTTCTCTGGTCTGCGCAGTGGATGCCCCGGCCAAACCAAGCCGGGAGAGCGTGCAGACGCGCAGCACGCTGGGGCGAATCGTTCCCTCGGTGGATTTCGCGAATGTCACGTTTCAGGATGCGATTGTTTTTCTTCAGGATCTGACGGGGGCAAACCTGCATGTCAACTGGAAGGCGATTGAAGCGACAGGTGTTGCCAAAGACACGGTGATCAGCATGAAGCTGCGACATGTGTCGTTGCGCCGCGTGCTCGGTCTGCTGTTGACCGAGGCGGCTGGCGGGGACACGTTGACGTTTTACGTCGATGACGGGGTCATCGAGGTGACGACGCGGGAGATCGCGGACGGAAAGATGATTACGGTTGTCTACCCCGTGCATGATCTGCTGGTGGAGCCGCCGAACCTGGACATGATGCCGACCTTCATGGGAGGGGGCATGGGCGGCTACGGCGGATCCGGGAGTTACGGCGGGGGCGGCTATGGCGGGAGCGGCAGCTATGGCAGAGGCGGGGGTTATGGATCGAGCGGCGGCACTTATGGGCGTTATAGCGGGCGGACCTCCTCTCGCAACAGCGGCGGGTATGGTAGCGGCGGGTATGGGGCTGGCGCCAGCGGCGGCAGATACGGAAGTTCCACCAGCGGCACGACCACGGGCGGAGCAGGCGGACTGGGCTCGGGCGACCCGGCCAAGGACAAAGGCCAAGAACTGCTGGATCTGATCATTGAGACCGTTTTCCCGGACATGTGGACCCAGAACGGCGGCAAGTGCTCTATTCGTTTCTTCAACGGGCATCTGGTAGTGACAGCGCCGAGGAGCGTGCATGAGGCGATTGGCGGCCCGTTGGAATAGCGGCTTGCGGGCGGCCGTCTGATGGCATGATTGGTGCCGAAGCCCGGAAGCGAATCCGGGCTTCGGGTGTCTTCGGCAGGCGGCGCGATCCTGTTGCGACCTCGCGTCCGTCGCCGCCCCGGGTCGCCGCGATTCTGCTATAATGGGGTCAATGTCACATAGACTTGTTGAACGTCAGTCGCTCTATTCCGGCCGGAAGGTGAGCCTTGAGATTCACCACCTGGATGATGATGAGGGTCGGCGGATTCAGCGGGAGGTGGTGGTGCATCCCGGGGCGGTGGCGGTCCTGCCGTTTCTCGATGAAAACACGATTCTGCTGATCCGGAACCGGCGATATGCGATTGCACAGGTTCTTCTCGAACTTCCGGCGGGGACGCTGGAAAAAGGGGAATCACCGATTAACTGCGCCGGGCGCGAACTACAGGAAGAGACGGGATATCTGGCCGGCCGGCTGAAGTTGATCGGGACGTTCTTCACGTCTCCGGGCATCATGACCGAGAAGATGTACTGCTATGCGGCGTTCAATCTGAAGCAGACCGAGGCGAGCCCTGAGGCCGGCGAGGAGATTGAACTGCAGCCGACAGCGTTGGCTGACGCAATCGACATGATCCGCACCGGCCAGATTGTAGATGGCAAGACGATCGCAGTGCTGTTGATGTACGAGCGTTTTCAGCCGAGGATGTGATGGCAGGCATGCCGCGCGTCGGCAAGCGGCGTGGGGCCTATGATTGGCAGCGGGCAGGCCGTTCGGTGGATTCGATCGTTGATGACCGTGTCATCAGCGAAGCCCGGCAGTCGCTGATGGCCATCGGGGCCTGGGGCATGTCGATTGCCGTATCGGTCATGCCTGGCTGTGTGGATGGCAGGCTGGCGCAAGAGGCATGAGCATGGCGTGGCAGGATCGCCCATATCATCGCAATGAAGGTTCGTTTCAGATGCGCTTTGGCTTCGGCGCGCCGGGCAAGATGACGCTATCGATCGTCATCGCCTGCGTGCTCGGCTTTGCGATTCAGCAGACGAGTGATGCGGTCTGGAGGTGGGGAGCGCTGACACGGGATACCGGGCTGATTCAGCCGTGGCGGCTGATCACCTATCAGTTCCTGCATGCCGATTCATGGCATATCTTCTTCAACCTGCTGGTGGTGTACTTCTTCCTGAACCCGCTGGAACGGCTGTGGGGGCCGGCGAAGGCGCTGGCGTTCTACACGGCCGGCGGCGTGGTGGCCGGACTGGCGTTCATGTTGCTGGCGGTGTTTCTGCCGGTGGATCCCCGGCTGATTGGGGCGAGTGGATCCGCGCTGGCCGCGCTGGGCGCGTGCGCGCTGCTGTTCCCGGAGATGACGGTATACCTGATCGTGATTCCGGTGCCGATCCGGCTGTTGGCGCTGCTGATCGGCCTGCTGTACACCCTGAGCATCATCGGTGAGCGAGACCTTTCGAACGCAGCACACCTGGGCGGGCTGGTATTCGGCATCGCCGGGCCTTATTGGTGTGGACCCATGTGGTCGCGATTCGCTCGTCGGCGACAGCACCGGAGATTGCAGCGGATTACCATGGAAGAGCAGCACGAGCAGGAGGTGGTGGATCGGATCCTGCAGAAGGTGCACGACCAGGGCATGCACAGCCTGAGTTGGCGGGAGCGGCGGACGCTGCGGCAGGCGACGCAGAGACAGCGGCAGCGGGATGAGGAATTGGCGGCCAGGCGACGACTGTAGCGCGGGGCGGGCGGACACGCGGCGATTTGGGTATATTCGACGGACATGGAACCAGGGGCCAGCACCGCGTGCGCAATGGGCGAGGATCTGTTCTGCCCGGCCTGCGGATACAACCTGCGCGGGATCGACAGCCGGAACTGCCCGGAATGCGGGAGGGAATTTGACCCGGCGACTCTGGCGATGTCGCAGATTCCGTGGGTGCATCGCAAGGAAATCGGGCGATTGAAGGCCTATTTCAAGACGCTGTGGATGCTGACGTTTCATCCGGTGCGGTTTGGGGAGGAGGCCTCGCGGCCGGTGTGCCTGAAGAGCGCGCGGCGGTTCTGTTGGGTGAACCTGGCGCTGGTGATCGTGCCGGTGCTGGTGTTCTTCATCGTGGCAACGCGGGGGCCGATTCACAACCAGGTTTACCATTTCCTCGAAGATTGGGTGCCCGCGGGCGTGGTGAGCGCGATTGAAGAGCAGCTCGATCGGCGAGGTTGGAGCGCGGCAGTGTTGCTTCCGCTTGAGGCGGGGCTGTCGCGAAGCCTGATCGTCATCGCGGCTCTGGCGTTGCCGTTCTCATTCACGATGATTCCCGCATGGCTGCTTTGTCCGGGTCACGTGACGATGCCGCACCGGAATCGCGTTGATGCGCTGAGCCGTTATTGCAGCGCGAGCTTCGTGTGGTGGGCCATCCTGGGCAACATCATTGCCATCGAGTATCTGCTGATCGATTACCTGGATGCGACCGGCCGTGGCTGGGATGTGGAATACTGGTGGGCGCCGGTGCTGCTGGGAGTTCCCAGCATGCTGGTTGCCCTGTTCTGCATTGGCGCGGGGCTGGCGTGCTGCCTCAGCCCGGTGGCGATGCTGAGGGCGGCGTGCAGGTGCTCTGGCTGGCGCATCTCGCTATTCGCGTTGGCCTGGCCGGTGCTAAACCTGCTGGCGATCGTGGGCGGGATGCTACTGGTCACCTGGTGCCTGGGGTTCTTCAGGATTGTCGGGTGGAGCCTGGAGTGACGGATCGGGCGCGGGTTTGGGCTGAGGCGTGAGGTAGAGCACCGCGTCGGCTCCACCCCACAGGTAGCTTGCCGGCCGGCCGATTTGGCTCGAAGCGCCAGAAAGGACAATGTTGCTGCCGTTGTCATCCGTGCAGTTTGTGCCAGAGCTGTACAGCCGCGGGTTCTCGCCTGCAATATAGCTAAGTGGCCGTCCATCGGCCGCGAATGGGTCCAATGGGATGGCGGTCAAATACGCTGGCACAAGCGGCTCCAGCTTGGCTGGCCAGACGCCCCCATGATCCGCCCGGTACATGGCGATGGCAACCGCGACTGCGTTCATACGGCTCGCGGCGACACCGCGATAGTGCCGTTCCCAGATCAAGCCCCAATATCGGTCAGCCTCAAAGTATCGCTTCAGCCTCTCAATCCGTGGTTGATCGGGGAAGGGAATCTCTCCGGGCAACCGCACGAGCCGATTTACTGCGGGCCAGCTCGTCTCGTCGAGCGCATCCTGCGCATGCCTCAGGAACTCAAGTTGCCGCGCGCCATGGATCACGTCGGCGGGGCTTAGGATGATCCGCTTCTGCTCCTCGCGCCTGGTAGCCAAGATCGTTTCCACGCGTTCGAACAGAATGCCGCGGTGCAGCGACAGGCGGATGTGTTGCTCCTCCAGGAGTTCGGCCACAAGTGCTCGAAGCTGCTGGCGCGTTGCCGGGCGGCTCGGCCGTGTGGTCGGAGGGCCGCCTTCGATTGCGAGAGTGGGTAGGATTTGCTCCAGGACGTCGAGGGTCAGTCCTTGAATGCCGAGCGCGACGAGGTTGGAGACGGCCAGCCAATCCTCTCGCAGCAGGCGCGCGATTATTAATATGTCGCGCAAGTGCTCGACGGCCTGGTCATCATTTCCGAGGTGATGCTCATACAGCGCGAACATCCGAATGATGTTGGGCATTTCCCTCGCTTCATTGAGCTGATTCAGATTCATTGAAAAGGGCGAACCCCAATCGGCCTGCGTGCATTGCCGCGCGCGCGTCAAATCGGCAAAGAACTGGGGATTGCCAGCCTTCCACTCAGCCACGAGCTGCGCGTGGTGCGGGCACATCGGCCACCGGCCCCACCACAGAGACTCATCAACCTCATATTTCTCATCAACGTCATACTTCTGGTATCGCTGCTGCTGCTCGGGCGTCATCTGGAAGTTCCGCACCGCTCGGAGCAGGAAGAACGCGGCATTTTGGTTCTGTGGGATGGGCGGCCGGATAAATGCCGCCTCGTCCAATGGCTCGCCGCGTCTTCTGGAGTCTTCGATCAGGGCCTGGAAGCGCTTCTCGGCCTGCCAGCCCCACCAGATGCGCGTCACCACGACGGCCAGCGCCAACAACGCTATCAACGGAAGCGCCCATTTGAGGCGGCGAAAGCGCCGACGCGAGGGTGTGGGCCGTTTCCCTGGTGTGGTTGACACGAGTTGGTCGATTCCCGCCATTGACGTGTAGTCTGGCTCGTTTGCCGGGATTCCGCAAGTCTTGCCCGGCCGTGGCTTTGGGCTTATCTTCATCTTCTTCGAGAAATGGCCGGTTTGGCACGTGCGCGCAGGCGCACCCTTCGATTGAATTCCATGGCAGAAGTCGCTTTTCAACAGTGCATCAATCCGGACTGCAATGCCACTTACGGCATCGACCAGATCATGGTCGCGTGCGATAAGTGCGGCAGTTTGCTGGACATCCGTTACGACTGGGGCCGGCTGCCGGTGCCGCGGTCGCTGAGCTTTTTTGAGCACCGCTGGTCGACCAAGGGGACGGCCATTCAGGGGCAGCTCGATTTCTCGGGGGTGTGGCGGTTTCGCGAGCTGATGCCGTTTTACCGGTCGGAAGAGCAGGTGGTGACGATCGGCGAAGGCCGGACGGTGCTGCAACGGGCCGACCTGCTCGCCCGGCAGCTCCATGTGAAGCCGGGCAACCTGCTGCTGCAATACGAGGGATTGAACCCGAGCGGCAGCTTCAAGGACAACGGGATGGCGGCCGCGTTTACCCATGCGCGGATGGTGGGGGCGAACCGGGTGGCGTGCGCATCGACGGGCAACACCAGCGCTTCGCTGGCGATGTTCGCCAGCTTTGCCGAGATGAAGGGGATTGTGTTCATCGGATCGGGCAAGATCGCCTTCGGGAAGCTGTCGCAGGCGCTGGATTACGGGGCGCTGACGCTGCAAATCCAGGGGGATTTCGATGCCTGCCTGCGGCGGATACGGCAGATCGCCATCGATCCGAAGATGGGGATTTACCTCATGAACAGCGTAAATCCCTTCCGGCTGGAGGGGCAGAAGTCGATCATGTTCCGCATCCTGGAGGCGCTGGACTGGCAGCCGCCGGACTGGGTGATCGTGCCCGGCGGCAACCTGGGCAACTGCTCGGCCTTCGGCAAGGCATTCATGGAACTCAAGGAGTTGGGGCTGATCAAGCGCATTCCGCGGCTGGCCATCATCAACGCCACGGGCGCGAATACGCTCAATCAGCTCTATACCAGGCAGGGACTGCGCTGGAACGGGGGGCGGTATGATGCATCGGCCATTCAGAAGCTGTATGCCTCGATGGATGAGGCTGGCTATTACCCGCACACGGTGGCGAGCGCAATCGAGATTGCTAGGCCGGTGAACCTGCCCAAATCACTGCGGGCGCTGGATGTGATGGGCAATGGCGTGGTGCGCGAGGTGAGCGATGAGGAGATACTGGAGCATCGCTCGTTGGTGGCGCGGTATGGCTTTGGCTGCGAGCCGGCCAGCGCGGCGAGCGTGGCGGGGTTGCACATGCTGCTGGATGAGAAGGTCATCAGCCCGGATGAGCGGGTGGTGTGCATCCTGACGGGGCATGAGCTGAAGGACCCGAACGTGACGGTGAAGTATCACACCGGCATCGACATGAAGAGCGTTCAGGACATGGCCCCGAGGCAGGAGCCCAAGGGACGGCTGGTGAACCGGCCGGTGCAGGTGGAGGATGACCTGAAGGCGATAGTGAAGGCCCTGGGGATTAAGGCGTAAGGATGATCGACATTGCGATTATTGGCGCGGCGGGACGGATGGGTCAGCGGTTGATCGCCCTGGCCAGGCAGAGCGGGGATTTCAATATTGTGGCAGCCATCGAGCGGTCGGACCACCCGAACCAGGCGCATGACGCCGGCGAGATCGCGGGCATCGGAAAGCTGGGCGTGCCGATCACCGTTGATCTGAGGCCCACGCCGCAGGTGGTGATGGATTTCACGACGCCGGCTTCGACGCGGCACTGGCTGAAGACCTGTCGCGACCGAAAGATAGCGATGTTGATTGGCACGACGGGGCTGGCGGCGCAGGACCATGCAACAATTGACCGCGCGGCGGCGGAGATACCGATCCTTCAGTCGCCGACGATGGCACTCGGCGTGGCGGTGCTGTACAAGATCGCGGGCGAGGTGGCGCAACTGCTGGGGGATGATTACGACA
>CAZMXI010000069.1:20617-24004 GCA_964570205.1 uncultured Tepidisphaeraceae bacterium
CGGCGATGGGCCTGGCCGACGCCATCCTGAAGGCCACGGAAAAGACGCGCGATGCCCTGCAATTCGGGCATCACGGCGACGAGGCCACGCGCAAGCGGGGAGAGATCGGGATGCACGCGCTTCGCCTGGGCGATGAGGTGGGGCGGCACACGGCGATGTTTGCGTCGATTGGCGAACGGCTGGAGCTGACGCACCTGGCGACGACGCGCGACACGTTCGTATACGGGGCGCTGCGGGCGACCAAGTGGCTGGCGCAGCAGAAGCCGGGGCGCTACACGTTGCCGGATGTCCTGGGACTGTGATCGGCAGCCGGCTTGCGGGCGTTGTCAAAACGATTTTGATCGGGACCCCAGCGAGGCGTTGGACAGCGGTGTGTTCCATTCCTCAGTCAGAGTGCGAAATGCGGCCGAGTGGACAGGGGCATGAGAAGCTGTCACGCGGCAGACGACGATGGCGGCGCAAATAGGCCTTAAGCTGAATATCGAGCGAAGGCGAGTGTGCGCGGCCCATCAGGGAACACCGCCCGCGCGCGGCAGTCAGCGGTTGCTGACCAGCATGAAGATGGCGGCGCCCGCACCGGCTATGGCGAGGACAGAGAGGGCAATCGCGGAAATCAACAGCACCAGAGTCCGGGTGTTCTGCCGCTTGAGGATGGTCTGGGTCTCGGCATCGCGCGTGGCGAGGGTCTGGTGAAGTTGCTGGAGGACCTGGGTGGTTGATTCGGAATTCCTGCCGACGTTCTCCATGGCCGAGCCCATGTGGCGCATGTTCTCGGCGATGGCGCGGTTGGCCATCTCGACTGCTTCAACTTCGGTGTGAAGAGACTGAAGAATCTGCTTCTGGCCATTGCCGGTGTCGCTGACCTTGTCGAGGATTTCGGTCAGGCGATTCTGCTGGCCGATCTGCTGCTGAAGCTGCTGGCTGACGACTTTGAGAGTTTCGCCGTGAAGCCGCTGGGATTCGGGAAGCTCTTCGAGAATGGCCGGCAGGTGCGAAAGGTAGTTGAGCATCTCATCCTGACGCTGATTCTGCTTTTCAAGGTTCTCGCGGATGGCGGTCATCAGCTCGGTGAGAGTTGAGAATCCCTGCTGGAGGCTGGCGATGGCGGCGTCGCGTCGCGCCCAGGGACGGAAGAGGTTGAATCGGGGCGCTGTGGTTGGCGCGGAGCGGTCGTTCTGGCCGGCGGCCAACTCCAGCGAAAGAGGCTGGTTATCCGCGCCATTGCGCTTCGGAAGCTTGAACCACTGGCCGAGCCGTGAGACCAAAGAGGCTTTTTCAGTCATGGTGCATCCTTGCGCGTTAGGAACCGCCGCGGATCCGATCGGTTTGACAGCCCACAGTGGCAACTCTACCATCCGCGCGTCATGGGTCAACGGGGAATTGTGGCTTTGTTGCTGGTGTTTCTGGCTGGCTCTGCCGGATGCGGGCGAGATGCGGCGCCGACGAAGACGCGAGTTGCGCGCCCGACAGTGGCGTCATTTGTGCCGGGCGCGACCGATCTGATCGTGGGGATGGGTGCGGCGGACCACCTGGTGGCAGTCAGCAATTACGATTATCGACGGGAAGCGATTGCGGGACTGCTGCGGGTGGGCGATTACCAATCAATGGACTGGGAACGGCTTGCGACGATTCGGCCGGATATCGCGATCGTCTTCATGTCGCCAGACCGAATGCCAGCAGGATTGGCTGAGCGGGCGGCGGCGCTGAACATGCGGCTGGTCAATGTTCGGACAGACCGATTGAGCGAGGTCTATGAAGAACTGCAACGCCTGGGGGAATTGATTGGCGAGCGGGAGAAGGCTGATGCGGCGGCGAAGAGGCTCAGGGCTCGCATGGAAGCGGTGCGACAGCGAGTTGGTCCGCGGCAGAAAGTGAGAACATTAATCGTGCGCGACAGTGGCGCACAGGATTCCGTCGGGCATGACAATTTTCTGAACGACGTGCTTGAAATCGCTGGCGGCGAGAACGTGCTGAGCGGCCGGCCCTGGCGGTCGGTGGACCGAGAGCAGATCATGGCGATGAAACCGGATGCGGTGATCGTGCTTCTGCCCGAAGCTTCCGAGCAACTGGTGGCGGAGGCCGGGCGTGTGTGGGAGTCTATGCCGCATGTGCCGGCGGTGGCGGCGGGAAACGTGCACGTGTTGACGCAGTGGTGGGTGATGCAGCCGGGAATGCACCTGGCGGACCTTGCCGAGGCGTTTGAGCAGGTGTTGCATCGATAGCCAGGGCGGGGATGGACATGGTCAGGCCATGACACGATTCGGCCCAACTCGAGCGATACTGACCGTCGCGCTGTGTGCGGCGGGGTGGGCCGTTGTGGCGGCCGGATGCCTGTTTGTGGGTACGACCGGGCGAGTTGGGTGGCCCGCGCCGGAGGTCCGCGCCATTCGCATGGAACCGGTGCTGCTGGCATCGTTGATTGGGGCGGCGCTGGGTACGGCGGGAGTGGTGTATCAGGCGATCCTGAGGAATCCGCTGGCCGACCCCTACCTTCTTGGGGTGAGCAGTGGCGCGGCGCTTTTTGCGTATCTGTGGCAGTTCGGCGCGGCGACGCCATTGATCGTGGCACTGGGTGTGGGGGGAAGCGCTCTGAGCCAGCAGGGGTTCGCATTTGCCGGGGCCATCGCGGCGGTGGGGATCGTGCTGGCGGTGGCGACCAGCCGGGGCAGGCTGGAGCCCATCACGCTGCTGCTGGTGGGGGTGATCGTGAATTCGGTAAACGGTTCGGTGTTCCTGTTGGTCAATGCGATAGCCAAGGATCTACCCGGGTCGGGCGGGCCGCTGGTGTTCCTGGTGGGGGGGATCAACACGAGCCTGACCGCGCAGCAGCAGTGGAGTGCCGGGCTGGTGGTGGCGGGCGGTTGGGTATGGCTGATGTACCTGGCGGGGCAGTTGAATGTGGCGGCGGTGAGCGAGGCTGAGGCCGAGGCGCTGGGAGTCCGAATTCAGCGGCTGCGTTGGGTGGGGTTGATCGCAGCATCGCTGATCACAGCGGCCGCGGTGGCGATCAGCGGGCCGATCGGCTTCGTGGGGCTTGTATGCCCGCATCTGGGCAGGCTGATCGTGGGCGGTGACGTAAGAAGACTGCTGCCGGTTGGAACGGCGGCGGGGGCGGCATTGCTGGCGGCGGCGGATGCGGCGTCTCGTTACCTGGCCGGGCAGGGGCGGGCCGAGGAACTGCTGCCGGTGGGTGTGCTGACAGGATTGCTGGGCGGGCCGTTCTTCCTGTTGCTGTTGTGGCGTAATCGGCGGTTGATGCTGCGCCAGGAGGGGACATGAGCCGCCTTCTGCGAGCACGGGATCTGGACTTTGGATACACAGCCCAACCGGTGCTGCGCGGGGTGAGCGTGGAACTGGAGGCGGGGGAGGTGGTGACGCTGCTGGGAC
>CAZMXI010000070.1:0-20710 GCA_964570205.1 uncultured Tepidisphaeraceae bacterium
CGTCAAGCTACTCCAAGCGGCCGGTTGAAGCCGACGCAGGAACGGTCGTGGACCCTTGACAGCGATGGCAATTGAGGTAATACTAACCGTTGATATGCTGCTTTGTTCGTCGACGATTTCGGCCATTTCGATTACCACCCGGACAGATGGGTAGGGCCGAATTTCAGTTGGAACCAATTGACGCCCTGCCCAGCCAAAGGCAGGGCGTTGTCGTTTTGGGCCTGCAGCCGGCCTGGATTTGGGATCGCATATGAATAAGCCACGCCGAGTCGAGATTTATGACACCACCCTGCGGGATGGGACGCAGGGCGAGGGCTTCAATCTGTCGCTGGAAGACAAGCTGCTGATTGCGCAGAAGCTGGATGAACTGGGCGTGGATTACATCGAGGGCGGGTTTCCGCTGTCCAACCCAAAGGATGAGGCGTTCTTCAGGGAGGTGAGGGATCTGAAGCTCAAGGCGCGGGTGACGGCGTTTGGGATGACCCGACGGCGGGGGATCCGGGCAGAGGAGGACCCCGGCATGAAGTCGCTTCTGGACGCCCAGACGCCGGTGGTGACGCTGGTGGGCAAGACGGCGGAGTATCAGGTCAAGACGGTCCTGAACGTCTCGCTGGATGAGAATCTGGCGATGATCCGCGACTCGGTGCGGATGATGCACGAGGCGGGGCGGCAGGTCGTCTATGACGCCGAGCACTTCTTCGACGGATATCGGGAGAATCCGGAGTACGCGCTGCGCACGCTGCTTGCGGCCCAGGAGGCGGGGGCGTCGGTGTTGGCTCTTTGCGATACCAACGGGGGCAGTGTCCCGGAGTTCGTGGCGCAGGTGGTCATCGCTGTTCGCAAGCACACGGGGGTTACGCTGGGCATCCACCCGCACAACGATGCGGGGCTGGCGGTGGCCAACGGCCTCGCCGCGTTGAACAGCGGGGCGGCTCATGCCCAGGGGACGATCAACGGCGTCGGCGAGCGTTGCGGCAACATGGACCTGGTTCCGTTGATCGCGAATCTGCAACTGAAGTACAAGGTGGATTGCCTGCGGCCAGGGACGCTGAAGCGATTGACCGACGTCAGCCGGTACGTCTATGAGACCGCGAACCTGAATCTGGTGCCCGGCCAGCCTTACGTGGGCCCCAGCGCCTTCGCCCACAAGGGCGGGATGCATGTGCACGCGGTGCAGAAGGACGTCAGCACATACGAGCACGTTTCGCCGGAGGCGGTCGGGAACACCCGGCGGGTGCTGGTCAGCGAGCTGTCGGGGGTGAGCAATATTGCGACCAAGGCCGGAAAGAAGTTCAATATCGAGAACGACAAGCCGACGCTGAAGAAGGTGTTGCAGCGGGTCCAGGATATGGAGAATGCCGGATACCAGTTCGAGGCGGCCGAAGCAAGCTTCGAGCTCCTGGTAAGGAAGGAGCTGGGGAGGATCCGGGAGTTCTTCTCGCTGGATCACTATCGGGTGGTGGTGCTGAAGATGGACCACGAGACGCCCGTGGCCGAGGCGACGGTGAAGATGCACATCGGCGAGAAGATCGAGCATCGAGTGGCCGAGGGCGAGGGCCCGGTGGCGGCCCTGGATGGGGCGCTGCGCAAGGCGATGGAGAGCCATTATCCGGCGATCGCGAAGGTTCACCTGATTGACTATAAGGTTCGGGTGATCAACTCGCGCGATGAGACATCGGCGAGCGTTCGCGTGGTGGTGACGTCGCGTCGGACCACCGCCGAAGGCAAGCCCGAGCTCTTCGGGACGATCGGGGTGAGCGAGAACGTGATCGATGCAAGCTGGCAGGCGCTGGTGGATGCGTATGTGTATCACCTGATGCACGTTGAGGAGGAGGCGGCGAGTGGCGCGGGGTGATGACAGCCCCCGGACGATTTGCCAGGGCTTGCGTCGATTCTGTATGCTTTGAGGCTCTTGAGCCGGAGGCGGTGGGCGACCCCCGCCCCACACGGAGAATCAGGGCGGGCGGTGCCCGCCAGTATATAAAGGATGCGGCAATGTTGATGAAATACCGATTGTTCACCCCTGGACCGACGAGCGTTCCCGAAGCCACACTGTTGGAGCTGGCCAAACCGGTGCATCATCACCGCACAGGCGAGTTCCGTGCGATGTTCAACGAGGTTCAGTCGCTGCTGAAGTACATTTTCCAGACCCAGAGCACGGCGTATACGATCACCGGGTCGGGCACCGCGGCGGCGGAGGCGGGGATCATCAACACGCTGGCCCCTGGCGCCCGGGCGCTGTGCGTGAGCAACGGCAAGTTCGCCGAACGGTGGAGCCAGGTTTGTGCCACCTACGGCATTGAGAGGAAAGACCTGAAGCTGGAATATGGCGACCATGCGACGCCGGAACTGATCGCCGCCGAGCTGAAGGCGGCGAAGTACGATGCCGTCATCCTGGTGCACAGCGAGACCAGCACCGGGACGGTGTGCAACCTGGAGGGGATCGGCCGGGCGGTTCGGGCCTCGGGCGACACGCTGCTGATCGTGGACAGTATTACGGGCATCGGCGCGCTGCCGTTCAAGATGGATGAATGGGGCGTGGATGTGGCGATCACGGGCAGCCAGAAGGCGCTGATGTTGCCGCCGGGGCTGGGGTATCTTGCCTTGTCGGAACGGGCCTGGGCCGCGGTCGAGAAGAACAAGGCCAGACAGGATTTCTACCTGGATCTGAAGAAGTACAAGAAGAGCATGGGCGACGGCGACACACCGTTTACGCCGGCCAATACGCTGATCGAGGCGCAGCTTGTCAGCCTGAAGATGATCCAGAGCGAAACGCTGGAGACGGTCTGGAAGCGGACCCATACGGTGGCCGAGGCGTTCCGGCAGGGGATGACCTCGCTGGGATTCGAGTTGTTCAGCAAGTACCCTGCCGACTCCGTGACGGCTGTGAAATACCCCGCCGGCATCGCCGACAAGGATTTCCGCGGTCACCTGAAAAGCAAGCACAATATCCACGTGGCGGGCGGGCAAGGGACGATGGAAGGCAAGATCTTCCGGGTGAACCACATGGGTTATACGGATGCCTATGACTGCCTGGCGGTGGTGGCGGCGGTCGAGCACGCGATGCATGCGCTGGGGCGGGATGTGCCGTTCGGCGCGGGCGTTGCGGCGGCGCAGAAGGCGCTGGCGGCGCTATTTGCCAGGTAATGCTGTTCGGAGACAGTCCAACTGGGATCGACGGCGTGGGTCCGGGCTCACGCCGTCGCTCTGTCATGCTGCCGTCGGTGATGAGGCGCGTCAGGTTTCGGAGCGAAGGCTGATCCAGGCGTGGCGTTGAAGAAAACTGCCTTCCACATTCCGTTCCATCTCCAGGAACATCTCGTATGGCATGGCGAACGTCATGAGATCCTTGCCGAGGCGGCGCAGATACTTGCGGGCGGAGATGTCATTCAGGCCGAGGACGGCGCGCTGCGGTCGGGAGTGAATCTCGCGATAGGCGAAGATGCCGATGGTCTGGCATCCAGCGCCATGAGGGCATATGACGTTCTCGTTGGTGCCGCGGCCGTAATTCGCCAGGACGATCAGCGCTGAGACCTGGTCGGGATCCGCCAGCATGACGACGACCTGCGGCGGGTTCTGCTCGGTCGCTGAGGCCAGGGGCGTGAAGAGCACATACCGAGAGAGGACATCCATCAACGGCATGTTGGCGATGGCCTGTTCGACCAGGTCAGGCGACTTGCGGTAGCCTTCGCCGTGTAGGAAATGCTCGCGAAGCTCGCCGCGCATGGCCGGCGCGAACCGCTCGGCGGCGGCGCGGCCTTCTTCGGACTGTTCGTTGCCGTTCGAGAGAAAACGGTAGAAGCACTCGCGGCCGCCGAGAAAACTCTCGTAGGCGTTGCCGAAGCCCAGCCCCACCCCGCCGCCCCAGCAGCCGAAGGTCTCGCGATCGAATGCCGCAGGCCGGCCGCGCTCGGCCGTTGCGCCAAATGCGCCCATGACACAGCCCCATCGCCCTTTTTCGAACTGGAGGGCGTCGTCCGGCTTCTCCTGAGTCCACACGACCGCAACCGGCTGATACTTGAGCTTCAGGGCTGTGGCGATGCGGCTGTCCATGCGGCCTCCCGAAGAGCCCGCATTGTATCGGATCGGCCCCGCTTTGCGGAGGCGGAATTCGCATCCGTTGTCGCAATTGACGCCTGCCGCGGCGGTCAAAGGTCCATGTCCCGTTTGGCCCTGGCGAACGCGTCGATGGCGAAATCCAGATCGTCGCGGCTGTGGGCGGCGGATATCTGCGTCCGAATGCGCGCTTTGCCCTGGGGCACGACGGGATAAGAGAAGCCGATGACGTAGACCCCCAGCTCGAGCATGCGCTGGGCCATCCCGGCGGCCAGCCTGGCGTCGCCGAGCATGATGGGGACGATCGGGTGTTCTCCGGGCACGATGTTGAATCCGGCTGCGGCGAGCCGCGTGCGGAAATAGCGCGTGTTGCTTTCGAGAGTGTCGCGCAGATCGGTCGAGTCGCTCAGCAGCTCGATGGACTTGATCGAAGCGGCCACAATGGCGGGGGGCAGGGAATTGGAGAACAGGTACGGTCGGGATCGCTGACGCAGGAGGTCAATGACGGGCTTTCGGCCCGAAGTATATCCGCCGGATCCGCCTCCCAGGGCCTTGCCCAAGGTGCCCGTGAGAATATCGATGCGGGATGTGACGTTGTGGTGCTCGGGGGTGCCGCGGCCGCGGCGGCCCATGAAGCCGGTGGCGTGCGAATCGTCCACCATGACCAGTGCGCCATACTTCTCCGCCAGGTCGCAGATGCCAGGCAGGTTGGCGATGATGCCATCCATCGAGAAGACGCCGTCGGTGGCGATCATGCGGAACCGCGCGGACTGGGCCTGCTGGAGCTTCTGCTCCAGGTCGGCCATGTCGTTGTTTCGATAGCGGTATCGCTGGGCTTTGCAGAGGCGAACGCCGTCGATGATGGAGGCGTGGTTCAGCTCGTCGGAGATGATGGCATCGTCGGCGCCAAGAATCGTCTCGAAGAGCCCTCCGTTGGCGTCGAAACACGAGGAGTACAGGATCGTGTCCTCGGTGCCGAGGAACGCGCTAAGGGCCAGTTCGAGCTGCTTGTGAAGCTGCTGTGTTCCGCAGATGAACCGCACGCTGGCCATGCCGTAGCCCCAGCGGTCCAGAGCGTCACGCGCGGCGGCGATGACGGCCGGATGGCTGGCCAGGCCGAGGTAGTTGTTGGCGCAGAGGTTGAGCAGGCCGTCGCGAGTCGAGGCGACGCCGACATGCGCCCCCTGGGGGGTCGTCATGATGCGCTCGCCTTTATCCAGGCCGGCCGAGCGAATCTGCTCAAGCTCACCTTGCAGGTGGTCCCGCATTTGCTGATCGAACATGGCTCATCCTTCCTTCCAGGTCAGGACTACCTTGCCGGACTGGCCGGACCGCATGGCGTCGAAGCCCTTCTGGAAATCCGCATAACCAAAGCGGTGGGTCACGATGGGACTGATATCCAGGCCGGACTGAAGCATGACGGTCATCTTGTACCAGGTTTCGTACATTTCGCGGCCGTAGATGCCCTTGATTGTGAGCATGTTGAAGATGACAGTGTTCCAGTCGATGGCCATCTCGCCGTCGGGGATGCCGAGCATGGCGATCTTGCCGCCGTGGCACATGTTGGCCACCAGGTCGCGAAAGGCGGCGGCGTTGCCGGACATCTCCAGGCCGACGTCGAAGCCTTCGCGCATGCCGAGCTGCTTCTGCACGTCGGCCAGCTTCGTCTCGCGAACGTCGATGACGAGGTCAGCGCCGAGCTTCTTCGCCAGTTGCAGCCGCCAGGGATTGACATCGGTGACGACGACGAAGCGTGCGCCGGCGTGCTTGACGATGGCTGCGGCCATGCAGCCGATGGGGCCCGAGCCGGTGATCAGCACATCCTCGCCCAGGACATCGAACTGAAGCGCGGTGTGGACGGCGTTGCCGAAGGGGTCGAAGATCGACTGGATATCGCGCGGGATGGCGGGGTCGTGCACCCAGACGTTGGTCATGGGGATGGAAAGGTACTCGGCGAACGCGCCGGGGCGGTTGACGCCGATGCCAAGGGTGCCCTTGCAAAGGTGCCGCCGGCCGGCAAGGCAGTTTCGGCAGCGTCCGCAGACGACGTGGCCCTCGCCGCTGACGATATCGCCGGGGCGGATGTCCTTGACGTTGGAGCCAACATCGACGATCCGGCCGACGAACTCGTGGCCGATGACCAGGGGCACGGGGACGGTCTTCTGAGCCCAGGCATCCCAGTTGTAGATGTGGACATCCGTTCCACAGATGCCGGTGCGGAGAATCTCGATCATGCAGTCGTTGATCCCGATCTGGGGGAGGGGAACCTCCTCGAGCCAGAGGCCGGGCTCTGACTTTCTTTTGACGAGCGCTTTCATCGTCTTCATGGCGTGGTCTCCAGTTCCGGCTCGCGGGCCGGCGTTGTGACAGTTTCGGGCGTCCTGACCGCCAGCAGCCTGGGCAATCGCCAGTCAAATCGTATGGCCAGCAGCCGCAGGGCCGTGGTGGCGATCATGGCGGTGCAGAATCCAGCGAGACTGCTGCCGAAAAGCATCTCGACGAGCATGAGGGCGGCCGCGCCGATGATCACCGGTGTGACGTAGAGCTCGTTGGACAGCACGAGCGTGGTCTTATCGATGATTACATCGCGAACGACGCCGCCAGCGCAGCCGGTCATGGTGGCGATCAGCAGGACCGACAGGGGGTTGATGCCGGGCGTGCCCCAGGCGACGCTCGCGGTGATTGCCGAGAAGACGCCCAGCCCGATGGCGTCGAAATAGCGGAACATGCTTTCGTGCCTGCGCAGCAGGGCTGGCCAGAGGAAAGTGGCGACGACGGCGATGACGATCACCAGCGGATAGCCGGCATCGCGGAGCAACAGGACATCGCGGTTGAGGATCATGTCCCGAAGAACGCTTCCGCCGACGGCGGTGGCGCCGGCCAGAATAAGCATGCCGACGAAATCGGGCTTGCGGTCCATGGCCCGAAGCGCGCCGGAGAAGGCGAAGCTGGCGGTGCCGAACAGATCAATGGCGTAGAAGAGGGTTTGTGCATTCGCGGCCATGGCATTCAATCCCGGAGATAGGTCACAACCAGAAACAGCACGGCGTCGGCCTTGCCGTTGTTCTCAATGGCGTGGGCGACGTCGGCGGGATAATGGGCGGAATCGCCGGTGCGCAGCTCGACACGGTCGCCGTTGGAGCTGACGGAAACCGATCCGCTCTGGACCGTCAACAGCTCGCGGGCGCCCTGAAAGTGGGGCGCGCTCTTCAGGGCGCCGCCGGGGCGGAGCACGATTTCGTAGTACTCGACCGACTTCTCCAGGTGCAGGGGGGAGAGCGTGCGAATGCGACAGTGGCGGTCGGAGCGGAAATGGTACGTGCGATCATCCGCGCGGATGACATCCACGCGGTGGGTGGCCGCCGGCTGCTCGACCAGTTCGCCAAGCGACATCTCGAATGCCTGTGCGACGCGGTAAGCCACGGCAAGAGTGGGGTTTGCAGTGCCTCGCTCGATCTCGCTGAGCATCGAGCGGCTGACGCCGCAGGCGGCGGACATCTCTTCCAGCGTCCACCCTCGCTTCTTCCGCAGCTCTCGAACCCGCCCGCAGAGGGTCTGGCCGAGCTTCGTCTCGGCACAGTCGGCCGACGGGGCGCGTTCCTGACGGTTCGTCTTGCCAGTCACGGAATCTCCTTGATGGCGGATCGGAATTCCGCCATACCGGAGAAGAGTATACGACATACCGGACTGCCTGTCCAGTATATTGGAAGAATGGCCCCGTCGGCTGCAAATCGCCTCGGCCGCGGCTACACTGGGCGGTCTTTTGCGGAGGATGTTGTGGCACAGAAGCTCCTGGCGATCGTCAGCGTCCTGGGCAAGGACCAGAAGGGCGTGGTGGCTCAGTTCGCGACCTACATGGCCGAACGCGGCATCAACATCGAGGACATCGAGCAGCGCGTCGTGCGCGGTTTCTTCCTGATGGACATGCTGGTGGACCTGAAGGACCTGACCATCGACCTGTCGGAACTGATCACCGGGCTGCTGGATCTGGGGCGGAAGCTGGAGATGGAGGTCCGAGTTCACCTGCACAGCGAAAAGCGACTGAAGAACGTGGCGATTCTCGTCAGCCGTGAGCCGCACTGCCTGGAGCAGCTTGTGGCCGACAGCAGCGCGGGCAAGCTGCGCGGCAGCATCGTCGGCGTGTTCAGCAACCATCCGGACTTGGAGCCCCGGGCGCGGCAGGCGGGCCTGAAGTTTGAGTGGATGGGCACTGACGATCCGGAACGGCATTTCGACTGGCTGATCAGGACGCTCGAGGCCAACGCTGTCGACCTGGTGGTGCTGGCGCGGTACATGCGCATCCTGCCTGCCAGGGTGGTGCAGGCGTTTGCACACCGAATCATCAATATTCATCCCTCGTTGCTGCCGTATTTCCCCGGCGCAGCGCCGTACAAACAGGCGTACGAGTCCGGTGTTCGCGTGCACGGCTGCACGGCGCACTTCGTGACCGAGCAGCTCGACCAGGGCCCGGTCATCTTGCAGGATGTGTTCCATATCAACGTCGGCGAAGATACGCTGGACGAGGTCAAGCGTAAGGGTCTGGACCTCGAGGCGCAGACCCTCTCGCGGGCTGTGAGCCTGTACCTGGATGAGGAACTGGTGGTGGTCGACGGCAAGGTCATCTTCAAGCCGGGCATTCGCCGGTTCATGGACCCGGCCGCCAGGCAGGAGGCCTGAGCGGCGGAAAGGCGGCCGCCGGCGCAGCCGCGGCTTGTCGATCTTCACTGTAAAGGTGCGGCGGCGTCCGTCTATTCGTTGTCGCGGACAACCAGCTTCGCGCCGGCGTCGTTCCGGATGTTCACGCCGCCTTCGGCGAAATTGTCGGCAACGATCACCCGCTTGACATCCTTTCCGACGATGATGTGCGGCTTGCCCGGGCCCTTGAAGTGGACATCGCGAACGACGCACCGGCCGCCCAGCAATTCGATGCCTGCGGCCTGATTGCCCTCCACTCTCGCCTGGTTCATGGAGAACATGCCATTGCCTTCGACCTTCGCGAAGCTGGTGAAGTTGCCCCAGAAGCTGCAATTGGTCAGTTGCAGGGTCGCGGTGAAATCCTTGCCGGCCACCACGCCGATGCGCGGCTGGGCCTTGTCCTGCAGCGGCAGGCAGACGAACTGGCCGTTGCTGATGAGGATGCCCGGGCCCTGAGCCGCATCCACCACGACGCAGTACTGGCAGGCGTCGGCCGCGATCCCGCTGAACTGGCCGTTGCACGCTCCGTTCTTCGTCGCGATGAAGTGGTAGCCGATCCGGGCGCCGAACACGAAGGTATCGCGGACGCTCTGCCAGTCGGTCTTTGCGAAGATGAATGCCTCGAGGTTCTGCTGCATCGCCGCCGCGACGGTCAGGTCGGATGCGCCCCGGCCGGCGCGGGCCGCGCCGCCATGCCCCGACCGCGACCAGTAGTGCGGATTGAAATGCACGTTTTCGATGCGCCCGATGTCCGTGACGCTGTCGATGAACACACCTCGCCGCAGGACGCACCCGAAGACGTTGCGGATGACGTGCAGTTCGTTGGATTCCGGACCCATGGCGATGCCCTGCCAGGCGTTGACCAGCGTCACGTTCTCGACGGTGCAGTGCATGCCCTGCCCGTGAATCGCCCAGGGATAGGGCTGGAGTTCGCTCAGCCGCTGCTCCGGATAGCAGATGGTGATGCCCCTGACGGCGGAGCTGGCGGTCAGTTCAACGAGCGCCGGGCCATCTTCCCTGCCGCGGCCGCCGTAGGCCATCAGGACGGTTCCCCTGGTCAGGATGCCGTGATGGGGCGCCTGCCACGCCCCGGCCAGGGTGACGCCCGTCGGCACCTTCAGGGTGCCGCGGATGTGATATTGACGGGGCTCAAGCTTCACCTCGCCACCGCCTTTCTCGCCGGCGGCATCCAGGAGTTTCTGGACGGCCGCGGTTTCGTCCGCGGCGGGCTGGGGTGCGTCAGCGCCGAGGCAGCAGCAGGCGAAGATCAGAACAAGCGACCCGGGAATTCTGGTGAAAGTGCTCATGATTCTCGCTACCATTTCGGGATCCGCAAAAGGAGATTGTCACGATGGCCAAAGCCGACAAGCTCGATCTATTTAGAGAGCATAAGGAAGAATACCTCCTTGCCAAGAAGCCGGCGCTGGTGAAAACCACCATTGCCTGCTATCTGGCGATCGATGGAAAGGGCTCTCCCGGCGGCCAGGCTTTCCAGGATGCCGTCGGCGCTCTTTATGGCGCGGCCTACACCATCAAAATGACCCGCAAGTTCGCCGGCGAGCAGGATTACAAGGTCTGCACCCTCGAGGCGCTGTACTGGCAGGATGGCGGTTGCTGCCTGGACCTGCCGAAAGAGGAATGGCGCTGGAAGATGATGGTCCGCACCCCTTCGTTTATCAAGCCGAAAGACCTGAAGAATGCCGTTGCAGCGCTGCTGGAAAAGGATAAGGGCGCCCTGGTGCGGCAGGTCCGGCTGGAGAAGCTCAGCGAGGGGCTTTGCGTCCAGATGCTGCACGTCGGGCCTTACGACGAAGCCGCAAGGACCGTCGCCGAGATGCGGGCGTTCTGTGAATCCCGGAATCTCAAGCCGGTCGGCCGGCACCACGAAATCTATCTGTCTGACCCGCACCGCGTCGCCCCGGAAAAGCTGCGCACGCTCTTCCGCCAGCCAGTGCAATGACGCCTACTTCGCCGGCTTCGGCGGTGCCGTGATCCTTGTCATGTGCCCCGGCGGTTGCCATACAACTCGACGTGCAGCCGCGGGCAGTAGCGGAATCCGCTCTGCTTGCACAACTCGACGATGCGGGGAGAGCGCTGGCTCAGGATGGCCGGGTCCGTGCCTTCGGGCATGAGCAGAACATCCTCGTTCTTCCAGCCTGTCAGCCTGCTCAGAAGCGCGTGAATCTCGGGCATGTCGGCCTCGCTGCTGACGACGAACTTGAGTTGGAAGCTGGGTGATGCGTCGATGAACTGCTGGATAACGGGTACGTTCAGGCGATGCCGTTCGTGCGCTGCCGCGAAACGCCCTCGTGGTGTGGAGTTGGCCAATTTGGGCGAGAGGCTGGCAAGGTCCAGTTCGACCGGCTTGAAGAGGGTCGCGGCCGTCTCCATGGTGATGTGGACGCTGTCGGACTTCAGCGCACGGCACAACTCGGCGATCTCGGGCATGATCATCGGCTCGCCGCCCGTCAGCACGACATGGCGGGCGGCAAGTGCTCGCACCTGCCGGACGATTTGCCCGACGGTCAGTTCGGAACCCTCCGGGCTCCAGCTTGCGTAAGGGGTGTCACACCAGGCGCAGCGCAGATTGCAGCCGCTGACCCGAACGAAAACGCTGGGCAGGCCGGCCAGCTTGCCTTCACCCTGAATGGAGTGGAACATCTCGGCAATCCGCATAGGCATCCGATTCGGGTGCTGCGCACTAACCGGCGCTTCTGCCACCGTGTCTAAACGGTAGAACTGGCAGACAGGAGGCTTCTGTGACTCGTCGCAAACACCTGGTTTCAAACCTCTTGCACGCGGGGCCAAGCATGGTCGAGCGGCTGGAGACCCGTCGGCTGCTCGCCGTGGCCATCGACGACACCGGCCTGCTGCTGGTGGATGGCACGCGCCGTGCCGACGATATTATCCTCACCGTTTCCGATGATGCCACTGAACTGTTCGTGACGGTCAACGAAGACCAGTGGGCAGTTGGATTCCACGAGTTCAACGCTGTGCAGGTCAGCGGCTACAAGGGCAACGATAAGATATGGATCGAAGGCGACCTGGGCCTGACCGTGACAATCTTCGGCGACGCCGGCCGCGATACGATCTACGGTGGCGATGGGCTGGAGGACATCTTTGGCGGCCCGGGCAATGACCGGCTGCTGGGCGGCGGGGGGTATGACAGCCTCGTCGGCGAGGGCGGACGCGACATTCTCGAAGGCGAAGGCGGCAACGACACGCTCGATGGCGGGGCGGGTAACGATGACCTGTATGGCGATGATGGCGACGATGTGCTGATGGGCTTCAAGGGCAATGATTTGCTTCGCGGCGGGGCGGGTAACGACGAGTTATACGGCGAGGGCGGCCACGACCGCCTTCTTGGCGAGGCAGACGACGACTACCTGGATGGGGGCCCTGGAAACGATGACCTGTTTGGCGATGAAGGCAACGACGAACTGTACGGCTATACCGGCCATGATGACCTGGACGGCGGAGATGGCGATGACACGCTGTTTGGCGAGGCCGGCCGCGATTACATGCTCGGCGGCTCGGGCCATGATGACATGGAGGGCGGCACTTTCGCCGACACCCTCATTGGGGAGGACGGCGATGATTGGATGAGCGGCCAGGAGGGCCACGATGATCTGTGGGGCGACGCCGGGTATGACACGCTGCTGGGCGGAACCGGCGACGACTACCTCAATGGCGGTCTGGATGACGATTATCTCGACGGTGGCATCGACGACGACCTGATCGAGGATTGGGAAGGCGCAGACGAGCTCATCGGCGGCACTGGCAACGACATCCTGGACTGCCTGGATGATGACGGGTTTGATCTGATCGAACGCGGCTCAGGGCGCGACCGGGTTTGGGCCGATTACGGAGACATCGAACGGTGACAGGTTTCCCGTTGCCCTCGGCGCTCACCGCGAAGCGTACTGCGCGTCGTAGTACTTCAGGTACTCGCCTGTCTTGATCGCGCGCCACCAGGATTCGTTCTGGACATACCACTGGATGGTCTGGCGAATGGCCTGCTCGAAGCGGTGCCGCGGTTCCCAGTTCAGCTCCCGCTTGATCTTCGATGCGTCGATCGCGTAGCGGCGATCGTGCCCGGGGCGGTCCTTGACGTAATGCACCCACTCGTTCCAAGGCTTGTCCATAGCCCGAAGGATCGTCTCGGTGATCGTGCGGTTAGCCAGTTCGTTGTTGCCGCCAATGTTGTAGACCTCGCCGGGGCGGCCCTTGTTCAGCACCGTCCAGATCGCGTCGCAGTGGTCCTCGACATACAGCCAGTCGCGAATGTTCATGCCGTCGCCATACAGCGGCACTTTTCTGCCCTCGATCAGGTTCGTGACGAACAGCGGGATCAGCTTCTCGGGGAACTGATACGGGCCGTAGTTGTTCGAGCAGCGTGTGATCAGCACCGGCATGCCAAAGGTGTGGTAATAAGCGCGGGCCATGCAGTCCGCAGCGGCCTTGCTCGCGCTGTAGGGACTGTTGGGTGCCAGCGGTGTTTCCTCAGTAAATTTGATCTCCGGCCGATCCTCGGGCAACGAACCGTACACCTCATCGGTCCCCACCTGCAGGAACCGCTCGACGCCCTTGGCCTTCGCCACGTCCAGCAGCACCTGCGTGCCGACCACATTAGCCTGAACGAACGGCCCTGAACCCATGATGCTGCGATCGACATGGCTCTCGGCGGCGAAGTTCACGACCTGGCGGATGCCGTGCTCGTCGAACAAAGCGGAAACCAGTTCCGTGTCGCATATGTCGCCCTTGACAAAGGCCAGTCGCTCGTCCGTAAGCAGGTCCTTGAGATTGCCGAGGTTGCCGGCGTAAGTCAGCTTGTCGAGGGCGATCAGCCTCGCCTGTTCGCCTCGCGCCAGCAGCATGCGGATGAAGTTCGATCCGATAAAGCCTGCCGCACCCGTCACCAGCAATGTACGCATATCGTCTCCTAGCCTGATGTCGTCGTTCTCTTCCGTGGTGTTCCCATGCCGATGTCCAGACATTCCCAAAGCAGCTTCCACCGTCGGCGGTGCATCTGGCGATGCGTGGCCGAAGCGATGCTGCCCAGGGCGTTGACGCCACGCCGTTCCAACTCATCGCGATGCGATGCGCACCATGCGGCGGCGGCTGCCAGCGCTTCCGGATCGCCTGCCGCGCACAGGATTCCCGTGACGCCATCGGTCACGCACTCGCGGATGCCGGCCGTGGCCGATCCCAGAATCGGCACCGCCTGCGAAAATGCATCATATACGATCCTGGGCTGCTCGTCAGAGATGCTGGGCAGCACCAGCACATCGTATCCGCGCAGCAGCTCGAAGAAGCGCGGACCGTACTCAATCGTGCCGAGGAGGCGAATACGAGCCCGGCCATTCAGCCCGTGGGCGGCCTGTTCGACCTCCTCCCGCAATGAACCTTCGCCCAGAACATCCAGTTCCACAGGCGTGCCCCTCCGCTCAAGACGTCGTACCGCCTCCATCAGGATGCGCACGCCCTTCTCTTCGACCAGACGCCCGGCGAACAGCATTCGCAGCGCCCGCGGCTCCGTCGCCCGCTTCGCCCGCCAGGCCTCGGCGGCGGCCGCGGTGTCCATCATCACCGCTTCGTCGATCCAGGATGCCTGGATGACATGGCCGCGTTCCGGGTGGCGCGTCAGCAATTCCTTCACATATTCCCGCTGGGTGAACAGCGGCAGGTCCGCCCGGTTGACACACCAGCGGTTGACGGCCTCCGACACTCGCGCTCGAAGTCGCCTGCGAAAGCCCGCTCCGGCCGGCGCCCGCCAGAAGGCCGACTCAACGTACATCACCAGAAACCGCCTGCGCAGCACGCTAAGAACCGTTGCGGGCCATCCCATGGGGATCGGCCACCCAGCCACCCCGGCATGCACGACATCGCAATTGCCGATCGCCGACCACAAGCGAGCCAGGACTCTTGGGAGGTGCCATAGACCCCGCAGCACGCTCTGGCTGTGTGGGAGGTCAACATACGTCACGGAACCGAATAACGGATCGTCCGTCAGGCACACCGACCCCTGGGGTGCCGGGCCATGCTTTGTGGGCGATGCCAGGACGAAATGCGGCAGATACCTCAGATGCTCGACAAGATCCTTGTGCCAAAGTGGATCGGTCCATCGGCGTCCCTGGTGATCGATGTGACATGGGATCGTCGCCACCATCAGATAGCGCTTTGGGATCGTGGGCAACTCGGCATCGCTACCGGATGTGCCCTGAGGCGCGGCACAGTCCACCTTCACCTCCGTATCGTAGCGAGCGTTTCAACTCGCGCGGACCATCCGAATGCCCACGCAATTCACCGGCCCGCCGTCTCCTTGTTTGCACCGCTCTGCGCTACCGTATTGCAGGCACGCAGGTAAAAGTCGATGTTCTCGCCGGCGTCAGCCCACCAGCCCTGGAGCTTGTCGGCCGTCATCTCGCCCATCTGAATATAGGCGTTGTTCACGTCGGTGATCTCCAACTCGTTGCGTGCCGATGGTTTAAGTTTCTTGACGATGTCAAACACCCGGCCATCGTAGAAGTAGATGCCAATCACTGCCCAATCGCCCATCGGCTCCTTGGGCTTCTCCACGATCCGTATGACTCGGTCGCCGTCCATCTCGGCGATGCCGTACGCCTGGGGGTTCTCCACCTGGGTTAAGAGAATCTTGGCGCCCTGGCCCTGGTGGCGGAACCGACGGACCGCCTCTCTAATGGTGTACTCGACGATGTTGTCGCCAAGAATCAGGCAGATCGAGTCGCCATCGGCGAAGTGTTCGGCCAATCCCAGTGCCTGTGCGATGCCGCCGGCGCCATCTTGGTAGGTGTAGTTCAGGTTCTTAAGCCCAAAGTCTCGTCCGTTGCCCAAGAGGCGGATGAACTCGCCGGCATTGTTCCCGCCGGTTACGAGCAACACCTCCTCGATCCCCGCGCTGACCATGCATTCCAGCGGATAATAGATCATCGGTTTGTTGTAAACCGGCAACAGGTGCTTGTTGGTCACCTTGGTCACAGGAAACAACCGGCTTCCGGTTCCACCAGCCAGAATGACGCCTTTCATGCGTGCTCCTCGGGACGAACTTGGCTCAACACATCCCCTGCGCAGGCCAGCCATTTAAGCGCGTCGCGCGTCCGAATTCAAGCGATGCCTGCTGACCGGGACCACCCGGGCCCGCAGTTCTTCATCGGCGTGAAACGGCAGAGAGTCTTACGGGACCTGTGCGCCAGAGTGGAAGCACGAGGCCCGATAAATGGCCTGTTCCCATATAAACCTTTGCCAAAAATTATCTTATGATTGGGCCGACGGGTGCCGTGCCTTCAATTCATGGTCGGATCTTCCGGCACGATCTTGGGCTTGAGCCAGGACAGCGATGCCGACCCGATCTGTTTTGACAACTCCATCCAGCGATCTTCGTCGCTGAAGATGGTGTCTGCGGCAGCGATGCTGGTCAGCCAGGCGCCTTCCTGCAGTTCTGCTTCCAATTGGCCCGGACCCCAGCCGGAGTAGCCCACGAAGAACCGCATTTCGCCCCGATTCAGTTCCACAAGCTGCTCGACAGCCTCCCGGTCGGCACTGAAGTAGACGCCCGGCAGGATTTCCATGTCGGAGAACACCTCATTGGTATGGACAACCATAAGCGGGCCATCACATGGTCCGCCCTGATGAATGAACCCATCCACCTGGCACTCCGCCTTGCTGACCTGTTCCCAGGCTGCTGCGACAGTGGTGTCCAGTGGCCGGTTCAACACCAATCCCATGGCGCCTTCGTCGCCATGTTGAACGAGCAGCACGATGGACCGGAAGAAGTTTGGGTCCGTCAAGCGGGGTGTCGCGATCAACAGGTGGCCCTTTAATGATTTCATGGTGCTCCGTCCCGATTGTATACACTGTGGCGCTATTCGCGGACTTCGGGACCCGCACTGTTGGTCCCTGTTGCGCGATGGCTCAATACAGTTTGGTCGGACGGATTGCCTGATGACCGATGTCCTTTCGGAAGTGGATGCCTTCGAAGTGAATGTGCTTCATGGCATCGTAAGCGCGCTTCTGAGCATCGGCATAGTCGTTCCCCAGTGCGGTCACTGCAAGGACGCGACCGCCGGCCGTGACCGCCCGGCCGTCCTTAAGCGTTGTCCCAGCGTGGAATACCTTGACGTCGGCCATGGCGTCCGCCTGCTCGATGCCGGAGATCGGCAGCCCCGACGCATAAGCCCCCGGATACCCGCCGCTGGCGGCCACCACGCATAATGCAGGGCGCGGGTCCCATTTCAGAGTGAGACGCTCAAGCTGCCCCTCGGCCACGGCCAGCAACGTCTCGAGCAGGTCGGTCTTGAGACGCATCATCAGCGGTTGGACCTCCGGATCGCCGAAACGGCAGTTGAACTCCAACACCTTGGGCCCGTTCGCCGTGATCATCAGCCCGGCGTATAGAACGCCGGTGTAGTCGATCTCCTCCCGGCGCAGCCCATCCACTGCGGGAACCAGCACCTCTCGCTCGATCTGCCGCAGCATGGCGTCGCTGATGACGGGCGTTGGAGAATACGCACCCATGCCGCCGGTCATCGGGCCGGTGTCGCCATCCTCGACCGGTTTGTGATCCTGAGCGGTCTCCAGCACGTAGATCGACTTTCGGTCGACCAGCGCCAGAATAGACGCCTCCGGGCCACTCAACTTCTCCTCAATCACAATGCGATCACCGGCGTTACCGAACACACGCTGACGCATCATCTGCCGTACGGCGTCGATGGCGTCCTGCGGGCGGTAGCAGACAGTCACGCCCTTGCCTTTGGCCAGGCCGGTGGCCTTGACGACGCACGAGCTATCCTTGGCGCGGATGTAATTCTCGGCAGCCTCAGGATCGACAAACGAACGGGCCTCAGCGGTGGGAATCGCCTGCTGACGCATCAGCTCCTTGGCAAACCATTTGTCCGCCTCAACTTGCGCAGCGGCACGCCCCGGGCCAAACACGGGTATGCCCAGGGATCGCACATGGTCGGCCAAGCCGGCTGCCAGCGGGTCTTCCGGGCCGATGACGACGAAGTCAATGGCCGCCTTCCTGATGAGCTTCTCGACCTCGGCAAAGTCCATCGGATTCAGGGCAACGTTGTCGGCCACCTGGCTGGTGCCGGCATTGCCGGGCGCTACCAGCAGTTGGGTCACTTGCGGCGAATCCGCAAGCTTCCACGCCAGAGCATGTTCGCGCCCGCCGGAACCGATCAACAGCACTTTCATGTTCCTGTATCCTTAAACCTGCGGCCAATCGACCCTATCCAAGAGGCCATACGCTATCGGAGGGTATCGCCGCTCGCAAGGTGCCTCCTGTCCATGGTCCTGAACGGCAACCACGTGGGACGGGGCAGAGTGGTCATCCGCCTTCGCACTCCGCCAAGCCGGCCGACGGGATACAGGACAGAATCTGCGGCAGTGTGTGCGAGAATCTGCCGCGATGCGGGACATGAAGGCCCGCGGCGCGGGATACCGTAATGGCCACGTCGCGATGCGTGCCGCTCGTCCAATAATCATTCATTCCCTCCACCCGTTTGTGCCGAAGATAGAAGACAAGGGTTTGATGCCCCGACCGCGCCGATGGCGCATGGGCCGGCCACGGAAGGCCGGCGGAGTGGACGCTTCAATGCCGCTTTGTGCGGAGTGACCGGATGGATCTGGCAACGATCATCGGCCTGGTGCTGGCCTGGGTGGCAGTGGGATTCTCGATGTTCCATGCATCCCATGGCCACATCGATGCCTACATCAAACCCGCCGAGATATTTCTCGTGTTCGGCGGTTCGCTCGGCGCAGCGATGCTCTCCCTTCCGCTGCACTCGGTGACCGGCATGGTGGGGTTCATCAAGAAATGGTTGTTCAACCGCGAAGCCCACCTTGAGCATCTGATCAAGGAGATGGTGCAGTACGCGGAGACCGCTCGCCGCGATGGCGTGCTGGCGCTGGAGACGGTCGCCCGCGAGGCGCCCGACGCATTCCTAAGACGGGGTCTTCAGCTCACCATTGATGGCACCGACCCCGAAATCATCGAACGCATCATGCGCATCGAGATCGAAGCCATGCAGGAGCGCCACAAGCACGGCAACCACTTCTTCCATACGATGGCCAAGTTCGGCCCGGGCTTCGGCCTGATGGCGACCCTGATCGCCCAGGTTGCGATGTTCAGGAATCTGGGTGGCGATGCAACGGTGATCGGCCAGGCCCTGGCCATTGCCCTGACGGGCACGCTTTACGGCTGCATGCTTCAGAACCTTATGGCCGGGCCTGTGGCTGAGAAGCTTGCGATCCGTTCCCGCGAAGAGGCGTTCACCAAGGAAATCATCCTCCAGGGCGTGCTCAGCATCCAGGCCGGCAACAATCCCCGGGTCGTCGAAATGCAACTCTTGAGCTTCCTGAGCACCCGCCAGCAGCAGACCCTCGCGAAAGCGGCATGACGCGGTAAACAGCCATGGCCAAGACAGCCTGCAAATGCAAGGAGAAGGAATGTGAAGAATGCCCGGAGTGGATCTTCACGTTCGCTGATCTGGTCATGCTGATGATGGGGTTCTTCGTGATTCTCTGGGTCCTGAAGCCGGCCCCCGGCAAGGATGGCCAGCCGTCGCAGGAGTTGCCCATGGATGTGCTGATTGCCATCCGCGAGGCGTTCAACTACCTGCCTGATCCCAAGAGCGCTGATCCGGTCGATAAGGAAATGCTGCTGCGGAAACTGCAGCAGGTCAATCCGCTCAAAGGCCCCGGAGCGGGAGGCCAGACCAACCTCCAGCGGCAGGGGGCCGAGGGCGATCAGCCCGATGTGATCACGATCCGCAAGGGAAACCAGTCCATCGTGGGCAGCCGCGTGCTGTTCGCGCCCGGAGACGCTGCGCTCGATGATGAGGCGCGCAAGGCCCTCGACCAGATAGCGATGCTCATCAAAGGGCACCGCAACGTGATGATGGTGAGCGGCCACACCTCCGTGGATGATTTTCCCGAGGGTACCGAGGCCGATCGAAAACTCGACTTGTCCATCCGACGCTCCAAGGCCGTCGCCGACTATCTTGTCTCCCGCGGCGTCGAACCCGATATCCTGCGCGTCAAGGGCGCCAGCACGTTCGAACCCGTGGTGCAGCGCGCCTACACCCTTGAAACCAGGAGGATGAACCGCCGCGTCGAAGTCGAAGCCACAACAGTGCTTGTGCCGGAGCTGCAGGATCGCCTGCCGCCTGTCCTGCCTGCGCCGTCGCCCGATCCGGACGCTCTGGGGGCAGCGGCCGTCGCCGCGCCAACGCCCCCCGCGCACTCCGCTGCTCACTGACGGCGCGTCATCGGCCGATCCTCGTCCTTCCTGGCTGCCGCTGCCAGGGTGTCGCCCTCCCGACGCCGTGCCGAAGCGCCCCTCACGCCTGCGACCGGGAAGAGGGCCATGCAGATTCCCATTGACTCGAGCATCCTCAAAGGCGACCCTTTGTGCTCATTGCTCGGCGCGTATGAGCGCGCCTGTCATGTCACCGGAAGGAGAGCCTATGCGTCCGGCCTTCGCTTTTGTTGTTGCAGCTTTCTTGTGCACCTCTCTGCATGCCGCCGAGCCGAAGATCACCGGCGATTTGAAGCAATGGTCCGTCCTCACCCTCACCCTTGACGGCCCCGAAACCTCCGAGGATGCGCAGGTCAATCCCTTCCTCGACTATCGCCTGAATGTCACGTTCCGCCATGCCGACAGCGGCGCCACGCGGGTCGTTCCCGGCTATTTCGCCGCCGATGGCAACGCCGGCCAGACCAGCGCCGACAGGGGCAACAAATGGCGGGCCCATTTCGTCCCGCCCCTCCAGGGCCAGTGGCGATTCGCCGTCCAGTCCCGCACCGGCAAGAACATCGCCGTCAGTACGAAAGCCGACGATGGCTCGCCCGCTGAAAACGATGGCTTGGGCGCTGCATTCTCCATCGCCGCGCCCGACCCCGCCCGCGCCCGCGGCATGCTCCACTACGTCGGCAA
>CAZMXI010000070.1:20720-23370 GCA_964570205.1 uncultured Tepidisphaeraceae bacterium
CACCTCCAGTTCGCCGGCAACCAGCGCTACTTCATCAAGGCCGGCGCTGACAGCCCCGAGAACTTCCTCGGCTACGCCGACTTCGACAATACCCAGGACCACCCCCAGAATATCCGCTCCGGCGAAGCCGTCACCGAGAAGCTCTTCATCCACAGGTACGAACCCCACATCGCCGACTGGAAGCCCGGCGACCCCGCCTGGAAAGACGGCAAGGGCAAGGGAATGATCGGCGCGCTCAATTACCTGGCCTCCAAGGGCATGAACAGCGTCTATTTCCTGACCATGAACGTCAACGGCGATGGCCGCGAGGTCTACCCCTGGACCACCTACAACCAGGACTTCACCCGCTTTGACTGCTCCAAGCTCGACCAGTGGGAAATCGTATTCTCCCACATGGATCAGCTCGGCCTCCAGCTCCATGTCCTGCTCCAGGAAACCGAAAACGATAAGCTCCTCAACAACGGCGACCTCGGCCTCGAGCGCAGGCTCTACTACCGCGAAATAGTCGCCCGTTTTGCCCACCACCTCGCCATCGAGTGGAACCTCGGCGAGGAAACCAAACGCTCCCCCGAGCAGCACAAGGCCGACGCTGAATACTTCAAGCTCATCGACCCCTACCAGCGCCCCGTCGTCGTCCACACCTACCCCGGCCAGTACGACAAGGTCTACCAGCCTCTCCTGGGCTTCAAGCCGCTCAACGGCCCATCCCTCCAAATGGGCAACATGAACCAGACCTTCGCCGAAACCCTCAAGTGGGTCACACGCTCCCGCCAGGCCGGCCATCCCTGGGTCGTCTGCCTCGACGAAATCGGCGGCGCTGACACCGGCGTCAAGCCCGACAAGGATGACCCCGACCACGACCAGGTCCGCAAGCAGGCCCTCTGGGGCAATCTCATGGCCGGCGGTGGGGGGGTTGAGTGGTACTTCGGCTACAAGTTCGCCCACAATGACCTGAACTGCGAAGATTGGCGCAGCCGCGACCGCATGTGGGACCAGACCCGCCACGCCGTCGAGTTCTTCCACAAGCATCTTCCCTTCTGGGAAATGCAGAACCAGAGCGCCCTCGTCGAGAAATCCGCGTGGTGCTTCGCCAAGCCCGGCCAGGTCTACGCCATCTACCTGCTCAATGGCGGCACAACCACCCTCGATCTCGGCGATGCGGCCGCCACGTTCACCGTCCAGTGGTACAGCCCCCGCGCCGGCGGCGATTTGCAGCAAGGCTCAGTCCAGAAGATCGCGGGCCCCGGCAAGCACAGCCTCGGCCATCCCCCATCAGATGCGAATCGCGACTGGGCCGTGCTGATCAAACGCCAGTAATCCGCCTATCCCGCATCGCGCAACGTGGTCGGCATCTCCCCCAGGTGCTCCACGTCGTTCAGCCGCTCGATGGCCCACGCCCCATCGGAGTACGCCAGGTGCATGATCGAGCAGTTGGCGATCATGCACAATTCCGGCCGGCTCGCGTCATCCCGCATCGGCAGACGCCCATCAATCAGCATCCGCAACACCGCCCTGCATGGCCCCCCATGCGTCACCACCGCGATCGTCCGCCGCTCCGGGTAATCTCGCGGAATTCGCTCCATGGCCGACCGGATTCGCCCCATAAACGCCTCGGCCGATTCCGCACCAGGCGAGTCCGTCTCTCCCGACGCCGCCCGCCAGATATCGCTCTCGGCCGCCGATCGGCCTTCCATCTCGCCAAAACACCGCTCCCGCCAGGATGGATCCAGCATCACCGGCAGCCCGCACGCCCGGCCGATCGGCTCGGCCGTCTGCGCCGCCCGCGGCAGGTCTGATGAAATCACCACCTCGATGATTGGCGAATGCCTCGCCATGCGCTCCCCCAGCCTCCGCGCCTGCGCACGCCCCACGGTATTGAGCGGCGTCGGCTGATGCCCCTGAATGACCCCGCCGCTGTTGGCGTCGGTCAGCCCGTGCCGCAACAAGAGAATGTCCCATCGCCTGCCCATTGGCCGACGGACTGTAGACCCCCCCGACAAAAACGCAAGCTGTTGGGGCGATGATTGGGTCGATCGCTCAAAATGGCCACCATCGCTTCTTTGCACAGACATTCGGCCGCTGCGGGTCGATCAATTCCGTGATCTCAGCCTTCTCGAACTTTTCCAACAGTCGTTCAAAGCCATCCTTCTCGTTCAACTTCAGGTTCATCTCTTCGGGATATAGCGGGAGCAGGCTGTAAAATGCGATGGTCACCTCGTCGTTGACCAGCAGTTCGTGCATGCCGGGGCAGAGGATCGGTGGTGCCACCATCATGCAGCCAAGCCGGGTCCCCTCGGCGAACGGCTCGGCCTGTTCTCCGTTTGGGATGGTGTGGCCCATGGCGATGAACGTGTTGTATTCGTGCGGCAGGCGCGCCACCAGCTTCAACCACCTGAACGGCCACCAGTACCGCTCATCTCGCATCACCTGCTGGTCCAACTGACCATCCGGGCCGATTCCCGACCAGTCTTCAGGCAGCGAGATCATCAATTCGGCGAACCGTGGGACATCGCCTTCGCCGGCACCGGGCACGTTCATCGGCTTGACACTCATGCCCGAGGTGACGATCGTGAAATGATTCGTGCCAATGGGGTGCTCTTCGCTTGGCTCCAGCCTGGTGGGGGGCACGATGTGCAGATCGATGTGCGCG
>CAZMXI010000071.1:0-15685 GCA_964570205.1 uncultured Tepidisphaeraceae bacterium
ATCGAACCCGCAACCACCGGATCGACAGTCCGGTACTCTAACCAATTGAGCTACGCCCCCGAAACCATTCAGGAGAATTAATTTACCCTTACGAGGCGCAAAGTCAAGCTTGTTGGCCGAACGGTGTGCATGGAGCACGTGGAATGCCAGAATCGAAAGGTCTATCGCCCGGTCTGTTGTGGCGTTATAATCCCGCTGGCATGTGCCGACCGGTTGGCCGCCAAACGGGCGGCGCAGGCATGAGCGGTATGCGAAACCCCCGTATTGGCATTCTGGTTGTTGCCTATAATGCGCAAGCTACTCTGCGCCAGACGCTTAGGCGCATTCCCCACGAACTTCGGCCGAAAATTGAGGAGATTTTTGTATTCGACGATGCCAGCCAGGATGGAACTTACGAAGTAGGCAAGGTTTGCCAGTCTGATTTCGAGGGCACTAAGTTCTCGATCTTCCGGAATCCGGTCAACCTGATGTACGGGGGCAACCAGCGCAAGGGATATCAATACGCCATCGAGCAGGGGTTGGACATTGTTGTGCTTCTGCACGGGGATGGCCAATATGCACCCGAGGTGATGCAGAGCCTGCTTGGTCCGCTGGAACGGGGCCAGGCGGACATGGTGATGGGGTCGCGCATGATGGTCCCAGGGGCTGCGCGGCGAGGGAACATGCCGCTGTACAAGTACGTCGGGAACAAGATCCTTACCTGGATGGAGAACCGGCTGCTCGGCACTCGGCTGAGCGAATTCCACTCGGGCTATCGGGCGTATTCGGTCAGGGCGTTAGCGAACATCCCGCTCGACACGCTCACGTGGAACTGGCATTTTGATTCGCAGATCATCATCGAGTTCATCAAGCGCGGTTATCGGATCGCCGAGGTGCCGATTCCGACCTATTACGGCGATGAGATCTGCCGGGTGAACGGCATTCCCTATGCGATGCACTGTGTCGCCTCCGCCTTGAAGCACGCGCTGCTGCACCGCTGGAGGCGTCATGCTCCACTACCGGCTTCACACCGATCCCAACAGCAGTCACCAGCAGATCGCCCGCATCCTTCACGAACGGAAGCCGAAGTTGGCGCTTGACGTGGGCGCGGCGCAGGGGTTTCTTGGGCAGATGCTGGCGGGGAGCGGCCTGGCGATCGACGCGATCGAGCCCAATCCGCATTGGGCGGAGCATGCCAAGCCTTTCTATCACCAGGTGTTTGCGCAGACGGTCGAACAAGCCAACCTGCCGACAGGGACTTATGACGCGATCGTGTGCGCGGATGTGCTGGAACACCTGACGGAACCCGATCGTGTGTTGAGCCAACTCGTCCGGGTGGCGGCGGACGACGCGGTTTTCGTGATTTCAGTGCCGAATGTAGCGCACTTGGCGATTCGGATGATGCTGATGGCGGGGAAGTTCCCGAAGATGGATCGGGGGATTCTGGATCGGACGCACCTGCACTTCTTCACACGAGATACGGCGGAGGGCCTGCTGCGGTCGGCCGGACTGCGCATCGAGCAGGTGCGTGCGACGGGTGTGCCATTGGACGAGGTTTGGCGAGGCGGACAGGGCAAGGGGCTGTACAAACTGGCCATCAAGGCACAACATCTGGTGGTGCGAATCGCACCTAGAGTATTTGGCTTCCAGTGGATATTCATTGCCCGCAAGGCCACTTCATGAGCAGCAACGCGAATCATAACCAACCGTCCATCCCGACATTGTCGCTCAGTTGGCTGGGCATTGCCGCCGTTGCGCTGGGGCTGGCGCTTCAGGCGCGGGAGGGGATGATCAACCTTCGGGCCGTGACGTGGTTGACCATTTCATTGCTGGCGTTCGTTGCGGCGGTGGGCTCGTTTCTCAAGGCTCGGATGCGCCTGACGGCAGGTGGGGTGGCGACGGCCGTGCTGACCATTGGCCTGGGCGTCCAACTCTATCAGCATTATGTCGCCTATCCGGGCACGCTGTACAACGCGCCGGCCGATTCCGGTCGGAAGGCATTGTCGGTTCTCAAGGACAAGTTCGGCCACATCGAGGATCCCGGTGAGAAGTCGGCGACGGCATTCGAGATGGACCGGATGCAGGGGCTGCTGATGGACACCCGGTTCCAGAACGGCATTCTGCTGGTGGCGGCCTTTGGAGTCGTTCTGCTGATTCGGCATCGCTGGACGCGGCATGCGGCGTTTGCGGTGATTCTGGCGACGCATTTTCTGCTGGGTGCGAAGCTGATCGAGGAGCGGCCGAATCCGCATATCGATGTGTTTGTTTTCCAGCAGGAGTCGTCGGCGGCGTTGCTGGCGGGAAAGAACCCATACGACATCACGTTCACGAACATCTATGGCGAGGGATCGAGAGTCTACGCCAAAGAGCTGATGAAGGATGGGCGGCTGCTGTTTGGATATCCATACACGCCGATGAGCCTGTACATGGCGGTTCCGGGGTATGCGATCGCGGGGGACCACCGGTATTCGCAGCTTGCGGCGATCACGCTGTCGGGGCTGCTGCTGGCGTACAGCGGGGCGGGGTTGCTGCCGAAGCTGGCGGCGCTACTTCTGCTGTTCACGCCGCGCATCTTCATGATCGTCGAGTTGGGGTGGACGGAGCCGTTCGTGATCCTGGGATTGTGCGCTACGCTGTTCGTGGCGTGCCGGTTTCCGCGGTATACGCCGTACGTGCTGGGGCTGTTCCTGGCGACCAAACAGTACCTGCTGTTTGCGATTCCGCTGGGGATTCTGTTCATCCCGAGAGGGCGGGAGCGCGAGGCGATCGTGTTCCTTGGCAAGGCGCTGGTGGTGGCGTTGGTGGTTTCGGCGCCGCTGGTGCTGTGGAATCCGAACGCTTTCATCCACTCGGCCATTACGCTTCAGCTCAAACAGCCGTTCCGCAACGATGCGCTGACCTACCTGGCGTGGTACTGGTGGGGCTTTGACCAGCCAAGATACGGGGACAACCCGGCCCTAGGACTGGCGCCGCGACTGGGGTGGCTGGCGTTCGTGGCGGTGATTCCGGCGATTGTGCTGGCGCTGCGGAAGTTCCCGCGGACGCCAGCCGGCTTTGCGATGGGAATGGCGGCGACCTACCTGGCGTTCCTGATCTTTAACAAGCAGGCGTTCTGCAATTACTACCTTCTGGTGCTGGCGGCGATCTGCGCCTCGGCGGCGATGCTGGCGATTCCTGCGCCGGCGGAAACATTGGTGCGAGCAACGCATCCGCCGGAGTAGGCCATCTGCGCTCATGCCACGCCGACACAGCGGCCCGTTTCGGCGGAAGCGTAGATCGCATCAATGACTCGCTGAATCAGCAGTGCGTGTTCGAGCGTGCTGGCCGGTGGGCGGGCGTCGAGGATCGCATCGGCGAAGTCGAGGACCGGTCCATCGTGGACCACTGCATACTCCTCCTGACCCTCCCAGATACAGCGCGTGACGATGCCTTTCTCGGAATCGGCCGCATCATGCAGGATGCGGTTCCGGCCGGGCATCATGTTCAGGCGAAGAGAGCCGGCTTCGCCGACGATTTGCCAGGCCTCATCCACGGCGGCAGGCATGTACTCGCCGCGCTCGAAGCTGATGGCAGCGCTGTCGTCGCAGCGGATGAGGGCCGAGAAGTGGCATTCGGCGTCCGAACCCGGCGCCACGTGAGATGCGAAGGCCGGAGGAACCGGCCATGCCTGCGCCAGGACGGTGCGAGGGCGGAGGCGCCAGCCGAGCAGGCCGAGCATGTAATCCAGGTCATAGATGCCCCAGTTGACGAGGATGCCGCCGCCGTTGGCCGCGCGGCTCAATCGCCAGGGCGGCGGGGCGAGTTCGGGCCTGGGGCCGGCAGGCTTGATGGCGCGCATGCGCACCAGCCGAATCGGGCCGAGCGGGTTGGAGGCCAGGAAGCGGGTTGCGACGCGGGCGGATTCGTAGCAGCGGAACCGGGATGAGCAGCAAGCGACGATGCGTTCGGCGCGGATGGCGATCATCTGCTGCACCTCGGCCGAGTTCATGCCGGGAGGCTTCTCGATCAACAGGTGCTTCCCAGCGCGAAGAGCGCGCAGGGCGAGGTGGACGCGATGTGCGGTGGCCAAAGCCAGCACGACGGCATCGACATTTGGATCGAGCAGCAAGGCATCGCCGTGGGGATACCAGCGGGCGGCAAATCGGTCGGCGGTCGAGCGAGCGCGGGTTTCGTCGGTGTCGGCCACAGCAACGATGCTGATGCGGGGCGAGGCGGCCGCCGCCTCCAGATGCCTGGTGCCGATGACGCCGCAGCCGATGACGCCCAGTCTGACCTTGCTCATGAGCGCGAAGTCTACCGGAAAAGAGAGCCCGGGACACGATGCGTCCCGGGCAGATACCGTATGTGCGGGAGGGGTTGTTGGTTATCGCTCCGCAGGGCGATCAGGCCGTTTTGGCTCGGCGGGAGTCTCCGGCCTGTCGGGGCGCTGCGGACGATCAGGACGTTCCAGACGCCCGGCCTCGGGGCGCACGGGCCGTTCCTGGTCCGGGACCACGCGGCGCTCGGCCGGTTGCCCCGGCCGGTCAAGTTCGCGGCCCTGGATGGGCCTGTCGGCGATGCCCGGTCGAAGCGGCGGGGCGGTCATGATCATGTCGCGCAGCAGTTCCATGGCGCGATCCTGTTGCCGGGTGTGACGGTACAGATCGATCAATTGGAGCTGCACGGCACGCTTGACGGTGGGGTTCTTGATGTCCGGCAGCATGCGGTTGAAGTGCTCGATGGCGGCCTCGGGGCCGCGAGCCCGCAGGAGGTCGTTCATTGTGATAACCGCCGCCACGCCGGTTGCCGACGGATCGTTGGCCAAGCGGACGTAGCGATCGACCGTGTCGAGCCAGTTGCGCATGCGCTCCACCTGTTCCATGCGGTCCGGCATGGTGCCGGCTTCCGCGGCCCTGCGAATGCGCATGCGCTCGATCAACTCCATGCCCTCCGCGTCCGCGGGCCGGTCGCGTTCCGGGGCCATGGCGGCGGGCGCTCCTGCCCGCCGCTCCTCGCCTGTTCGCTGCGACCATGCGTGCGCGGAAAACAACGCCACCGCAAATGCGGACACCAGAATGACCGTTGATGTCTTCATCATGCTGACTCCTGAGTGGTAGAAGGTCGTATCTCCGGACTGGTTTCGCTCATTTCCATTGACGGGAACTCGGGCATGGCCGGAAGTGTGAACGATTCGTATTCCGGCACGATGCTGAGGCCCATCGGCATGCTCGGAATGCCCTCCAGGGCGAGTTCGCTTGTTGATTGGGATGCCAGCGTCATGGCAGGGGGCGCCGGGGATGGGATCGCCCGAAGGCGAGCGAACTGTGCCTGAGCCGCCATGACGATCGCGATGGCGGCCGCCAATGCGCCGACCCCGCCGGCCCAGCCGATCCATCGGCGCCGACCCGCGGCGATCAACGGGAGGATGTCGGCGGCCAAGTCGCCGGGATAGCCCCCTTGGCGATACGCCCGTCGTGCGATGAGGATGCTATCTCTAAGCTGGCTCATGGTTTATGCCTTTGCATTCTGATTCTTGCGTGTGTGATGCCCGGCCGACGCGGGCGTCAGTCTCCGTCGCAGTGCTCGGAGGGCTTGGTGAACGGTGACCTTGAACGTGCCCGAAGCGCATTGCATGGCGGCCGCAGCCTCACTGACCGAAAGACCCTCGAAGTACCGCAGAATCAAGGCTTCGCGCTGCCTGGAGGGCAGATTCTTCAACAGAGCATGAAGAAGCTGCTGCTGCTCCGCGAGGTCGGCCTGCTCATCAGGCCGGGGCGCCAGCGGACGGGCGAAGTCTTCGCCCCGCAGCGACGGCCGGCATCGCCTCATCTCGCGAACGACGTTCAGAGCGATGCCAATCGCCCAGGTGCGAAGCTGACTCTGGCCCTTGAACCTGCCCAAATCACGCAGGAATCGCATGGCGGTCTCCTGCGTCGCTTCGTGCGCCATTTCCTGGTGGCCGAGCAGGCCCAGGCAGACCCGGTACAGGGGGTCCTGCAATTCCCGCAGGAGCTGGGCTCGAGCGGCCGGGTCGCCCCGACGCGCCGCATCGAGGATGCCATGTTCGATCGTGGCCATGCCAGCCCTTCATCAGTGAATCAAGGCCGGGTTCCGGTTTACTGGGAAATCAGAATTCGCGCCGGAACCGCCGCATATTGTGTAATCGGGTCGTCGGCAGTATCTTACTGCGCTTTACGTTCCGGCGGCTGAGTTTCCCCCACCGAATCGATCCCCTGGAGGTCAGCGGCGTATAATACGTCTAACTCAGCGTCTCGGGACCCAAGCAGTCAGGACCACTTTTTGATGAACCGTGTGAGGAACGACATCCGTAATGTTGCGATCATTGCCCACGTCGATCATGGCAAGACGACGCTGGTCGATGCTCTGCTTCGGCAGAGCGGCAACTTCCGCGACAGCCAGCTTCAGCAGGAGTGCATCATGGACTCCAATCCGCTGGAGCGGGAGCGCGGAATTACCATCCTGGCCAAGAATTGCGCCATCACGCATCGGGATGAGCAGGGGCGAATCACCCGCATCAACCTCATCGACACGCCGGGCCACGCCGATTTCGGCGGCGAGGTCGAGCGCGTCCTGTCGATGGCGGACGGGTGCTTTCTGCTGGTGGATGCGGCTGAGGGACCGATGCCGCAGACGCGATTCGTGCTCAAGAAGGCGTTTCAGAACGAGCTTCGGCCGATCGTGATCATCAACAAGATTGACCGCCAGGATGCGCGGGCGCACGAGGTGCTCGACGAGGTCTTCCAGTTGTTCATGGATCTGGGGGCGGATGATGAAGCGCTGAATTTCCCGGTGCTGTACGCCTCCGGGCGCGCGGGTGTGGCGTCGTGGGAACTGGAGAAGCCCGGTACGGACATTCTGCCGGTTTTCGATGCGCTGTTGCGGCATGTGCCGGCGCCGCATGGCAATCCCGAGGCTTCGCTGCAGCTTCGAATTGCCAGCATCCAGTACAACGACTACGTGGGGCGGATCGGCGTGGGCCGCATATACAACGGACGGATCGCGACCGGGCAGCCGGTGAAGATCTGCCGCCGCACGGGCGAGCAGGTGAACGCCAAGGTTCAGCAGGTTCAGGCATTTGACGGCTTGGGCCGGAAGAACGTGGATGGGGCGGAGGCTGGCGACATCATCGCGCTGGTGGGACTGGATACGGTCGAGATCGGCGACACCATCTGCGATCCGATCGAACCCCGTCCGCTGGAGGCAACCGAGATCGAGCCGCCCACGCTGACGATGCTTTTCAGCGTGAACGATTCGCCGTTCGCCGGCAAGGACGGCAAATACGTCACCAGCCGTAACTTGCGAGAGCGCCTGACCAAGGAACTGGAAAGCAACGTGGCGCTGAAGGTCGAGGAGACGGAGAATAAGGGCACGTTCCGCGTCGCGGGGCGCGGCCTGCTTCATCTGGGCATCCTGGTGGAGAACATGCGGCGAGAGGGGTACGAGATGGCGATCGGCAAGCCGCATGTCATCCTGCGCAAGGGTGATCAGGGCCAGGTGCTGGAGCCGATCGAATACCTGGTGATTGACGTGCCCGAGAAACACATGGGCGGGGTGATGGAACTGGTGGGCAACCGCCGGGGCGAGCTGGTGAGGATGGACAACCGCAGCGGGCAGGTTCACCTGGAGTTTACGATTCCGGCGCGGGGTCTGATCGGCCTGCGAACCCGGCTGCTCACGGCAACGCAGGGCGAGGCGATCATGCACCATAACTTCTATGAGTACGCCCCCATGCGCGGAGAGGTGCCGGCGCGGGTGAACGGCGTGATGATCAGCAACTGCGCCGGTACGGTGAACGCCTATGCCCTGAACGACCTGCAGGACCGGGGGACTCTGTTCGTGGCGCCGGGCGAGGCATGTTACGAGGGCCAGGTGGTCGGCGAGCATTGCCGCGACAAGGACATTGTGGTGAACCCCACCCGGGCCAAGAAGCTCACCAACATGCGAACGACCGCCAGCGACGAGAACATCATCCTGAAACCGGCGACCAAGATGTCGCTCGAACAGGCGCTGGAGTACATCGAGGAAGATGAGCTGGTCGAGGTCACACCGCAGTACATCCGCATCCGCAAGGACCTGTTGACGGAGAACCAGCGCAAGCGGGCCAACCGCAAGACGACCGAGTCCGTCGGGGTCTGACGCGGCGTCCCGGTCACTCGATGATATTGACGGTCAGACTTTCGGCGTCGCTCCAGAAGCCCATTTCATCCACCAGCCTGGCGAAGAACGTGACCTCGCCCACGGTGAACCTGTCTGCATAGAAGTTCGCCGAAATGCCGTTGCCCATCCGCGTGTCGATCGCAACGCGTTCGTCGACGCCTTCATCGAAAAGACCATTATGGTCGGAGTCGAGGTAGAATTCGGCCTGGCGGATGACGCCGTCATCGTCGCAGCCCCAGAGATGAATGTCGATCAGGCCGATGCTTCGGATCGGCTGGAGGCCATTGAGGACCATCGCGCCGATGGTGGGACGGCTGTTGAAGTGGACTGAGGCTTCGGCGGCAGTGCCCCAGTCGCCGTCATTGTCCTGCGCCCGCACGAGACATCGGAGGGTCTGGCCCTGATCTCCGGCGGCCTGCTCGATCCACTTGGCGCTTGAGCGGCCGGTGAATTCCTGAATAAGTCGGTCCAGCTCCTCGTTGACCTGCCCGTTGGCATTGGCGTCTTCCCAGAGCTGGAATCGGGCGACCTGTCCGTCGATGTCGTGGATGCCCGTCATCGAGAAAGTGACCGGACCCGGTCCGGCAAGAGTGCCGGGCTTGACAACGAACTTGCGCACGATGGGGGCATCGTTGGTGATGGTCAGCGACAGGTCAACGGGCTCGCTAATCTGGCCGGCGTTGTCGGTGGCGACGGCGAAGATGCGATGCTCGCCCAGAGACAACTTGCGGGCGGCGTATCGCCAGGCGGATTCGCCGCGCCGCGGGCGAGAACTACCCAGGAGCACATCGCCCGCGTCCAGAGCATCGTTGCCGTTGGTGTCGTGATAGTACAGCACGCGGCGCGACAGTCCTCCCACTTCAACAGTGATGCTGACCGTGCCGGGGCGGGTGATGATCGCGGCGGCCGCGGCGATGCCCGTGATGCGCGGCGTGTCCGGCGAGGCCGCCACGCCGGAAACGCGCATGACAAAGCCGTCGGAGACGCCCTCAGCGCCCAGCGAGGTGTCATAGCCACCGCTTGTCCAGTCGGGCGAGGTGGTGTCGCCCACCAGGAACAGGCCGCCGAAGTTGCCCATGCCCATCGCCCGCGGCGATTCTCCCTGATCGCCACCGATGTAGGTGGACCAGGGGGTTTGCCCGAGTTCATCCACTCGGAGCAGAAACGCATCGTTCGGATAGCCCTGTTCCTCGGCATTCTCGCCATGAATGGTCGTCTGGAAGCCGCCGGCCACCCATCCATCCGATGCTGTGCCGCCGAGCACGACGATGTTGCCTAGGACGTCGATGAGCACCGAGACGGGCGACTCGTCGGCCGCGCCGCCGAGATAGCTCGACCAGCGATGCTGGCCCTGGGCATCGAACTTGATAAGGAAAACGTCGGCGGACGGGTCTTCAGCGCTGCCGGCGTAGGTGGTGTCGAAACCGCCGGCGGCCCAGCCCTCGGAACGCGTCTGGCCGACCATGACGATGTTCCCGTCTGCATCGGCGGCTATCGCTCCGCCGGCATCTTCGCCGGCACCGCCAATATACGTCGACCAGCTCACGGTGCCGGTGCTGTTGTATCGAACGAGGAACGCATCGGTGCCGCCCCCATGCTCGATGTCGTAGCCGCTGGCGGTCCAGCCGGCCGATGCGGTCGTGCCGGCCAGCAGGACCTTGCCGCTGGCGTCCAGCGCCAGGCTCGAGATCGTCTCGGCCTCGTCGCCGCCGGCAAAGGTTGACCAGACGTGGCCGCCAAGACCGCTGAGTTTGACCACATAGGCATCATTGCCGCCGTTGGTCAGGTCGGCGCCGCCCGAGACCCAGTTGCCCGCGCTGCTCGTGCCGGCGACGCAGATGGTGCCCGCGCTGTCCACCGCGAGCAACGAAGCGGTCTCAGCCCCGGTGTCGCCCAGGTAGGTTGACCAGAAGTGGGCGCCACGGCCGGTCAGCTTCACGACAAACCCGTCGGTGCCCCCACCATAGAGCGTGTCGAAGCCGCTTTCGACCCAGGCGTTTGAGGCGGTATCGCCGATGACGATGGCGTTGCCGAACGGATCGACTGCAAGGCCTCGCACCGATTCGTCGCCCGCGCCGCCCAGATAGGTGGACCACACATGCTTGCCACGCGTGTTGAGCTTCACGACGAAGCCATCCTGGCCGCCGCGCGTGGTATCATAACCGCGCGAGATCCAGCCGTCGGACTCCGTGGTGCCCGCCACGAAAATGTTGCCCTTGACATCCACCGCGATGCCGCCGGGCGTCTCGTCGCCCGCGCCGCCCAGATAGGTGGACCACACATGCCTCCCATCCTTGTCCAGTTTGACCACGAACAGGTCGTAGTCGCCGGCATCCAGGCCGGATTCCGCCAGGGCCGGATCATATCCGCCCGAGACCCATCCGGCGGACCGTGTGCGCCCGAGAACGTAGGCGTTGCCCTTGGCGTCCACCGCCACCGAATTCGTGCCGGCGGCGAGGTCTTCGGCATTGGCGCCGCCCAGATAGCCGGACCAGTCAATCGCCGGCGCCGCCAGCAGCATGCGGGATTCCACCGCCTCCATGATCGACGCTGCGCGGGTTGACCGATCGTCGATGCGCAAAGGCCGGTCGGTGCGGTGCATCACGGAACGATGCAAGAAATGTCTGCGTTCGATTCTGGACATGCGTACTCCAATCGGCACAACATGGATGGTGGCCCGTGGACGGCGACCCCGATCCACTCAAGCAAAGGCCCGTTTCCCGCGGCCTCAAGCCCGCCGCGAGTCTATAACAGATTGGCGGCAGTTCCAAGCCGCCGCCCGAGTCGGCGATCCGCCAAAGGGGCATTCGACGTTCGCCTACCAGTTGCTATGATCTGCGCCATGAGCGAGCATAATCCGGAATACCACATCGACCGCAGGCCGCCGGAAGGGGCGATGCGCGACATCATGGGCGGCGACGCCCGCTGGGAGGTCAAGATACACGACCATGGCCTGGTGGCGCTGGTCGATGTGATGCCGCGCCTGGTGCCGCAGGACAAGACTGCCGACTTTGCGATCGTGCAGGCTGCCCGGGTTTCCTACGGCCAGGGCACCAAACAGGTCAGCGAGGACCGGGGCCTGATCCGATATCTGGCCCGCCATCAGCACACCACGCCGTTTGAGATGGTGGAATTCAAGTTCCACCATGTCATGCCCATTTTCATTGCCCGTCAATGGATTCGGCATCGCACCGCAAGCGTCAACGAATACTCGGCGAGATACTCCGTCGTCCCCGATCGGTTCTACCACCCCAATATGGACGCCGTGAGGCGGCAGAGTGTTACCAACCGACAGGGAGGTGAACAGCCGATCGACGACCTGACCGCGGCCGAGTTCCTGGCGTATCTGGACAAGGCCGAGGCACTGTATGCCGACTACGAGAAGCTGGTGGAAAAGGGCGTGGCGCGGGAAATGGCGCGGGTGGGCTTGCCCCTGAGCATCTACACAGAGTGGTACTGGAAGATCGATCTGCACAACCTGCTGCATTTCCTGGCGTTGCGCATGGACGAGCATGCCCAGCGGGAGATCAGGGACTACGCGGGGGCGATGTTCGCTCTGATCCAGCCGATCGTGCCGATCGCCGCCGAAGCGTTCGTGGATTACGATTTCGGCTCCATGCATTTGACGCGGCTGGAAATCGAGGCGATCCGGACGGGCAAGCCGCTGGCGGCGGACAACAAGCGGGAGAATGCCGAGTGGGAGGCGAAGAAGAAGCGGCTTGGGCTCTAAAAGGGCCGCGACGACTCGGGACGATTCGCCGAGATTCTGGGTGAACCGGTCGGGGGCGACCTGCTATATTCAGGGAGGCCTCACGGGGCAGCGGGCGCAGCAAGGCAACGAACAGCCTGATTATCGGGACGTATGCGTGACGATGCGCATCGGTGCGTAGTTGCCGGCCTTGTCTGCCGATGAACAAGGTGTTTCAGGGCATTTGGCGCGAAGGATCAGGACTATGCCAATGAAGGTTGATGGACAGGATACGTGGCGAATCTTCCGGATCATGGCGGAATTCGTCGAAGGCTTCGAGATGATGTCGAGCGTAGGGAAGGCGGTGTCGATCTTCGGCAGCGCGCGCACCAAGCCAAGCCATCCGCACTACAAGGCCGCGGAAGAGACAGCGCGGCTTCTGGCCAAGTCCGGCTTTGCGGTCATTACTGGCGGTGGGCCGGGGATCATGGAGGCAGCCAACAAGGGCGCCTTTGAGGCGGGCGGACAGTCTATCGGGCTGAACATCACGCTTCCGCAGGAGCAGGAAGCCAACCGCTATCAGAGCCTGAGCCTGGATTTCCATTACTTCTATGCGCGCAAGGTGATGTTTACGAAGTACGCGTCGGCCTTCGTGTGCTTCCCCGGCGGGTACGGCACGCTGGATGAGTTCTTTGAGGTGATGACGCTGGTGCAGACGCTGAAGATCGAGGCGTTTCCGATCGTGCTGTATGGGTCGGACTATTGGGGCGGGCTGTCGAAATGGGTGGGGGCGCACCTCCGGCCGCACTTCATCGACCACGAGGATGTGGACATCTTCCGCATCGTGGATACGCCGCAGGAAGTGGTGAAGCTGGTCAGGTCGGGCGTGAAGAGCCATTGGTGGCGGCCGGCGGATGCCGCGCTGGCGAAGGCGGCCGGCAACGGCGAGAGCCGCAACAAGAACCCGCTGGCGGGCCCGAAGGCGGCGAGCACCGGCGAGGGCACGCGCTACGGCAGGCGTCCGCACCGGCCGGAACATGTCCACGCCAAGGCCGGGAAGAAGCCGGCGCAGTAGGCGGACAACGCATTCCTGGAAAAGAAAACGGCCGGCCCTCAGATCCGAGGGCCGGTCAGGTCTTGGTGTCGAATTGCGATGAGTCCACCGGTAGACTTTCGATGACACCATCGGCACGCATGTGATCCCGCGTGCCGTTGGCCCACACCTGTTGCCCAACCGTGCTGTTGAAGCTGTTCACGAATGACTCTCGAAGTGGCCAGGTCTGGAAGCACTTGTAGTGCATGGCCGCGTCAGAGAAGGGCCAAAGCGGATCGGTCTCATCGCCAATGAAGTGTGAGGTGGCGACGATGCGCTGCCCGCTTTGGAGCACTTGCCCACAGATAGGACATTCCGTCTCGCCATAATCGAGCAAGGCCATAGTGGAAATTCCTGGATCACCGCTGGATTCATCTGTCGGCTGCCGCGCGAGCCGCTGCGGTGTCTTTGAAGACCGTGGACCCAAGTGGCGCAACTCTATGTCGGGCAAAGCTCGGCTTCGGCTCTTGTCTCCTGGGCCACTTCGATCAACTTTCTGTACGTGCGTTCGATGACCTTGCTGGGAAGCGGTTCTGACCACAGATGTGCCAGAAACAGGTGTTCCAGGCGAACTCGGCCGTCCTCTACGTTAATCTTGAACCCCGGCAATTTCTCGGTGAGCTGGCGGCACAGCTTGCGAACGCCCTTGATAAGCGATCCGACGATCTCGCCGTTCTCCTCGCTGAGATACACGGTCACCAGATCATCCAGCCGCTGAGCATGGTAACGTCCGGGCCGTGCGACAAACTCGATGCAATCGCCAGCGGGGATGTAAGTTGCGGTTGGTTGGAACTCCTGTGGGGGTCCAAACCTCGCCTCCATCTCCGTCATGAAATCGTCGCCGTTCTGGATGACTTTCATATCAGCCTCTTGTGGAAGCGCTCGGCATGGCCTTCGGGCAGTTCAGGCTGCTTTGGATCGGCCGCATACCAGTACCAATTCTACGCCACCCATTCATCGTTGACGAAGACCAGAAACACGCGGTTCCGCGGTGCGGGAATGGCACGGCCATTATCCTCGAAACACTGTGTGGGACGACCAACGTAGCAGAGCCAGCCAACGCCACGACGAGGCTCATCCGTATCCTGCGTCAAGCCCGCGAAGATGGCCGTGGGCTTCAGCAACACCTCGGGCAATACATAAGCCGCCTCCTTCAACTTGCCCGCGCCCATGCGAGGCAAGGCCCTGAGCTTCTCGTGCGCAAGCTGAATCGGTCTCTGTTGCCCGGTTTTCGGATCAATTCCCGGACGAGCCAGCGCCTCCCGACGGGTGCCGGCATCCTGTTCGCCCTGAACTTGCCCCGAATCCTCTGCCACCGGTGGTGAATTATGCACAGGTGGCGATAGCGGGCAAGAGCGGCGGCGGTCCATACCTGTATCATCGACGATGAGGTGCCGGACCTGCGCAGACCAGACAGATGAATCCATGGCGTTACATCGCCACCGACCCGACAACGATGGCCATAGGACTGTGCATCTGGACCGCGGATGTCGCTCCATCCCGCTCACGCCAGGGTCCCAAGGTTCATTTCGTGGAGAGCCTTGCCGGAGGGGACCATGGGGTAGACGTGCTCGTTGGCCTCCACCTGGAAGTCCACCACCACCGGGCCATCGTGTTCGAGCATCCGGGCGACGGCCTTGGGGACATCGGCCTTCTCCTTGCAGCAGATGCCCTTGACGCCGAACGACTCGGCCATGGCGGCGAAGTTGGGGTTCTTCATCGTGGTCTGGCTGTAGCGTTTCTCGTAGAACAGGTCCTGCCACTGCTTGACCATGCCCTGGAAGTTGTTGTTCAGCAGGGCCACCTTCACGGGGATGTTGTATTCGGCGATGGTGGCCAGTTCGTAACAGGTCATCAGGTAGCTGGCATCGCCGTCGATGTCGATCACGACCTTGCCCGGCGCGCCCAGGGCAGCGCCCATGGCGGCCGGCAGGCCAAAGCCCATCGTGCCCAGGCCGCCGCTGGTGACCAGTTGCCGCGGCTGGCGCCATCGGTAGAACTGGGCGGCCCACATCTGGTGCTGGCCGACGCCGGTGCTGATGATCGCGTCGCCGTGGGTCTGGCGGTTGATCTCCTCGATGACGCACTGCGGCTTGGCCAGGGGGCTGTCGTCGAAGTAGCGGAAGGGGTATCGCTTCTTCCAGGCGGCGATCTGGGCGTGCCATTCCTTGCGGTCGCGGTGCTCGATGTATTGGAGCATGGCCTCCAGCGAGGCGCGGGCATCGCCCACCACGGGCACATCCACATCGACGTTCTTGCTGATGCTGGAGGGGTCGATGTCGATGTGGATGATCTTTGCCTTGGGGGCGAAGGTCGCCAGGTTCCCGGTGACGCGGTCGTCAAAGCGTGCGCCGACGGCGATAAGACAGTCGGATTCCTGCACGGCGTAATTGGCGTAGGCCGAGCCATGCATGCCCAGCATGTGCAGGCTCAACTCGCTGTGCTCGTCGAATGCGCCCAGGCCAAGGAGAGTGGTGGTGACGGGAATGTTGCCCTTCCTGGCCAGCTTCGTCAGGACATCGTGCGCGTTGGACAAAATGGCGCCGCCGCCGACGTAAAGGACCGGACGCTCGGAACGGTTGATCATCTCGGCGGCATCCTGGACCTGCTTGGCGTGGCCCGCGCCGCTGTAGATGTCCTTGCGCTTGTTGATGTGAGCGCGGGGCGTGTCATCAGGCTCGTCCGGACAGACCGCGCTGGTGATGTCCTTGGGCAGGTCGACCAGCACCGGACCCGGCCGGCCGCTGGCGGCGATGGTAAACGCCTCA
>CAZMXI010000071.1:15705-23335 GCA_964570205.1 uncultured Tepidisphaeraceae bacterium
CGTCGGCCTCTTGAAATGCATCGTTGCCGATGAAGGCGGTGGCGACCTGGCCGGAGAAGATGACGATGGGGATGGAATCCATCATGGCGGTGGCCAGGGGCGTAACGGTGTTCGTGGCGCCGGGCCCGGATGTCACGATGCAGACGCCGGGCTTGCCGGTGACGCGGGCATAACCGTCGGCACAATGGCCGGCGGCCTGCTCGTGGCGGTTTAGGATGAACTTGGCGGGGGTCCTGTAGAGCTCGTCGAAGACGGGGAGGATCGCGCCGCCGGGGTAGCCGAACATGACTTCCACGGCATGCTGTTGGATGAGCATCTCGTGGAAGATCCGTGCGCCGGTCTTGCCCTTATAGCGGGTTTTGGAAGAGGACTCTTTTGGAGCGTTTTTAGTTTTGGACTGCACCAAGGTCATGGCCACTTACCTCTTGCGTCAGGGGAACCAACGACTGTATCGACGTTCCACCTGAGGTTCAATTCTGCGTTTTGACTGAGTGGGGGTACAACGTGGAAGTGGGCCGGTTGCGTAGGGGTCGACTCGCCCGGAGGCATCCGGGGACACCGATCGCGCGACGCTCACCCGGCCTATCGTACGACGACCGTAAGTCGAGAATGCATATACATATGCGCAAACTCCCCCGGACGAAGGTCAGTGTGCCGTACCAGTTGGACGCAGTTGCAGACTGCGGCCGCCCTCATCCGTCCGGGCTGACCAATCGTAGAACTCCATATCTTCACCGTCAAGGTTGGGCGCCACATAACCCGGCTGTTTGCTGCGTTCGAGCTCGTCTTGGTATGCGGCGATCACGCGGTCTTCGATATCCTTTCGGCAACCCGCATGGATCGGATGGGCGATATCGGCGTGGAGTTTCAGTCGGCTGCCGCCATTGCCGTTCTGATAGCGTTGGTAGCGGTTTTCGTCGAGCCGGGCCCCGCAATGATTGCAGTAGCGGGCGCGCAAGTGATTCTTGTCGCCGCATCGAGGGCAGTGATCACACAATTTCCTCGCTGGCATGGCAAGAAACAGCCCGTCATTGCCGTCAATCAGTTTGACGTCCCGGATGACGAATGCATGATCGAACGTCAATGAGCAGAAGGCCTTCAAACGACCCGCGTGTCCATCGCACAGTTTTACGCGCACTTCCGTGAGCTGCATAACAACCCCACTGTTGTAAAACCAAAGCAGAAATGACGTTATCGCTGTCCCGAAAACCGTGGTCAGGCGATCCAAACCAGAGACTCTCGGAGCAGTCGAGCGAAGTTGTCTAACGACCCAAAAACAACATGGTCGATGTGTGCGTCTAACACCCACAAACCTACAACACTGCCGGGGTCGCTCCTTCCCGGCGAGCGTCCCCGCACATTATTACCGCCCGAAGCGGTCAGCGTTGCCCGAAAGCGGCCTTTGGCGCCAACTCCACCACAACTGTTGTTGCGAAAGGTGTTTGCACCAATGCGTCGGCCGCATTTTCGGCCTGCCGGCGCTGGTCGAACAGCGTATACAGCGTGCTGCCGCTTCCACTCATTTGAACGGTGCGCGACAGCGTTTGTTGCACCATCTCGCGAAGTTTTCCAAGACGCGGGTCGATCGCAAACGCTGCAGGCTCAAGATCGTTTCTGAGCCTCGGCAGCAAATCCGTTGCCGACAGCGTGGCCCATGCGGCGAAATCCGGCTCATGCCGGACGGCGGCTTCGTCTCCCAGCCCCAATTCGTCGAATTTCCGATAGACGGCTGCGGTTGGGATGGAGAAGCCGGGGAAGATAAGCAGGGCAAAACCAGGCGTAGGGGGGGCTGTGGGTCGGACGACATCGCCTCTGCCTGAGCAAATGGCCGAGGGAGCATAGAAGAAGAAGGGCAGGTCGCTGCCGAGCGAGGCGGCGAGTTGCGCGAGTTGATCTGGCGTCAGACCTGCCTGCCACAGCATATTCAGGGCGGCGAGCGCGACCGCCCCGTCGGAGCTGCCTCCACCGAGGCCAGCTCCGACGGGTATGCGCTTCTGCAGCCGCATCGACAATCCCCGGTGCGTGCTGGCGGTGTTTGTCCTTCCCGAAACCATCACGCGTTCCAGGGCGGCGGCTGCCCTAAGCACCAGGTTCGTCGAGTCGCATGGCACGTCAGCCCGATCGCAACTCAAGGCGAAGCCTGGTGTGGGCGTTAGATCCGCATTCAAGATGTCAAAGAGCGAGACGGTGCACATCCACGACAGCAGCGGATGAAAACCGTCCGCGCGGGGCCGACCCACGCGCAGATGAAGGTTGATTTTCGCGGGCGCCATCACGCGCATGGGCGGCAGTTTACCTCAAGAGTCGATCGTGACGCACGCGATCCGCGGCTATGTTCCCGGCAATACTCGAAATGCCTTGCTCATCGACCAAACAACAGACATGACTACTCGAACTTCTGAAATACACCTTAACTCCGAAACTGACCTGCGGTCAAGCAGAATCCGGGATATTGCGTGGCCGGGCGCGCCTGCCCGCCGAAACAGGTATATGGGAAAAACATCGGCCGCGGAGAACCGCGGCCGACGTTGCCAGAAGAATGGGAAGGGGAGCGTCGCGTCAGGCACCCCGGATCACCCACGCGGGCGACCGTCAGGGCTGCGTTCCGCCTGACAGGAATGATCTACAATTGAAGGAAGGAGGGGGCAAACGGAACCGGCGCTTTTATTCGCGCCGGGGCCTTATGGGACCGACGCATCACGTGCGCACGCGGTCCAGCAGGTAGATGGCGATGGGACCCCAGATGAAGATCGGCAGCCACGCCATCAGCGCGGGCCACTGGCTGGCCAGTTGAGCGTGCGCCGGTGGCCAGCCGGCCATTTCGTGCCCCATGAACGCGAGGCTCAGGCAGGAGCCGCACAGGATGACGCATCGCGTCGCGGCCATCCTGAGCTGCTGCGGGTCGCGGGTCAGGACGGCGGAAATCGCCAGCAGCAGGAGGATCATGTTGAGGATGATCTGCGCAACGCCTCTCGTATGCTTGACGCGCAGAAGAGCCTGTTGCCCATAGCTTCGCGGGCGGCGCAACAGCTCATTGATGCGCCTTGTTGAAAGCAGATCAACGAAGTCCCCCGAACGGTAGAGCTGGATTTCCTCGGGCGTGATGCTGCTCTGATAGAAGGCGATCGGCTGCGTGCGGACCTGGTCGGGATGGCGCGGCGCGATGTTGACGTGCATCAAACCGTTCTTGAGGATCCACTTCGAACCATCCCATGTCGCTTGGTCGGCGGTGATCTGAGCGACGGGCTGCTGTCTTTGATCCTGCCGGATGATGGTGACGCCTTCCATGCGCTGAGGCCGGTCGGTGGGGAAATAGCGGCCCGCGAACAGCTTGTCGCCCGACTCATCCCGCATGGCCGAGACCTGGAACGAGCGGGAATCCTTCTCAGCGGCATAGTCGTGCTTACGGATGAGCTGGGGGATCATGTTGGGAACGAGCAGTTCCTGATCTACCCAGAGCAGGCCGTTGAGCAGCAGCGATACGACGATGATGGGCATGGCAACGCGCAGCAGCGGCACGCCGGCCGAGAGCAGCGCCGACAATTCATTGAAGCGCACCATGCGCATGAGCGTGAAGGAGGCCGCGACCACGGGAATGATGCCCGAAAGGTGCATGAAGAAGAGAAACGACTGATAGAAGTAGAAGTCGGCGATGTACCAGGCCAGGCGCAAGACGGCGACCGGTCCGGCGGCGCTGTCGCGGCCCTTGACCTCGACGAGTTCGTCGAAGTTGAAGATCATGTCCAGAACCACGTACATGCCCACGAGCACCAGGAAACTGATGACGTAGTTCTTGAGGAAGCTGGAGATGACGTAGCGGTCGAGGGTCTTCACGATGGGAGTTGGGGGTTCGAGTTGCAGCCTCTTTCATTGACGATGGAGTCTTCCCAGCAGAATGGCGGCCAAGATCAGGACGGCCAGGTTGCCGCTCCAGATGATGGCCAGGCCGAAGCTGAGATTGCGCGGATCGGCCTCGGCCACGTGCTGGCCGGTCGCCACCAGGGCAATGCACATCAGGGCCGGTATCACGCTGAGCGAGAACGCGCTGAGGTAGTTGCCGGTCTTGAACATCATCCCCAGGGCGCAGCCGACAAGAACGAGGATGAGGCAGCTCACGGCGAAGGAAGCGCGACCGTGGCTCTCGGCATGGATGTCGCTGCGCAGCGACGCGAGCTTCTTCCGAAGCCGGATGGCCTCGGGCGTCTTGGCCGTCGCCAGGGCATAATCCGCCGGCGTGCGTTTCTGGATTTCCAGCAGCGGCGCCGGCATGGGAATGCGGAGAGTGCGGGTCAAACTGTCACGGCCCGACCCTGCCGCGGGCAGCACGTTCAGAAGATCAAGCTGTACGATCACGGTCTTCAGGTCCGGTCTGGCCTGGGCGTCGATGATAACATGGGCCGCGGCGTCTGTTCCGGCCGCCGTGACGATTCTCGCCTGCCGGAGGCTCTGGGTGGCGGAATCGACATGAATCCGCCCCTTGCGCCACAGGACGATCGCTCCGGGATCGACCTCGAGGGTGAGCGTGCGGCCGTCGGTGTCCACCAAAGCGCACGACAGGCCGTTGTTCAGTGCGGCAAGAACCGATTCGAGAAAGGCATGTTCCTGCTGCTGTCGCGTGAGCTGGGCGAACAGGCCGCGTATTTCCTTGCTCTTCAGAGGGTCTTCCGCCAACTTCCTGAGCTGGCGATAGTCCATGAATTTCGTGTTCTCCCGAACGGGCGAAGGCAGCGGAACCGGCCCGAAGGTGGCCACCCGGATGCCCCCGGTGCTGGCGCCGGCGAAGTCACGGGGTATCTTCACCCCGTCGATCAGCTCCGCCGAGAACTCAAGCTGCTCGTCGCCCTGTCGGATGCGCACGGCCGCCTCTCGGGCGGTGTAGATTTCGCGGGGAACCGTCGTGTTCGTCTTCTCATCCAGTTCATAGAAGCAGAACATCGGCTCATAGAGCACGACAAGCTCGGCATCGGGCTCGTCAGCGGGCGGAGGGAGGACTTCGGCCGATTCGGCGAAGATCGTATACGGCACGCCCGGCGGCTTGAGTTGATGTGACCGGGTGATGCTCTTCTGAACGGCGTCGGCGAGGCTCGCGAACGCGACGTTCTCGACTTTCAGCGCGTATTTGGGCACGAGGAATGACAGCGCGAAGATGCTGGCCAGCGCCAGGAACAGACCCAGGACGAAAGCGGGGAGCGCCATGGAGAGATAGCTGATGCCGCTGGCCCGACAGGCGGTCAGTTCGTTGTCGGCCGCAAGCCGGCCATAGACGATCGTTGTGGCGAACAACGCCGCGATGGGCAGCGAATAGGTCATCATCGCGGGCATGAAATAGGCGAGGATCTTCACCACCTGCGCCCCGCTCAGGCCGTACTGGGTCAGGGGCTTGAGCAGCCCGCCGAAGCTCATGATTCCCGCGAGGACGACCGAGGTCATCAGGAAGATGCGCAACAGGTCGCGCCCGACGTACCAGAACAGGGTGCGGCTCATGCAACCCCCCCGAGCATGCCCGTCTTCTGCCGGTTCTCCGATATCTCCAGGAGACTGGCGACCACACCGGCCAGACGGGCTATTCCGTCATCGATGCGGTCGAACGCGACGTGGCCGTAACTGAGTCGCAGGTGGTTGAACGGGATACGGCCTTGTTCATCCGGGTGGAAGCAGTATTCGCCGGGCACATACAGAACGCCCCGCTCCAGGCAGCTCTGAAACATCGGCCCCTGGCGCCGTGTGTCGATGAACTCCGGAAGGGTCAGCCAGATGTACAGACCTCCACCGGGCCGTGTCCAGTGAATGCCGCTGTGACCGGGCATATACCGCTTCAGGGCATCCAGCATGGCATCCCGCTTGCGCTGATACTGAGTCTGCAGCACCTGCACGTGATGGTGGTAGCTGCCATCGCTCATGGTCTCCAGCGCGATCTGCTGGGAGATATTGGCCGAGCCGAAGTCGTGGTTGCCCTTCTGCCGCAGAACGGCATTCAGCAGGTCTTGCGGCATGAACGTGTAGCCCAGCTTGATGCCGGGAGCAAACGGCTTGCTGAAGGTCTGCGTCAGGATGGTGAAACGGTTGTCCGCATCGAAGGACTTGATCGAAGGCAGGCTGCCGTGGCCGTCATAGTTCAGTTCGCGATAGGCCGCATCCTCCAGAATGAGTATCCGGTGATCCCGGCTGAACTGACGGACGACTTCGAGTAGCCGCCGACGCCGGGCCAGCGACAGCGTCAGCCCGGTCGGATTGTCGTAGTAGCTGGTGCAGTAGATGAACTTGACCCGGCTCAGGCGGTTCTGCCTGGCGAGCCTTGCGAGCAGATCGGCAATGGCCTCGACCTGAACGCCATCGTCATCCACGGGAGCGGTCAGGACCTCCGCACCCAGAGACTGGAGCGTGCCCGCATACACGAAGTAGCTGGGGTTGGCAGTGATGACAATATCGCCGGGATCGACCAGAACATCGCTCACCAGGTAAAGGGTCTGCTGCGATCCCGTGGTGATGATGATGTCGTCCGGCGTCAGGCTCATGCTGGAGGCCGGTTTGTCCTCCAGTGATTCCAGATGAGACAAAAGCTTTTGGCGTAAAGAGTTAAGTCCAATCGTGGTGTCGTATTGCAGCGTGATACGGCCGCGAGTGACTTCGGAGAAGATCCGCTGGGTAATCCGGGCACAGAGATCGACCGGAAGGGTCATCGGATCGACAAGGCCGGCGGCGAAGCTGATCAGATCGGGGTTGCCCACGGCGGCCGAGATCAGCTCGCTGATGGGCGCTTCCTGGGTGCGTCTGGCCTTGGCCGAGAGGCTCAAGCTCGGGAGATGCGCGTTGGGTGATTCATCCATGGTCGGGCAACCTGATGCCGGCGCTGTTGGCCGGACAGGCCGACCATGCTACAGGGCGGCGTTCGGTTCTTCAACGAAGGCCCATCGAGTGAAGGTGAGCCGTCGGATTTCTCCTCAAGAGCGTTGCTCCTTGCGTCCGATAAATCGTGGGTCAACTGCATGGGCGAGGATCGCCCATGCCCGTAGTCCTTCATGGAAGGAGCATCGCCGTGTACAAAACGATTTTCCTCTCGCTGGTCGTCCTGACCTTTGCGGTCGGCTGCAATAACAAGAAAGACACCGACGCCAAGGCCGGCTTGAATGAGTATGCGCCGCCTCCGGCGGAGCCCACGCATCTGGCCAGCCCCACGCCGACGACGCAGATTCCCGCCGTGACGGTTGCCCCTGCCAGGGAAGAACCGGTTGCCGCGGGCCGCGAGCCGGCTTTCGCTGCGGTATCGGGCAAGACCTATGTGGTCAAGGCTGGCGACACGCTCTGGGGCATTGCACAGCGCACTTACGGCAACGGCAATCAATGGAAGAAGATTGCCGCCGCCAATCCGAGCATCAAAGGTAACGACATCAAGGTCGGCCAGAGTCTTGTGCTGCCGTAAGCGCCCGGCGGATATTGGGTAAAGCAAAGGCCGCATCCGGGGCGACTCGCTGAGAGCCGCCCTGTTTGGCTGCGCACAACGGGCAATGAGGTCGAGCGTATTCGTCTGTAACAGGAGGTGGTGCCCGTGACCCGATGGACGCTGATCGTCGCGTGGATTCTGACATTGCCCGTTTCGGTGTCCGCCGACGAGCGGCTCAAAGGCATCGCC
>CAZMXI010000072.1:0-23040 GCA_964570205.1 uncultured Tepidisphaeraceae bacterium
AGAGCGTCCGGCGGAGCATCGTCACGGCGTGCAACGTCTCGGGCGAGAGGAGTTTTTCCTCGCGCCGCGTGCCCGACTGAGCGATGTCGATGGCCGGCCAGACGCGCCGGTCGGCCAGCTTTCGGTCGAGGACCAGCTCCATGTTGCCCGTCCCCTTGAACTCCTGGAAAATCAGTTCATCCATCCGGCTGCCCGTGTCGATCAACGCGGTGGCCACGATGGTCAGCGAGCCGCCTTCCTCGAAGAGCCGGGCGGTGGCGAAGAGCTTCTTGGGGATGTCCATGGCCTTGACGTCGATGCCGCCGCTCATGGTCCGGCCCGTGTTGCCGACCCACTTGTTGAACGCCCGGGCCATGCGGGTGATCGAGTCCATCAACAGGAACACGTCCTTGCCCATCTCGGCCAGCCGGCGGCATCGCTCGACGACCAGTTGGGAAAGGCGGACGTGGCTCTCGATCTCGCGGTCCAGGCTGCTGGCGATGACCTCGCCGTTGACGGCGCGGCGCATGTCGGTGACTTCCTCGGGCCGCTCGTCGATCAGCAGGACCATCAACGTGACGTCGGGATAGTTCGCCGAAATGGCCTGGCTGATGTGCTGGAGCATGATCGTCTTGCCGGTTCGCGGCGGGGCGACGATGAGCATGCGCTGGCCCATGCCGATCGGCGTGACCAGGTCCACGATGCGCATGTTCAGTTCCTTGGGGTCGGTCTCGAGGATCAGCCGCCGATGCGGGTGCAGGGGCGTCAGGTCCTCGAAGTTGGTGACCTCGGTGATGCGCTCGGGGTCTTCGCCGTTGATCGCCTCGACGCGCAGCAGCGCGAAGTAGCGCTCCGACTCCTTGGGCGGGCGAATCTGGCCCTGGACGACGTGGCCGTTGCGCAGGCCAAATCGGCGAATCTGCGACGGCGAGATGTAGATGTCATCCGGGCAGGGCAGATAGTTGTACTCGGGGCTGCGCAGGAACCCAAAGCCATCGGGCAGGATCTCCAGCACGCCCTCGCCGTACATCAGGCCATTCTGGCGGATGCGCGAGCGGAGGATCTGGAAGATCAGGTCCTGCTTCTTCAGGCCGATGTAGTCCTGGATGCCTTCGGCCTTGGCGATCTCGTGAAGGCCCGCCACATCCATCTGCTGCAGGTCGCGGATGTAGAGCTTGCCGCCTTTGACCTGCTCGTACTTGGCGTTGGTCTCCTCGTCAAGGCTGGCGATGTCGTCACCGCCGCCGGTGGGGGCGGGCGCCTCCTCCTTGGCGGGCGGGGGGGCCGGCTCGGCTGTCGCGGTCGCCGTCGTCGGCTCCACGGGCTCCTGCACTTCCGGCGAATCGGTTTCGCGGTCACGTTCTCGTTGCTGGTCGCGCTGTGTACGGCGCTTTGGTCCTGTACTCTTGGCCATTGGGCCTCCAAGAAATCTGCGGGAAACTGTGTTTTAAGCTGTCTTGAGTTCTCGCCCAGCCGCGCGGATGGGCGTTGTCGTCAGATGCTGGCGTGGGCCTTGGCCGTTTCCTGCCGCCTTAGCGCAACCGGCATGTTAGTCTCTCTGTTGCCTGTCCCTCAGCCAGGATGGACCGATCGGCAACATGCCGCAGACGATCAACCTGACCGGCAACAGTCCCGGCGCCCGCTTCATGGCGAGCCCGCAAACCTTGAATCAACAGGGGTTTACGTAACTTACGTCACCGCTGCCCAGTTGTCTTGGTGATTCCGTCACAAACCCGGCAGAACGCACCCTTTATGCCGCATTCGATACCATGCCATCGTCACGCCTGCCCGATCATTGGCCCCGCGGGGCCTTTCTCCGGTGTTTCACCGTCGGACGTTCCAGCGAGAATTCGGGAAAGCACTTCGCGGACTTGATGGCGGACCTCGGCCGCACCAGCGGTGTTTCGGACTATATATTTAGCGACCGCTCGCTTTTTGTCCAGTGGCATTTGCGATTTTTCTCGCCGCGCCATCTCGTTGCGGTCCCAGCCACGGTCGTGACCGACCCGCTCCAGACGCTGCTCGAACGGGCACTCCACGAAAACCACGGCATCGCATTTCCTGTCCAGACCGGTCTCCACGAGCAGGGGCACATCCCACACGAACGCCCGGATCGACGCATTGCTTGCGGCGTTGCGCATTTCCATATCTCTAACCTCGCCCACCAGGGGATGCACCAGGCTCTCCAGTCTGCGCAATTCCTGCCTGTCGTCGAAAACTATGCGTGCAACAAATGCCCGGTCGATCTGCCCTTCGCTGTCCAGCACCGCCTCGCCCCACCACGAGCGAAGCTTCTCCTTGACTGCCGGACGCCGGTAAACCTCCCGGACATGCCCATCGGCATTGAGCACCAGGCAGCCCAGTTCTCCGAACATTCGCGCCACGAAGCTCTTGCCGCTGCCGATTCCGCCGGTGATTCCGATGATGGGCCTGCCTGCAAACATGATGCCATTCCCGCTATTCCGCGGATGAAAAGACGGACGCCGCCGCCGCTCGTCCGGCTATGAACCCCGTTGCCCAGGCCCACTGAAAGTTGAAACCTCCGATTCGTCCATCGCAGTCGAGCATTTCGCCAATCAGGTACAACCCAGGCGCCCGGCGCGATTGAAGGGTGCGATAGTTGATCTCGGCCAGCGGCACGCCACCCGCAGTCACCTCGGCGTAGTTCCAGCCGCGATCCCGCAGCACCGGCAGGGGCAGGGCGGTCAGGGCAGAGGCCAGCGACCGACGCCGCTCGCGGCCAAGCTGCGAAATGGAGGATGACGGGTCGATCCCGCAGTGGCGCAACAGCACATCGCCCAGACGCTGCGGCGTGATTCCCGCCAGCAGCGTGCGCACGGCCAACCTCTGGCTCCGGCCGGCCAGTTTCTGCAGCCGCAGGTCAATGGCCTCGCCGCTGATGCCTGGCGTGACGCTGCATCGCATCGTCACATCGACCCCGGATGCCTTGGCGATGACCCAGTGCCTGCTGGCATCCATGGCCACCGGCCCGCTGATGCCGAAATGGGTCCACAGCAGGCTGCCGGTTCGACGGTCCATGATCTTGCCGTTGGCCAGCGTGGTCAACTCGGCTTCGATCGACAGGCCGGACAATTCCGCATGAAAAAAGCCCTCATCCAGCACCAATGGCGCCAGCGCTGGATAGGTTGGCGTCACGGCATGCCCCAGACGCCGGGCGATTTCCCAGCCATAGCCATCGCTGCCGGTGCGCGGCAAGGATTGCCCGCCGGTGGCGAGCACGACCCTGCGTGCCAGGATCTCGGCCGATTCGGCTGTGATGCCGAATCCGTCGGTCGCTGGTCTGACGTCGAGCACCCGATGGCTGGTGCGGATTTCGACGCCCAGTTCACTGCATTGACGCAGAAGTGCAGCAAGCACGTCGCGGGCGCTGTTGCTGACGGGAAAGAGTTTGCCCGTATCTTCCCGCCTGAGTTTCACACCCATGCGTTCGAACCACGCCGCAGTGGCCTGCTCGTCGAAGGCGGCCAGGATGTTGCGGATGATGTTTCTGGAGCCGTTATAGTCGGCCGGAGTGATGCGATCCGGGGCGACATTGCATCGCCCGCCGCCGGAGACCAGAATCTTCGCGCCGACGGTGCTGGCGCCATCGAGCAGGACGATGTGGAGGATTCGGTTCGATCGCCTCGCTGCTTCGGCGGCAAAGATGCCGGCCGACAGGCCTGCGGCGCCGGCGCCGACCACCGCTATGTCGTAAGTCCCGCTCATTTCGACACACAGGATAACGCGAGTCATGCCAAAAGGACGATGCAATCCTTGCAGCCTGCTCGTCCGGGGACGTGCCGGGCGTAAACTGCAGGCGTTCAATGCCCAACGGTCGCGATCATCTTCACCGCTTCATCCAGCGCGTTCACCGTCGGCTTCTGTTGCTGCGCATACTGGAGGGTCTCGGGCTTGGGATGTTGACGGCGTCGATCCTGGGGCTGGGCGCGATGCCGCTGCTTGCGTGGCGTGGACAGTCGCCCATGCCGTTGTTGATGTGGTTGCTGCCGGCGGGGGGGCTGGTCGGGATGACGTGGTCGATGCTTCGGCAGCCGCGTACGACTGCCGTGGCGGCACTGGCCGATCGACAGCTCGATTTGGCCGACCTGCTTTCCACCGCGTGGATGATGCGCAAGAGAACCGATGATCCTTTTGTCGATGCGGTTCTTGCCTGCGCGAACGATCGGTGCCAGACGCTCGCGCCTTCCAGCGTGATGCTGCGCCGGCTGGGCTCGCGAAGCTGGGGTGGGATCGGCCTGGCTACATCGCTGGTGTTGATTCTCGGGCTGCTGATCGGTGAGCCTTCCGAAAGCAGCGCGTACGGAGGGCAAGTCGATTCCGAACTGCGGCCACGGGCCGCGAACGACAGTCGGCGCGTGCCTCCCGGGCATGATGTGAACCTGACGGCGGGACGGGCGGGCCACTCGCAGGTGATTGCGGCTGACCAGCCTGGCGCAGACGATCGCAATCTCGATCCCGGGGCCCGTTCCATGGCCGGCGAGGGCGGCACAGGGCGTGCTGATGTCACCGACATCGTGGCGAACCCCCAGGGTGCTGGGGGTGGGTCGGCTCGATCGCCCAATGCGGGGGATGTCGATCCACTCAGACCCGGGCCGACCGAAGCCGGCCGGACCGGTGATGGCCAGGAAGGCGGCGGAACGGGTGCTGCGGCACGCAATCCGTCATCGCGAGGCGGCAACACGGGTCAGTCCGCGGGCGGCGGGGACCGAGGCATCGCGACCGAGCCATGGCGGGGTGATGGCTGGCATGCGGCGGTGGAATCGGCCGGGGCAGCCATGCGCGACGGCCGGATTCCCTCGCGGTATCACCAGATGGTCAGGGAATACTTCGCCCGGGACTGACCCGGCGCGACAAAAAGACACGGCCCGCATGCTGGACCGTGTCTCCACCCCTGAACCATTATCCGTATCCGGTCAGAATGGCGGGTCTTCGCCGCTCTTCCACCAGTCAGCCGGGTCTTTCTTCTTCGGCGCGTCATTGGCGTCGGGGCCTTCCGCATCGCCGCCGTCGCCCTTGTGCACGGCCTGCGCCAGGCTCATCGAGAACATCGGCGCCACCGTCTTCAACGAGGTCACATCGTCATCGCGAAACGGCGTCTTCTGGTCGCGGAACATGGCGATGACGCCCAGGGTCTCACCGAGGTAGGTGCATGAGACCGCCATGATTTCCTGGTTCGCGAGGTAGTGAAGCTCGGCCGCGGTCAGATGCGATTTGGCGTCGCCGCCCCTCAGACGCACGAATCCGCGCCGTGCCGCCGCCCGCAGGAGGTTTCCCTGCACGGCTTCGACGAGCTGCGGGTCGGAAGGAATCGTGTACTTCATGTAGGCACCGAGCTGGAGGTTGTTGTCTCCGGCGGCGAGCCATATCCCGATGTTGCAGTAGCCCATCTGCCTCAGCAGCCAGTCCATCGCATGGCACAGGAGCTGTTCGAGCCCATCCGCGCCGTTAATGGCCTGGTGGAAGCCCTGCTGGAGCCGGACCTTGTCCACGTTCTTCGAGAGTTCGCCGTAAGCGCCAATCAGGTCATTGCACAACAGGTCGACCTTCCTGGTGATGAGTTTGCGGGCCGCGTTCAACCGCTTGACGGCGCTTTTCAGCCGCAGCATGCGCCTGGCTTGCTGGCGACGGTTATGCTGCGCTATCAACGCGCTGTGGACACGATCGGCCATCTGCCCGGCGGTGAAGGGCTTCTGCACGAAATCGAGCGCGCCGCCCCGCATGGCCGAAATGGCCGAATCGACCCGCTCGCCGCCGCTGATGACCAGGGCGTCGGCGTCCGGCTGCGTGCCGTGCAGTTCCTGAAGCAGGGCCAGACCGTTTCCGTCCGGCAGGCCCACATCCAACACCAGGAGGTCCAGGTTCTGGCTGGCGATGATCTCCCTGGCCCGCTGGAGGTTCTCCGCGACCCACACGCGGCACGAAAGCGATCCGCCCAGGATATCCCGCAGACTCTCCGCGACGGCCGGCTCATCGTCGACAACCAGCACGCGAGGGCGGCTTCCGGGTGGCGCTTTCCTTTGCGTCATCTGCATGCTCACTCTCCCGCTCCACATCTTCGCGGCGTCCTGACCTGTCCCGGACGCCTGCCTTCTGCCTTTAAGAGCTCTCGGCGATCCGCCGTTGCCGCTGCGCCGTTCGCTGGCCGGCCGGTTGGACTTCAGCCGGCAGCAACACCATCGCTCGGGTGCCTTGGTGAAGGTGGCTTTCCAGCCTGATCGATCCGCCGGAAGACTCCACCCATCGCAAAGCCTTGGCCAGTCCCAGGCCGCGCCGGCGTCCCGCCGGCAGATTGCTGTAGAACGGATCAAAGGCGCGCTTCACCGTCACCTCGTCCATCCCGCGGCCGTTGTCCTCGATGCTCACGACCACCCGGCACGACAGCGAGTCGTAGGCCGCATGAATCATGATCCGGCCCTTGTTCTCATCGGTTGCCTGAAGGGCGTTATGAAGAATCTGTGCAAATGCCGCCCGGACCTGTTCGCCGTCCACAATCACGTCGGGAATCCGGTCCATCGTCACCTCGATGAGCCGGTTGGCGGGCGCTGTCAGCGTCTTGGCCTCGTACAGCGCCTGGTCCAGCAACTCCGCCAGGTCCATCGGCCGGGGGTTGGGCGGCACGGGCCGGGCGAATTCCATCAGGTCCGTAATGATCTGGCTCAGCCGGTGGGACTGCTCGGCGATGGTCGTCGCAGCGTGTTTCAGGTCGGGCTGGTCCGATAGTTGTCGCGCCAGCAGTTGCGATCGCCCGCTGATCACCGCCAGGGGGTTGTTCATCTCATGGGCTGCGCCGGCCGCAAGCTCGCCGACCGTCGCGAGCGTGCTCTTGCGCAGCAACTCCGCCTGGGCGTTCTGCAATTGCCGGTTGGACTCGGCGAGTTGTTCGGAGAGCGTCCGGGATTCCTCGCGAATCTGCGCAATCCGCAGCGACAGGCCCCAACCGGAACTCAGGGCGGTAAGTTCCTGTGCCTGCGTGCTCAGCCGTTCGCCCTCGCCCTTATCGGCGCCCCAGATGACCCCGCCGATGCATGCGCCGTCTCCCTCCAGACACATCCAATAGCGCATCTCGCCTCTAAGGCTTGGCGACAACGATGACAGGATCCATTCCAGTTCCTGCCCAGCCGGCAAAACCGGTCCATTCCCACCCGCCGGCCTTGCCAGGTTGGGCGGACACTCGATCACGCTGGTTCCGATGGTTTCGCCCTCGCCGTCCAGTAGCACCACTTCGGCGACCGCCTCTCCCGGCTGGCAACTGAAAGCGGCCAGCGGACCTTTCCGAATTGCAACGACCGCAGTTTGCGCGATTGCCTGGAGCACCTCCGCGGGTGTGGCGTCCGGGCGGAGTTCCCCCTGGAATCGCGACAGCGCGTCGAAAAGCCTCGTCCGCGCTGACAGGCGACGGTTCCTGGCGGCCAGTTGCTCGCTGACCCGGCCGAGTTCCCGGTTGGCCGCCGCCATGGCCGACACGTACAACTCGCCGCTGCTGACCTGCCCCAGGCCCAGGATCGACGCGCGCTGCTCGATTTGCGCGATCAGCTTCTGTTGCGCCTGGGCGACATCCGCCGGATCGATCTCCAGTGCCCGCATCAGGTCCGCTTTGAAGGGCAGCGGCGTGTAATTGCCGCTGTAGCCAAGGTGCTGGTCGCGCACCACCGCGTCGGCGAGCGTGATCAGGTTCACCAGCCGCGCGTGCTGCATCGAAGCCGGCAGCACGGCGGGATTCTGGCCGTGAAGCCAGGCGCATTCGCGGATGGCGGCGGGCAGTTGCCACTGCTCGGCCAGCCGCTTGCCGACCACATGGTGATCCAGTCCGATGACCGTCTTTTCGAGTTGTGCGATGTCGCCCCTGAGCAAATCCGCCGCCTCAGCGACCCGGTCATAGCTCTTGGGCAGGATGGTGCTGAGCGCGATCTTCCCCAGATCGTGCAGCAGCCCGCATACAAACGCCTCAGAGGGGTCGGCCTCGCTTTGGCGGCCGCCCATCATCTCGGCCAGCAGTTCGGCGCAGGTCGCCACCGCCAGCGCATGTCTCCAGAATGCCTCTCGATTGAAATGTGCCCCCGCCTCTCCGGTCTCGGCGGCGAAGACGCGATAGATGGACACCGCCAGGACCGCGCTGCGCACCGCATCGAAGCCCAGAAGGACGACGGCGCGTTCCACGGTCGTGACCTGCCCTGAAACCCCATGATCGGATCGATGGACGAGTTGGAGTATCTTTGCCGTCAGGGGCGGGTCGGAGCTGATCAGGTCCACGACCTGCCTGGCCGAGGTCTCGTCCCGCCCTGTCGCCTCGATAACCTTGACCGCAACCGCCGGCAGCGTCGGAAGCTGCTGCAACTGCTGAAGGATCAGCTCGACGCGTTTTTCCTTGAGCTCGGGCATGATCGAAGCAGCGGGTTGCCGTCGATGGTCAGCGACGCTTTCTGCTTAGACTTCCAGCAGTTCACCGATCCTCTGGATCAGCCTCTCGATGTTGAACGGCTTCTTGACGAACTCGTCGGCGCCGGCCTTGAGCAGCTCGTTGATCTCCTCCTGGTTGACCACGCCGGAGACGATGACGATCTTCACCTGCTCGAAGGTGGGATTGGCGCGAATGGTCTGACAGACGACATTGCCGTTGATGTCCGGCAGCATGTAATCGAGGATGATCAGGTCGGGATTGAATTCGTGCGTCTGCAGGCCCGCATCATAGCCGCTCGTGGCGGTGCGCACTTCGAACCGGCCGTCGCGATCGAGCACATCCACGAACAACTCCACGATCTCGGGGTCGTCGTCGACCACGAGAATCTTGCGCTTGCCATTGTCTGCGGCGAAACCGGCTTCCCGGAACGCGGAAACCCTTCAGACGACCGCTGTCGAAGCAGCGGATGATCGTCTGTTGCGAGACCTTGCAGATCTCCGCCGCCTCACCCGTCGTAAATACGGTCTTCATGCCGACCTCTCATTCGGCGAGCAGATCGCCAGGATTGCCCATCTTCTCAACAAGCACGCCCGGCTCCTCTGGCTCGCCCCTGTCTCAACTGCAATTTGCGAAAGATAGCTTCTGGCCAGATCAGCTTAGCCTGATTATCTATCTTTCCCTATTTACCATCGGAGTGTCTTCTCCGCAACTTAAACGGGGGTAGGAGGTTTCGTAGGTGGTCCGATAATCTGGTCCTTCGGAACACCCCTGGCTTTCATCATCGGTGTAGGGGTGGTAATCTGCACCGTTGTTGCGGATGGGGCCTTCTGTGTGGGTCTCGTGGCTCGGCGCGGAGCGCCGGACCCCCGCGTGCGGGACCAGAGCCATGGATGGCGCCGACCTGGACGAGCCATGTTTCAACGACGCCTCAAGATCCTCCTGACGATCCTGGTGCTGGTTACCGGACTTCTGCTCCTGCGCGCATTCCAGATCCAGGTGGTGCAGGCCGACCACTGGCGGCAGCGGGCCGCCGACAGCATGAAGCGCCCGCAGCTATTGGAGACCGTCCGCGGGCGGATTCTTGACCTCAAGGGCACCCCCCTGGCCAGCGACGAACCGTGCATCGACGCCGCCGTCCTCTATTCGGCCATCCAGCGGGATCCGGCCTGGATCAGGTCTTGTGCGCTCGGCCGCCTGAAGGCGCGTCCTGGTTACGCAGACGCGGACCGCTCGTCACGCCGGCGAATGCTGGACGAGGAGATTCTCGCCGTCGGGCGCGACCTCGACGGCATGTGGCGGACCCTCGCCGATGTGTCCGGCAAGAGCATGGATGACATTGAGCAGGTGAAGACCGAAATCCGCCAGCACGTGCTCATCCGCCGCCGGTTCGTCTGGTACAAGAACTTCGAGTTGGCCCAGAAGCAGTATGAGCGCCGCCCTGACGAGCCGTGGTACAAGGAATGGCTGCTCAGCGGCGAGGATGAGCCGGAGTTGAAGAGCTTCGAAATCGACGTCACCGAGCAGTTTGAAGCGCACGTGATCCTGCCGGCCATCAGCGTCGAGGTTCATAACCTGCTCAAGAAGCGTCTGGAGCAGTTGCCGGGCCTGGTTCTGCGCCCCAGCAAGCACCGGTACTATCACTTCGGCGACGTGGCCTGCCATGTGCTTGGGCATTTGTCCACGGTGACGCGCGACGATCTCAAGGTCGATCCCAACAGCGGCAACGAGCTGCGCAGGTACCATTACAACGATGTGGTCGGGCGCGGCGGCGTCGAGTCGCTGTGCGAGCAGGCCCTGCGCGGAACGCGGGGACGCATCGTGACCATGGCTGGGCGTGATGCCGTTGTCGAACGCATCGAGCCGGTCGATGGCCAGGATGTATACCTGACCCTCGACATCCACCTCCAGCAGGATATTCAGAAGGCGTTTGAGCGGGCCGAGTGGCGGGATGAGAATGGCCGGCTGCTGGAAGGCCCCCACGAGATGCATGGTGCGGCCGTGGTCATCGACGTGCCGACCGGCCATGTTCGCGCCCTGGTCTCATACCCCACTTATGATGTGAACAAATACGATGAGCAGTTCCGGGAGTTGCGTGCTGACACGCTCAACAAACCGCTGCTGAACCGCGCCCTGCAGCAGGGGCTCGAACCCGGTTCCACGATCAAGCCGGTCGTTGGCCTTGGGGCGATCACCGCCGGCCTGGTCCCTCACGACCACGAAATCTACTGCACCGGCCATTTTTACTATAAAGGGAACAAGATGTCCGTCGGCCGGTGCTGGGTGGCGAGCATGTGGGAGCATGTGCTGGGTCCGGAGGGCGTCAAGGGACACCAGGTGCCCGTACCCCATCCCACCGGTCGCCTCAGCTTCGCAGACGCTCTGGAGCGAAGCTGCAACATCTTCTTCGAAACGCTTGGCGAACAGATGGGCACCCAGGGCCTGGGATACTGGTATTTCAAATTCGGGATCGGACAGGTTACGGGCATCGGCCTGCCGGAATATCGCGGCCGCACGCCCCTGGATATGCACCCGGCCGAGGCGCAGCAGCCCGCGGCCCGATGGTTCAGCGCCATAGGCCAGGTGGGGGTGCAGGCCACGCCCATCCAGATGGCCAATGTGGCCGCCACCATAGCCCGCGAGGGCATCTGGGTTCGCCCCCGCCTACTGATGGACGAGGCGCAGCGACCGGATCGGGATCATGGCGGCTCGCCGGACCGTGTGGATCTGCAACTTTCGCCACAGGCCGTGGCGGCCGCCAGGCGCGGCATGAAAGATGTCATTGCCACCGTCGCCGGCACCGGGCATAAGAAGCTCAAGCAGTGGAGCGGGATTCTGGCCGGCAAGACCGGCACCGCGCAGGTGACGCGGCGGTTTTCGCATCTCGTCATGGGGCCCGATGGCCGCTATCTCAGGAACGACAATGGCACGTACGTTCGTGTCTATCCCCAGATCAGCACCCGCGCCCATCCCAATCCCCAGGCCCGGTGGTATCGCGGCTCGGGCACGCACGAAGACCAGCTCGACCATGCCTGGTTCATCGGCTTCGCGCCTGCCGATCGTCCGCAGATCGCCCTGTGCGTCATGCTCGAGTACGGTGGCAGCGGCGGCTCCGACGCCGCGTTCATCGTCAATGCCGTGCTTGAAGCGTGCGTCAAACACGGATACCTTCGCTGATCGGTTGTCGTCGATGGTCCGCAGTGGCTGGCCGCCGGGTCGATGCAGTCCGCCGCATGGCTTTGAGTGTGGTCGCCGGCAATGCCTGTGAGGTCTATGTGACAGAAGCCGCCCAATTGCTCGCTCAGGTGCCCTCCGACCCGCCTCGGCCGATCGGCCGGCACGTGCGCCGGAGAAGCTGGGGTGATCGCCGAGTCCGCATCTGGTGGATTCTTGCTGCCGCCCTGACGCTGATCGCCGCCTTCTGGGCCGCCACCCAGATCCTCTCGTCGATGCGCGACCGCTGGCTTATGCGCTACGGAATTGAGGCTCAGGGAACGATCATCGAGGCCGGCGGGAATCCGACCAAGAACAAGAAATGGGAGCCGGCTCTGCGGCTCAGCTACAAGATGACGGTCAGCGATTCGAAGAATCCCGGTGCGCCTCGTTGGAAGCCCTACGAAGTGGAGGGGCGGCTCCGCTACCAGGACCGCTCGTTGGGCCCCGACGATGTCGTTACGCTCTATATCGACCCCCGCAACGGGCTGAACTGGACCGATCGGAACAGCATGTCGTTCCTCGACGACGTGGTGGTTGCCCTGATCCTGCTGCCGATCGCCGGCATTCTGCTGATTGCGGCCATCGTGGCCAGGTTTCAGGCGTTGCGCGCCTGGCGCGACGGCAAGGCGATGGCCGCCGTTGTCGTTGAGAGCCGCCGCAGCCCCATCGCTCCCATGTCGCGCGCCGTGCGCTACACGCTGCGCGACTCGCGCGATAGCCGCGTCCGTAACATGCTGATCCCCGACCAACTGGGTGTTCTCAAGCCCGGCGACGTTTTCTGGGTTGTTGTGCCGCCAAGCCGCCCCGATCGCGCGGTTCTGGCGGCGCTCTATTACTGAACGGCGCGGGTGATTGGCCGATGGACAAGCTCTGGCGACAACTCGCCATCGCCACGAACTGGCCGGTCCTGCTGGCAGTGGCGGTGCTGTCCGGCACCGGCATTCTGAGCATCTGGGCCCACTCCGCCGCCGACACCCGCGTCGCCGGCGACGCCGTGAAGCAGCTCGTCTTCTTCGGCGTGGGCATCATCCTGATGTTCCTCACGCAGACCATCAACTACGTCCGCGTCGGCCGCTACGCCTGGCCGTTCTACATCGCCAGCCTCCTGCTGCTGATCTACACCGTCATGCCGGGCGTGCGCAGCTCGGGATTTCTCAGCGTGCCTCGAATTAACGGCTCCCGCGCCTGGATCGATTTCGGCCTGCTCAACCTACAGCCGGCGGAGCTGACCAAGGTCGGCTTCTGCATGGTCCTGGCGCATTACCTGCGATACCGGTCCAACTACCGCACGCTGGTCGGCCTGCTGCGGCCGTTTGCGCTGGCGGTGGTTCCGCTGGTCCTGATCCTCAAGCAGCCGGACCTGGGCACCGCGCTGGTCTTCATCCCCGCCCTGTTCTGCATGCTATTCGTCGCCGGCGCGAAGATCTGGCATCTGCTGGCCATCGTGGGCATCGGCCTTGCGCTCGCGCCCATTGCCTGGTTCGCCGGTCCCAGGAGCGAAACCGGCCTGCCGTATGAACTGCCCGTGCTGCGGCACCTGCCCACGCTGGTCAAGAGCTACCAGCGGGACCGCGTCTACGCCATGTTCTCCACCGACCCCAAGGTCATGCGCGAGGCGGGCTTCCAGCAGGAACAGACCATGATCGCCATCGGCAGCGGGGGCGTCAGCGGGCGCGGCGCGGGCAATGTTCCCATCGGCCGGACTGTCCCCGAGGCCCACAACGACATGATCTTCGCCCTCATCGCCGAGCAGTTCGGCCTCATTGGCTCCATTGTGCTGCTGGCCTCTTACCTGATCCTCTTCGCCGCCGGCATCGAGATCGCCGCTTCCACCCGCGAGCCTTTCGGCCGCCTCGTCGCCGTCGGCATCGTCGCGCTGCTGGCCGGGCAGGCCTTCCTCAACCTCCTGGTGGCCGTGCGCCTCATGCCCGTGACCGGCGTGACGCTCCCCTTCGTCAGCTACGGCGGATCCAGCCTCCTGGCCAGCTTCATCTCCGCAGGCCTGCTCCTGAACATCGGCCAGAACCGCCCGATCGTGATGGCCAATGATTCCTTCGAGTTTGATTGAGCCAGGGCACAATGGATGGGTGCATCGTCTCAGGCGCTTTGGGCACGCCGCCATTGAGGTTCTTGCAAGACCGGCGTGCATCGGCGGCTGTGGTAGCGATACCACCCGGCCCTTCCCGTATTACCCTCGCCCCGTACCGTCTCCCACATAGTGAATCCCATGCTCCGCGCTGATCCTGATGATCCTCTGCATGTCCGGCCCGCCATCGCACGCGAATTCGGCCGCGCATCGCGCGAAGAACCGCTCGAACCCCGCCGGGGTGGTCATGATCCACATCCGGCTCGGCGTGTCGCCGGCGTTGCGGAAGGCGTGGATGTTGCCGCGCGGCACGTAGACGATGCTCCCCTCGCCGGGCTCGGTCCATTCGCCATCCACCATGAACTGCACCCGCCCCTTCTGCACCAGGAACAGCTCATCCTCGTTCAAGTGATAGTGCGGCGGGGGCCCGCCTCCGGGCGGCGTGATGTTCACCCATAAACTGAGCGAGCCCCGCGTGTCATTGCTCCCCAGTGCCACCGCGATCGTATCGCCAAACGCACACAACTCGATGCCGCCATCCGGCCGAATAATCACGGGCTTCCCTGTCGGTGCTGGAACCGTGTTCTCCATGCTCTCCTTTCGCCAGTGAACCCGGAATGGTAGGCGCTGACGACGTTCGGAGTTCAAGGCTCCGCTCGTGTATTCTCCGCGACGCAAAGCGATGTGTTCAGATGTGATCGCTTCTCGATGGCAGGCCACGAGTTGCAGCGCGATATCCACGCAACGCCCGACGCCCCCTCACCTCTCCAGCATCTGGCCCAGATTGTATTTCGTGTATCTCGTCTGGCTGGCTACGTTGGCCGAGTCGGCGTTGGCCACCCAGAAATCCAGCGACTGCGGCGCGAAAAGCACCGACTGGATGTTCGATGTCATGCACACCGGCGGATCCATCAACGCACGGGCGCTGTCGGCATCCAGCCTGCCATGGCCGGCCTTCACACGCCTGACCAGTTCCTTATATCGATCACCGGCCGACAGCAGCACCGCATCCTCCACCACGTCAGGAAGCAGCGGATGCGCCTCCCCCGGATGCACCATCTCAAACTCCGTTGGCGTGCCGCGGATGGCCACCGCCTTGCCCGTCTTCCCATCGCTGATGACGTAGTGGTATTCACACGTGCGAGGGCCTTTGCGGATAATCTCCACCGCCTGCTCCAACGTGTCGGCCTGCTCCATGACCTCGCGCACAAGCTGCGCCATCGGCTTGCCATCCCAGTTGCCCTCGCCTCTTCCGCCCATTTCGCCGATTGCGATGTGCTTCTCGTTCATCGCCGTCACTGAGCCGATGAACCCCGCGTAGCCCACGTTCACCCATGCGTTGCCCTCATCCGGCCGGACCACCATCACCACCGCGTTCTGCTCCAGCCCGACCCCGCGCAGGTAATCCAGCACCCGGCCGTGGTACAGCTTGCCATCCACGGTGGCCGATTTCATCACCGCAAACCCGCTGCAGTGAAACAGCTCGGGAAACAGATTCGCCAGGCGCATTTCCTGCCGGTTCAGCCCTGCCGCATCAGCCAGCGCATCCATCTCCTCCCAGTGCCGCTTGGATACGAATGGCGCCAGCCTCGCCTGCGCCCGCTCAATCTCGCCGAAGAACCAGCTCCCTTTCACCAGCGAGCTGCCGACGCCCACACCATAAAGTATGCGCCCGCTGACCTCGCGCACCTCCTTCTGAAGCAGTTTCCCGTGCTGCTTGCCCATCTCGGCCGGCGTACCTTTTAGAAACAGCACGCGCGTGCCATCCCACAACTCCAGCCGGCCTTCTCCGCTGCGGGCGACAAGCCTCTTCTCGCCGCGCGCCGGCGGCAACGGTGCGGCCTTGCTCTGCATATTGGCCGCTGCCACTTCCACGAAACGCAGCAGATGCGACAATGCGACCGTCTCGACATGGTCCCCGGCCGTCAGCCCGGGCTTCCAATTCGCTTCCCGCGCATCGATCATCCCGACGTCAACGGCCAGCTCGACATCCATCGCCTTGCCATCGCGATAGCCCATCCGCACCGGCAAGCCGTCCTTGTCGCGAATGGTCAGCTCGATCACCCCCGCCGGCAGGCCCATGAGCCTTGCCGTCAATCCCGGAACCAGCCGCATTACGCGGCACGTTTCCCCCTCGATCCGCCGCGGCTCCAACTCGGCCACGGTGAACATGAGCAGCGCCGCCCCAACCTGCTGGGGCGTGATGGCCAGGTTCATCCGGGGCAGCACCGTTCGATCGATGCTGTGGGGGTCGGCCGAGAACCGTGCTATGCCGCTTGTGCCCAGCATGGCGAACTTTTTCGCCGCAATATGCGCCCAAACCCGCTGCCCGTCGCGCGAGATCGTGTGTTTGTCGCCATTCACGGAGGCATCGATGCGCAGCCGGTCCTCGCTGCCGGCAAAGGTGATTTGCACCACGGCGCCTCGCGCCTCGCTCGGAAGCCCCTGCGACTTGTTCAAGGTCAGTTTCGCCGAAAACGCCCGCCCGTCGGCCGGCCGAAGCATCTCCAGAATCCGCCCGATCGACTCAGCCACCCGCTCAACCGGCTGCGTCGCCGGCGATGGCGCCGCCCCGGCGCAGAGCATGCACAGCACACCCAGAACGAGAGGTACGCCCGGCAATCGTCTCCGCATCACAGCCTCCTAATCCCGCGCCGGCCCGACCCGTTTGCCGGCGATGAAGACGTGCTCGATCTGCCCGGGTTCGATCGTGTACAGCAGCGCCGAAATCTGCTGTTCCACGGGCAATTCCCTGATCCACGTGGCCGGCCGGACGACCAGGCAGTCCGCTTGGTAGCCCTTCTCGATCAGCCCGATCCGCTCGCTCATGCTCAGGGCGTCGGCGGCTCCCTTGGTCAACATCCACCACCCCTCGGCCGGCGTCGGCACCTGCACCGTCCGGCGGGGCAGTGTATGCACCTTAATGGCCTTGGCCCCGTAGAGCGTGGCGACGGCCACGTGCGGCATGAACGGGTCCGGCCCGCCGGCCACGCTGCTGCCCAGCGCGATGCGGATGCCGGCCGATCGGTGCGCTACGTAGTCCATCAGCCCGCTCTCGCGGAAAAGATTCGCCGTCGGGCAATGCACCAGCGCCGCCTTGGCCGCCGACACCTGCCGACGCTGCTGCTGGTTCAGGAACACGCCATGCGCCAGAAGCGCTTTGGGCATGAGCATCCCCGCCTCGGCGAAGACATCCACCTCGTCCACATGGTCGGGATAGCGCTCGTGAACCTCCTGCATCTCCTCCAGCGATTCGGCCACGTGTGTCTGAAGATAGCACCCCAGCATTTCCGCCAGCGCCGCGGCTCCGCGCATCATCTTCTCGGTGCAGCGGATCGACGAGCGAGGGCTGAAGGCATAGTGCAGCCGGCCTTCCCCGGCGCCGTGCCATCTGGCCGCCAGTGCTCTTGCATGGTCCAGGGCCTCATCGGTTGTCTGGCGTATCTCCTTCGGCACGCCGTCATCGTTGAGCATCATGCCGTAGATCGCCCGCAGCCCCCGGCGCTGGAACACGCCGAACGTCGAATCCACCTCCGCCATAAAGGGGCTGCCGAAGGCCGCCACCGTCGTTGTGCCGTTGGCGATCATGCCCCTGACGAACTGCTCGGCGACTTCCACCGCGACCTTGGAATCGGTCAGCCGCGCCTCGGCGGGATAGCCGATCTTCTCCTGCCATTCGTGCAGCCCCATTCCGTCGATGCCGCGCCGATCCCATTGCGGCACGTGTAGATGCGCATCGATGAAGCCGGGCACGATCCAGCAGTCCTCGTCGCCCAGGAATGGCCCCTCAGGCTTGCCCGAGAGAACTTCGGCGATTGTCCCGCCGTCGCCGATCTTCACGGCCGCGTTCCGCATGGCCTCGCAGTGGTTCTCCCGAACCGGCCGAAGCACCGTCCCGTACAGTGTCTGCATCGATATGCTCCGTCAAGGCTTGACGTCAGTGACCCCAGCCCCCGACTCTATCTGTCTCCTTTGCCCCGGTCAATTTCGATTGGAGAACGATGGGCGGAGATCGGGGATGGCCGAAGCGCTCGCTCATCCCAGCAGGCGGCGACCGCGGATGGGGGCGATGTGCAACGATCGCAGCAGCCGCCGACGCAGGATGGCGCGAACCCGGTCGTATTCCGGTTCGCCGAACGCCTGGAGGGGAATGTTGCCGCCCGCCTTGGTGCGGTGTCCGCCACCCTCGCCGATTTGCCGCACGAGACGCCGCATGATGTCCGCCGCGGAGCGGTCACTGCTGGTTCGCAGGCTCAGCGCCAGGTTGGCGCCGTTGGCAGCCGTCACCAGCACCCACTGCACCTCCTCGTACCGCAACAGAAAATCGGCGATGACCGCTGGAACCTCGCCCGATTCCATACGATCTAGGTGCGTAATCATGGCCGAGTCGTAAACCATCGCATTCGCCAACCCCTCCGCGAACGCGCTGTAGATGCCCTGCGGAAGCGGCGTATGACGCATGCGATAGAGCATGCGGGTGTCGGCCAGCAGCGTGAGACTGGAAAGGGCGACATTGTCCAGGTTCCCCGGCTGTCCCGCAGCGCCGGCAAGGTCGGTCTCGATCGCAAAGAGCATCACCGCCGCCAGTTGCGGCGATATCTCAACTTCCAGGTCCATGAAGTAGGAGAACACCAGCGAAGCGCTGGCACCGACATCCGTACGGATGTCGCAGAAGGAGCAGGTGGGCCGTCGCCCGCGGGCGCGGTGGTGGTCGATGACCACCAGCGGCGCGACGCCCTCCGGCAGCGGGCTGAGTTTCATCTGCGGCTGGACATCCAGCAGAACGATGGCATCAAATTCCGACAGCGCATCGTCATCCCACGGATCGGGACGGAAGCCCGATTCCCGCAGGAAGGCCGTGTTATACCCCCCGCCGATCTTCCCTTTGATCCAGAAGCTCAGTTTGGAGTTCTTAAGCCTGATTTTCAGGAGCTGTTGCAGCGCGTAACTGCTTGCCAGCGCGTCCGGGTCAGGCTGCTGATGCGTCGTGATCAGGATGTTCTTCTTGTCTTGGAGCAGCTTAATCAGCTTGTGCCCGCGCGGGCGGTGGCGGGCGTGCTGCTCGACGGCAACTGCTGATCCAGCAGTGGTTTGCACGCATGATTCGACGAATCGGGTCATGGATTTCTGCTTGGCGCGCACCGGCCTTACGGACGGGCTCCTCATCTGCCCGGTTTTCGTATCGGCTTGTGCGGCAACAGCCATAACTCGTTTCCCAGATCGAACTAGCTGCTGGGAGCAGCAAAACGAGGGCCTAAGGCGGGCCGGATGCCCGCCAGCCGTCTCAGGCGCATGGTAGTCGGCTCAGGGCCGATAACAAGTCCGAAACGTGTCTGGCATCACAGAGAAGGCGATTGCGGGTCAGACATCTTGCAGGCTGGCGGCCATGCATCCTTGACTCCATATCAACCGGCGTGTAACTATCCGCACCTTACGCGTTCCGCAAGGAACCGGGCTTCCTAAGTTGAACCGAACATGGGAGAGGTCCCCTTGGGCTACGACTGCATCGTCTGCGTCAAGCAGGTCCCGGACACCGCCAGCATCACCGGCGAGGCCATGAAGGCCGACGGCACGGTGAACCGGGCGGCGCTGCCGGCCATCTTCAATCCCGAAGACCTCAACGCCTTGGAGGCGGCGCTAACCGTCCGCGACCAGTATGGCGGGACTGTCACCGCCATCACCATGGGACCGTTCGGAGCGTGCGAGGTGCTCCGCGAGTGCCTCTACCGCGGCGCTGACCGCGCGATCCTCATCTCCGATCGCCGCGCCGCCGCGAGCGATACGCTGGCCACCAGCTACATCCTTGCGTGCGCTGTGCGGAAGATCGCCAGGTATGACCTGGTTTTCTGCGGCCGGCAGGCGATCGACGGCGACACGGCGCAAGTGGGCCCGCAGATGGCCGAGAAACTCGGCATCCCGCAGGTGACTTACTTCGAGAAACTGGTCGAGATAAACGGCAGGAATGTCCGGATTCGGCGGAACGTCGGCAACGGCTGGGAAGTGCTTCAGAGCCCGCTGCCGGTGACGCTGACCGTGCTGGATACGGCCAACACGCCCCGACCGCCGGCTGCCAGGCGCGTGATGCGCTACAAGCGTGCGAAATCGGCGGGCGAGATCGCCGGGGACGTGGAGAAAGCGATGTCGGCCGCCACCCCCGCCCAGAAGGAAGCCGAGCAGGGCAAACGCATCGAGGCCCTTGAAAAGGATGGCCTGCTCATCGATCAGTGGGACCTGACGGCTCTGAACGCCGACCTGCAATGGTGCGGCGTCACCGGCTCGCCTACGAAGGTGCATCGCGTGCAGTCCATCGTGCTGACCAAGGAAGGCTTCACCGCGATCGAGGCGACCGAAGATGGCGTGCGGAAGATGATCCAGGAACTGATCGTGGATCACACGATCGGATAAGCGTCCGTAGTCCGTGGTCCGTGGTCCGCTATATCAGCGGATGACGGGCCACTGGCGACTGACAACGGACAACTGACAACGGACAAATGACATGATCGATCCGAACCCCAAGGGCGAAGTCTGGATTTTCGCCGAGCAGGAAGATGAGCACCTCAGCGAGACGGCGCTGGAGCTGTGCGGCAAGGCGAGACAACTGGCCGACCGGCTGGGCGTGAAGGTCGGCGCGGTGCTGGCGGGCTGGAACGTCCGCGAGCTGTCGTATCGCCTGATCGCCCACGGCGTCGACAAGGTCTACTACGTGCACGACACGCGGCTGGAGCACTATCGCACCCTGATGTACGCGAGGGTGATGTGCCAGCTCATCTCGAAGCACAAGCCGCAGATCGTGATCTACGGCGCCACCCCTCTCGGCCGCGACCTGGCTCCCCGCGTGGCGTCGGAGATGAAGGCGGGACTGACGGCCGACTGCACCGACCTGCAGATCGGCGACTACACCGATCCGCGTTCGAAGAAGGAATACAAGGACCTGCTCCTGCAGATCCGCCCGGCCTTTGGCGGCAACATCATCGCAACCATCGTCAACTACGATCGCTGGCCGCAGATGGCCACCGTGCGTGAGGGCGTCATGCGCCTGGGCGAAGGCGACCCGAAGCGCAGCGGACAGATTATCGAAGAGAAGGTCGAGTTCAACGATTTCGACCAGGTGTTGAAGCTGATCGAGCGGCACCGCGAGAAGCGCAAGGTGAACCTGAAGGGTGCCCGCATCATCGTGGCCGGCGGCGGCGGCGTGGGCTCGAAGGACAACTTCAAGATGATCCACGACCTGGCCGGCGCGCTGGGCGGGGCGGTGGGCGCGAGCCGCGCGGCCGTCGACGGTGGCTTCATCAGCAAGGACCACCAGATCGGTCAGACCGGCACGACGGTGCGGCCGGCGCTGTACATCGCGTGCGGCGTCAGCGGCGCGGTGCAGCACCGGGCCGGCATGGAGGAAAGCGCCAAGATCATTGCGATCAACTGGGACAAGGAAGCCCCGATCTTCGGTGTGGCCCACTACGGCATCGTCGGCGACCTGAACAAGGTGATCCCGATGATGATCAAGGCGATTAAGGATAGAGGATAGTCAGTTGTCCGTGGTCAGTTGTCGGGTCCATTGGTCATGGGTCAGTTGCGGAGCTGCTATGGCTCGCACGGCATTTGAGGATCTGCGGGTTTACCGCCTCTCCGAGAGGCTGGCCGACGGGATCTGGGATGTTGTGACCGAGTGGGAGCAATTCGCAAAGCAGTCCCTTGGCGAACAACTGGTGCGGGCGGCTGACAGCATCGGCGCTAACATCGCCGAAGGCCGAGGACGTGGCTCATATAAGGAGAATCGGAGATTCGTCCGCATCGCACGCGGATCGCTGCATGAGGTGAAGCACTTCCTCAGAAGGGCATACCGGCGGATGCTGATCAACGATGACCAGGTAGCCCGCCTCAAGCCCATGATGGACGAGCTGGCGCCAACGTTGAACGCCTCCTTGAACTCCATCGGGATGCGCCGACGCCATAGCGATGACGATACGCCGGACAACTGACAATCGGACCAAGGACCCAACAACGGACCACGGACTACGGACCACTGACACAGCAATAACCATGGCCAAGCCGAATTTCTTCACCGACAACGACGATATCCAGTTCCTCTTCGACCACATCGATCTGACGCAGATCGCGGCGGAGCAGGAGGACCACTTCGCGCCGGCCGGCGGGCCCGGCGGAGAATACGCCCCGCGTGACGCGGCCGACGCCATCGACAACTACCGCCGTATTCTCCAGATCGTCGGCGATGTGGCGGCCAACAACATCGCGCCGCGCTCCGAGCAGGTGGACCACGAGGGCAACACCCTCAACGAGGATGGCACGGTCACCCTCCATCCCCTGGTCAGGCAGAACCTGGAGGATCTGTCGAAGGCCGACCTCATGGGCTTCACGCTGCCCCGCAAGTACGGCGGGCTGAACTGCCCCAACATCATCTACACGATGGCGACCGAGATCGTCAGCCGGGCCGATTGCTCGCTGATGAACCTCTTCGGCCTCCAGGGCATCGCTGAGACGATCAACGCTTTCGCCGACGACGCCATCAAGGATGAGTACCTGCCGCGATTCTCCAGCGGCGAGTTGACCGGCGCGATGGTGCTCACCGAGCCCGATGCCGGCTCCGACCTCCAGGCCGTCTCGCTGCGCGCCTGGCAGGATGAGGATGGCCAGTGGCGGCTCAATGGCGTCAAACGCTTCATCACCAACGGCTGCGGCGAGATACTGCTGACCCTGGCGCGGTCTGAGGCCGACATCAAGGATGGCCGGGGCCTGTCGCTGTTCCTCAACGAGCGCAGCCCGCGCATCCGCGTCCGCCACCTGGAAGAGAAGCTCGGCATCCACGGCTCGCCCACGTGCGAGCTGGTGTACGATGACGCACCCGGCAAGCTCATCGGCGAGCGGCAGCGCGGCCTGGTGCCCTACGTCATGACGCTCATGAACGGCGCCCGCGTCGGCATCGCCGCCCAGTCGCTGGGCGTGGCCGAGGCGGCCTACCGCGTCGCCCGCAAGTACGCCTTCACCCGCAAGCAGTTCGGCGTCTCCATCGAGCGCCTGCCGGCCGTGGCCGAACTGGTCACCGAGATGAAAGTCCACCTCGAAGCCGCCCGCGCCCTGACCTATGAAACCAGCCGCGTGTGCGACCTGGAGAACAACAACCTGCGGGTGATGGAGTTCAACCCGCCCAAAGACCCCGCCGAGGCCAAGAAGCGCAAGGAGCTGTCGCGCACCTACAAGCGCCTCAACGGCATGCTCACGCCGATGAGCAAGTACTACGCCAGCGAGATGTGCATCAAGGTCGCCACCGACGCCATCCAGGTCCTCGGCGGCTCGGGCTACATGAAAGACTACGCCGCCGAGCGCT
>CAZMXI010000073.1:0-19262 GCA_964570205.1 uncultured Tepidisphaeraceae bacterium
TAGGGCACAGCACCTATCTCGGTTAGTGTCCGCGGACAACTTTGGCGCCAAGATCATTATCGATCCCCCGATCGAAGGCGATTGCGAGGCGGAGATTACCAGGCTTATTGACGGCGAAGAAGCCGCCCGGAGAGAGTTGGGGCCGGCCTTTTTCTTCCTCGACCAGTTCGGTTACTCGTCATTCGCGATGACCCTGGTGAAGCGCATCTTAGGTTACCGAATGTGCGAAGTATTCTCGTACTTGAATTGGAACCTGCTCCACCCGTTCATGTCCGACCCGACGAAACGGGACGGCATTACCAAAGCGTTTGGCGGGGATGAATGGAGCCAAGTGATTGCGTTGGCAGGTGCTGAGAAGGAGGAGCGTTTTCGCGAGATCTACATCAATGCGCTCAAGTCCCGAGGGGGCGCGCAATTCGTTTATCCCTTCGCGATGCGTGACGAGCAGGATCGCATCATTTACTGGCTATTCTTCTCAACCAACAGCCTTCGCGGTTTGGAGGAGATGAAGAAGGCGATGTGGAGCGTCGACCGTTCTGGCAGCTTTGAATTCTCTGATAAGTTCGCATCGTCGCTCGGTAGGCTATTTGAATACGGGGATTCTGACCTTGCACGGGATCTCCACCGCACATTCGCGGGGCAGTCGTTGACGGTCGAAGACATTCAACGGTTCGTTTTGACGGACACCCCCGCGGCAACATACAAGAGCGCCTTGCAGGAACTGCAGCGGAATGGGAAATTGAACCCCGTCGGACAACAAGCGAGAAAGGGCGGCTTCTCCGACCCGAAACTCGTCGTCCATTTCATCCGCGATCCCATTCCATCCTCGCTCTTTGGGTGAATCTTTCGCCCATGCCCCGCGGCTGCTGCAATCGCTGTGGCTCAGGTCAAATCACAATTCGCTCGATCTCATCAAGTGTGACCTGGTCGCTGGTCCGGTCATAGAGCTTGGTGGTGCGAGGCGATTCGTGGGCGGCGATCACTTGGGCGTGCTCCAGCGTTCCGCCGTTCTCCAAGTAGGTGGTGATGCCGGTGGCGCGGAAGGTATGACAGCAGATCCTGGGTGGCAGACCAATACGTCGGCAGCGGCGTTTGATCATCCGAAGGGCGTCGTTGCGTGTCATGGCATGCGATGTCAGACGGCCGGTGCGCCCTTCGGCAGCCCGGAACAGCGGGCCGTGCCGCTCGTCCACGGTGCCGGCGGCGGTGATATAGGCGTCGAGATAGGCCTCTGCATTGTGATGAGCGGGAAGCTCGTGGAACTTCCCGCCTTTCTCATGCAAACGGAGCCAGGAGCGGCGGCCGAGCTGGTAGTAGTCGCCGACCTTCATGCCGACGACGGCGCTGACACGGGCGAAGCTATAAACCATGACGGCGATCAAGGCCCGGTCACGCAGCCCGACAACGGTGTCAGTGCCGATACTGTCCAGGAGTTGCCGGGCTTCTGCGGCCGACAGCACCGGCGTCTTGCCTCGCTTGACGACATATCGGGGGCCGCGGACGGAACTGGCCGGGTTGCTGGGGATGACCTGGCCAATGACCAGCCAGTCGAAGATCATGCGAATGGCGGCCAGATGCTGCTTGACGGTGGGTGCCGTACGCACTATCGCGAGCTGCTCGATGTATGCGGCCACGGCTGTTGGCGTGATCTGAGGCAGCTCAAGACGATGCCGCTCACACCATCGTAGGAACTGCCCGACGGCACGGGCGTAGGCGGCGCGGGTGTTGCCGTTTCGGATGTTCGCCGTGAAGTATTCGATGAAGCGCCGTGCGGCGGGCTCGCCCAGCCGAGCGATGATCGTTGGGACGCCCACGGCCGGCATTCCCGCTGGTTTGCGGCCACGAATGGCGATGTCTTTGGTGTCCATTTTCCCCCTCCAATCCCATCAGGATATCGTTGGCGGCCAACCTTGGCGTTGGTGGCGCATAACGTCCTTTATGCTGCCTCAACTCCACGTCGGCGCGCAAGCAACAACCAGCTTGCGGCGCGACGCCGGCGGCAGTCAGTTGTCGAAGTCGATTTCGCACAGCGCGTCTCGGGTTTCGAACGCCTGCTCATCGGGATACTCCGCGATCCAGCGGTTATCGACGGCCACCAGAGAACCGTCCGGCCGTGTGACGATCACCAGCCACATGCCCGGTGTCGGCTGCCATGGCAATCCATCGAACACGCTGGCAACTGTCTTGGCTTGGTCTTCGGTCATGCTCAGTCTCCGATTCGCGGTCATGAAGCTGCTGGCGAGTCGCCAGGCACGCCGGCCGTTCGCTTTGAGTCACCTCTTCACTGATGCCCAAAGCGTCCTATTGTTAGCTATCATGCTAACATGCGAACGGCCGGTGTCAAGTGATGCCCCTCGAAACAGGACCGTTGGCCCCTGCGCGTTCACCGAAGTCGTGGGAGGACAGGCAGACCGAAGGGATGCACGCCAGCAGGCGCAATGCGGACAGGAAGAGAGGCCGGTGGTGCTGACCTTTCTTCCGAAAACCGACTCAGTCGTTCTCCGCGATCTTCGATCACTTCGTTCTTCGCGAATTGTCGCTGCGGGACTGTGCAGCGGGCTTGGCGTCGGCCGGGGCCTCGTCGTGATGCCCATTGCCATTGCCGTTCTGGCCATGGTCGAAGATCCAGGTGTGAGCCAGGTCCGCGACCTTGCCAACGAGCGGCAGGTCGTCGCGGCCGAAGCTGTCCGAGGACTTCCACTGGTCGCCGTCTTTGTAGAGGCGGGCCAGCGTGACGTTGTAGCGGGTGCCCATCGTGGTGTCGTTTGACCAGATGGCCGCCTTGATCGAACCGAGTCGCACTTCATGCACGGGTTTGTTTGCCATGATATCTCCTTTCTGAGAATTGGCGTGAACCCTGTCGAAACACGAACTGAATCGCACCGACCTACGCGGCCAGCGCGAGCAATGCCGACGCCTTCTGATCGACCTCTGTGCGGTCGCCGGCGTTCTCCATCTTGCCTGCCATGCGGGTCAGGGCATCGACCACCGCGAAAACGGTGAGCCGGCCCTGCTCCTCAGCCACCTCCAACGCCTTCTTGGCCAGAGTACGGGTGATCCCGCGCTGGCTGAGGACTTTGAGGGCCTCCTCGGCGTTGGTTCCGAGTTGAGTCTCCATCGCCTTGCGGACGATGTTGACGAACCCATCGCGGCGCTGGTCGCGCTTTTCGACCAGCCCTTCGATGATCCGCCGGATCTCGTTGAGGCTCTCGCGAACGTTGGCCGTGTGTTTTCGGGTGAACTCGAACACCTCCACGGCGTCCCAGACGATGTGGTTGGCGCAGACCGCCTGGAACCAGAACGTCTGGATGCCCACCGTCCGCTTGCCGACCTCGGAGTTCCAGAGGAAGAACCCAGGGGCGAAGGCCTCGCCGTCGATCTCCGTCCAGCCGGTCGGATCGATGAGGAAGCAGAACATGTCCTGTTCCCCGCAATACAACCCGGTTCCGCCTTCGGCCCCACGGGCACCGGCCTTCTGCGGCGGCATGAAATCCACGGCGAACTCCTGAAGGATGGCCAGAAGATCCACGTTGTGCAGCCGCGTGTAGCTGGCACCGTGGATGGACCGGAGTTGCCGGCCCATGGTCAGTAATTGCAGAGGCTTACTCCCGCCGGGGAGGGTCTCCGCAAAGACCTGGCTGGCGGTCACGGGTGACAACCGATTGACCGTGTCCTTGGTCACCCCGGCCAGCGAGCAGAGTTGGCCGAAGCTCCAGTCGTTGAGGTCGAACTTGTCCCCCTCCTCCGTCGCCACCGCCAGCCGGCCACCCTCGTGCTCGATGCTGAGACCCAGCGGCGGCAGCCAGCGGTCGGCCGAATGCTCCTGGATCTCGTGGCAGTAGCGGGAGAGGTCCGACAGCGAAGCGAACCGCTCATCCGGCGTCCGCCGGTAAAGCTCCTGATGCGCGCGTAACAGTGTCTGCATAAGTGCTCCTGTGCCCAATGGGCACGATAAGAGTGAAAAAACCTAAGATGCACCACCGGCTTCTCGGGCGAACCGCGGCCGGACTGGTCGCGGATCGATTGAGAAGCGGTGCGTTCAAATACCCCCACCTGATTGTCAGAGAACGATGATCACCTTTGACTATATGATTATGCGTGAATCCACCCGTTGTGTGACATCTGCGTGCGTCTTCACGTCGATGGCGCGAAGGGATGGGATGGCCATCCGCCATGGGGAGGCGTTGCGCAGGTCCACGGACGCAAGCTCAGGGGAGACGGTTCGCTACTTGTAGCGAGGCTTCGGCAGTTGTTGTCTGGACGCCAACAACTCCAGATACCAGTCAGAGAGAACACGATCGCCCAAAGCCTGCGCCTGGTGCTGTGCCGCTCGCAATTGTTCATCGGTGGCGAACCGTTGTTGCATGGTCTCGCTCTCGCAGGCGACTCGGAACAGTTCCCACAGGGACTTTCCGAATTGTCCGACTGCCTTGGCGTTCAGTGCGCGCAGATCATCCGCCCCCTGACCATGATAGCCGGTACGGTCGCGCTGCGAGAACTGCCAGTTCATGATTTGATCGAAGTACGCCTGGTCCAGGTAGGCTTTGGCGGCGGCGCGGGCGGACCAGCGGGGGCCGTCGCCGGACAAGCCGCAGAAACTGAGCAACGCCAGGGCTTCCTTGTTGTGGGCCAGGGTCTCGCGCTGGAGGAGCGCTTGCTGCTCACGCAACTCCAATGCCTCTCGGTTGGTGCGCTCAGCATCAATCTGGCCCTGCTTCTTGCTCGCGTGGACAGCAACGCGCTCGGCCTCCAGTTGGAACAGGGCCTGTTGAAGGGTCATGCCGGCAAAACGAGCCAGATTGGTGGTGTTGCCGGGTTGGGTTGAGGGGCGCGTGGCCGCCGGGAGAGGGTTGGCTGAGCCTTCGCGAACGAGTTCTGCAAGGGCGGTGCGCATCCCCTGGCAACTGGCGAGCGCTGTCTTGGCTTGCATGGTGAGGGTCGTCAACTCAGTTGCCGCCTTGTCCGGGGTCCAGGTTCCGGTTTCGGTTTTGTTCGCGACGTCGAGCATCGCTATGAGATCGCTGGCCAGATTCATCAGGCGGCCAGCGATTCCGCGGTCAATCTGGTCGCCATTGACCAGAACGGCGTATTGCTGCACGAGGCTGGCGTCGGTGGCAATGCGCCTGCCATCCTCGTTGGTCGGCAGCCCTTCGCGGAACGTATCGAGATCCTTGATCGCGGCCGTTAGTTTCTCGGCCACCACAATCGCCTGGTTGGCGTTGTCTTTGATTGCCTGACGTTTGGATCGCGACAGCAGCCGAGCCTCCATCTCCGCTACGGCAGCGCGAGCGGCCTCGTCCTGCTGGGGCACCGCTGGAATGTTCGGGGATGCATATGGCTGCGATTGCTGAGGCGGCAGTTGACGAGGCGCTTGCTGGTGCTGCGGGCTGGATGCATATGGCGATGGCCCGGTGGGAACGATGTGGTCGCCCGAGGGGTTGGACCAGCGCCCCGAGAGAAACCCGAAGGCAAGCCAGAGGCCGACCAGCGGGAGAATTGCTCCAAGCACCTTCAGGGCGATCGGATGACCGACCATGGCTGCGACAGGCGAATTCGAGCGAGGACGTTGCGGGCGTTCGCGCATCAAGACACCTCCGAGATTCAGGTGGTGGGAGTTTAATGGATGAAACAGTCCGATGGAAGCGTCCACTGCGCCGCGTGCCGCGTGTGATGCCGTCCATGGTACAATAGCCGGTGACCGGCGTCGGTCCAGCCAGACGCAGGAGGTGACGCGACCCGCTCGATGCAGCCACAACGAACCCCTTATGGGTTTGTCTTTCCGTCTTGCTGTCCAGACGTGAAAAAACACGACAGGATACGGCCAGGCCGTCATGCCGTCTCTCCAGCTTTGATGCTGATTTCCATACTCGAAGGCGCTCTGGACATCCCGGTCACGCGAATGATCGCGTGCGGGCAACGAGCGTCTTGGAACGATGGCAATACGCATCGTCATTACTGGAGGAAGGACGCATGATGAAAGGCATGAAAAAGGGGCCGCCCGCATGGCAGAAACCAGCCGGTGCCGCGGGGTTACCCAAGATGGGGCGCGGAAACGTTGTTTCCCTGCCCCAGGGACCCGGCAAGCCGGCCAAGTCGAACCAGGCTCGCGGCTCCTGGCAGCGCGATCGCAGGTCGGCCTCGCTGCTGCGGAAGGCGTACGACCGATGGCGGCGTGGCAAAGAGCGGGTTGCACGTTTTAGCCGGCGTTGGGGACTGTTTCGTCCGCGCTCGCGGTGGGAACTGGAGTATCGCAACTTCTGGTTCTTTCTGGCAGCCGTACTGGCAGTCTTCGCTTGTCGGCTGATTCTGTGGGCCGCGTGCGATTTGTGCGCGGTATGCCCGGTGTCGCCGTAGACCCCCGGCCCTGATCCATCCTGGATCAGGGCCACTTTACGCGCTCTTGACGCTACAGATCGTCGCTGTCGTTGGGGAGCAGCCGATTGGGCTTCTGCTTTCTGCCTTTGCGGCCAGGGGACTTTGATGTCTCCGACGCGGGTTGAGAAGGCGCTGCCTGAGCGGGCGGCACAGATTGCGACGGTGGATTGGTGGCCGGAGAGTTCGCGGTCGGCTCAGCCGCCACGGGCGGTATTGAAGCCGGGGCGGAGGAAGCAGGAGAAGCCGGCGGCGCGGTTGACGATGGTGTTGGCGTTGGCAAAGGGGCCTGTGCCGGAGGTACCGAAGGTGCGGCGGCCGAGGCGGCGTGTGGCGTTGCGGCGGGTCTGGGCGGCGGCGCAGTCGCGGCATTCTTGAATTGCTGGAGGCGTTCGATCACGGCTTTCGCATGACTGGCGTTTGACGCCTTTGCGTTATCGTTGTTCAATGCCGTAACGTGAGATCGCAATGAGCGATCCTCCACAATCGGTGCAACAATTGTCTCGTTCGACGCCTGAGGCCAGCGGCGCCGGGCACGCGCCTGGTAACGTTTGAATGTGATGTGATGCTCAGACCGAACGATGAAGGGGAACCCCTGGAATTGAGTCAGGCCCCGCCCGTGAGTGATATGCACGATGCTGAGATACGGGTCATCGGTCATCCGCAGCATGTCGTTGGTCGTGATTCGCGGACCGACAACAGGTTTCTCGGGCTTCAGCGGCCGGCCGTCCTCGTCACGCGGCCAGTTGGCGTAGTCGTCACCGAGGACATCCTCCGGCTGGTAGGCGGCAGCCTGGTCATAGAGCACCTCCCCTCCGAGTGCCTGCAATGATCGAATCTGTTCGACGGTGCCGGCGGAGAAGAACTGCTTGAAGGCGGTGTTGGCCTGAACGACGGGGATAAGGTCAGCATCCGCCCGCTTGAGGTCGTTGATGGTGTGGTTGGCCAGTATCACCGAGATGCCCATGGAGCGGGCCTGCTGCAGGATGATGTCAAGGCTGTCGGAGATGATGCGCTGGAACTCATCAATAACGAGATAGACACAGGGGGGCTTCCGATGCTCCCGGCTATGGGCCAGGGCAGCATTGAGGAGAGAGAAGAGGGCAAGTTTGGCGATCTCGCGAACGGAGGACTGACCGATGGCCGCCTCCAGATAGAAGTAGACGATCTGCGGCTTGGCGACGACATCTTCCATCTGGATCGCGCAATCAACCGCTTGATCTGAAACCCATTCTTGCGCTGCGTCGGAGCGGATGACATTGATCGCATCGATCTGTGCCAGCGCAGCGATGGTTGCGACAAGTTCGCCAGCGTCTTCCCGGTCCTTTTCCCGCAGCGACAGCAGGGACTTGTCTTTAAGGATGCCGTCGATGGCGAGAAAGGACTGCGCATCCGGGTTCTTCTGCAGCGCTTGCGCCAGCACGTCACGATTCATTCTGGAGAAATAGCTCTTGCCATAACCTTCCCCATGCTGAAGGCCAAGGGCCGATGCGAGAATCTCCGTGCGCTGATCGGGCGTGAGGGCGCAGAACGCGGCTTGGTTCATCGGGTTGAAGGCGTAAGTGGAGTCGCCTGGGCGAATGGTGAACCACTTGAAGGGCAGCTTGTTCAGGCGGGCATCGGCTCGGGCTCCCTGAAAGAATGCGGGATCGCCTTTGATGTCAAGTATCACGATGGAGCCGCCGGGTCCGCCGTCGCGCTTCTCTGCGGCCAAGGCGCGAGCCAATTCGCTGACCAGCGGAGCGAGGGCCAGCGAGGTCTTGCCAGCGCCGGAGTCGCCAAGAATATGGGCGTGTTGGGCAAGCACGTCGCGGTGGAGAAGCACCGGATAGTCGTTGAGCAGCGCTGTTCCCAGCCAAAGGTGCTTTCTCGGGTCACGCTCCTCGGAATCACCGCTGGGGTGGCCTGCCGCCAAACGTCGCATGTGATATTGGCGTTGGGTGTGGCGGCGGGGGGGATGACGTCGAAGCCGGCGTTCAATGGCGGCATCCAAGGTGACGAGCACCGGTCCAGCCATGGTGCGTACCGTCAATATCACCAACAAGGGCGGGACTGTAAGGGACAAGATCAACGCCAGCAGGAGCGACCACAAGAAGGATGCCTCGGCGAAGGTCAGGCCATAGGCGGCTGTCACCAACCAGGATTCCGGCGTGCGGGCCAGCGTGCCTGCGGCCGAAGCGCGAAGTTCCCGAGCGATCCACTGGGCGTCCACGGCCTGCAGGAACTGGACTCGTCTTTGGACGTCAACCTCCGGGATCTGGTTGAAGAGTTGCCGCTGAGCTGGTGTCAACTCCCGCTCCACGTCCGCCAGATTCCACCCGAACGTTGGCTGCTGTGAACGAAGGAAGAAGCCGCGTTGTTGTCGCTGGATCGCGCGAACCCAGGGATCGGGGCCGGTCAGTGGGACTGCACAGGGGAAGTAGCAGGCCATCGGGGCGACCACGAACACCATCAGCCCAAACACCGCGCTGGCCAACCCAGTGCGACTGGCCCAGGGGCCACCGGGACTGGAGAAGACTCCGGGCGCGCGGGTGTGATGGGCGTTGTAGGTCAGCCAACTGACCAGAGCGTCGCGGACCACTCGCCAGTTGCGACGTGAATGGACGGGGCGCGTGGCCAACAGCACCCCCGCAACCGTGGCTACGGCCAGGGTACCTGAAAGGAGCAAGGCGATTCCCCCGCTCCGACGGGCTATTAATAGGACTGCGGCTCCGGCAAAATAGGCAGTGGCCAGCAGGACGTAAGCGCGGCGATGTTCACGCATTGCCTGCGAGGCACGACGGGCAAGGGCGGCAGCGCCAGGTATCGACGGCGGTTTGGCTGGACTCCGATCAGGCATGAATCGCGAATTCCATAGCCGGGTCCACGCCTCGCGTTCTTCGGGCAGCAGCCAGGGGTTTGCCAGAATCCAGCGAACGCGGTGGTCCGCCAGCCGCTCCGCGAAATAGATGCAGAGAAGAAACGTGCCGAGGAACGGGACCAGATAAGCATCGATCGGGTCGGCCAGCCAGGTCGCGGAATAGAGTGCCCACCAGAGGAACGCCGGGAGGGCCACGGCCGGGATGATTACCCCGAGAGCGTCTGCGGCCACGACCCGATAGTCACCAGCGACAAGGACGATCATGCCCACGACGACGCCGACGAGGATGAAGACTGCGAGCCAGAGGGAGGTGGCCAAGGTGCCTCCCAAGATTCGGAGCAGCAGCGTTCCGGCGAGGGCGAAGACGGTGGTCGATGCGATGAGGTAGATGCTGTAGGAGCGGAGCCGTCGCGGCGACTTGATCTGGGTTCGATAGTCGATGCCGAGACTGCCCACGTCGCCAACAGCCTCGACGTTGAGAGGATCGCGATCGATGTCAGCGGCGTGGCGCATGGTTTGCCAGTAGAGAGGCCAAGGGGCTGCGAACGACGACGCGGTAGAGGACCGATTCGTACTCGTCTTCCTCGAATGCCTTCTGTAGCCGCTCCTTCTTCTCGGGGTAAGCCGTTACCACGGTGAGCACAAAGCCGCGGTTTCTCAGCAGTTCCATGAAGGCCGGCATGGAACTCCGGCGGTGAATCGCCGCGTGGCACTTCCTGACAAGCCGGACGAGGTCCACGCCGCCGTCGATCAGTACGAGGCCCAGTCGCTGCTGGCCTTCTTGTTCGTCGATGTAGTACGGCGCACGGAGCAGGTGCCGGTCGAAGAGCTGCGGGAACCTCGACTGGAACTCAAGGCGGGTGAGGATCGTTCGTTTTGTCGGGCCGGCGCAACAGAACAATAGAATGCCGTAATGGTGAATTGAGGCCTCATAGCCCAGAGCCTCGGCGGTTTTCGCGTGGAGCCCTCGCTGGCGGGCGGTGCGCAGGCTCAGAGTCCAGTAAGCATGGGTGTCGTGCAGCCGGTAGCGGCTGAGGCATCCGCCCACGAGAAGCCGCGTCAGCACCTTGGTGGCGGCGTTCACCTCGGCGTCACGGAAGAACAGTTCATGGACGACCTCGCGCGTGGTCATTCGGTAGCGGGCCACGTGGTCCAGGATTTCCTGGTCACGGTCGCTCAGCCGGAGGTTTTTGAGTGTTCGCTCGGACATCGGTCACCACAACTGGTAGGGGATTCCTCGCGTGCGGCAGTCCTCATGAAACGCACGAAAACGGCGCGGGTCGTACTTGCCGCCGAATTCAACCACGAGCCGAACCGCACCACTGGAGTCCTTAATCACCGCGTCGGGGAGTTTCTCGTCCAGTCGTTCCACGGCGAACTCTTCCTCGCCCACCCAGCAGCGGGCCAGCTCCGGCTTCTTCTGGCGGAAGAGCAAGTAGACCTGAGATAGGTGCAGATCGTGGCTTGCCTGGTCAGCATGGCGGAGACGCCCGGTGCCTGTGCCGCCCAGTTGGCACATCGCGCGTCGAGAGGCGAAGTACACCATGGTCGGCTCGTACTGGCGGTCTTCCCAACGATGCTGCAATTGGTAGCCGACAACCTCGTAATCCGGCGGGCCTTCACCGGGTGCCCAAGTGAGGATCGGGTTGCTGAGTGGCAGAAGCGGGTAAGCAGGAAGCGACTGACGATGGAGGAATCCGCCAGCCACCAATCCTCGCAACCGTCGCTGCGCGTTTGCGTTTGCGGAAGGCGCCGCTGGCCACCATGTTGCGGCGATCTGTGATGCTGTCAGCATACGCACTTTGAGACAGAGCGTAGCGAGAAGGTCTTTGTCGCGCGCCGTCAGTATCACAGGACTCTCCGCTCTGATTCTAACCGGCCCGGTGGCCGCACACAATCTATACCTCCAACTGTCGCCCGACACAGGGTAACAAGGCCGGTACAAACGATTCGCATTAACCCATTGGAGATAACAAATTACCATCGCAGCGGCAGCCAATCGACCAGGCTGCGAACGACCGTGCTTGGTGCCATGTTGCGGGTGGGCACGGATGCGGCCGCGGCCCAGCGGCCGGGTGGGGCCCCCGACCCCGACAGGGGTTGGGGGCGGGCGTAGCGAACGCGAAGCCCGCGGCCTGACAGCCGGCCCCAGCCGGCTTCGGGACGAACGCCGCCCCAGCGGCGGCCGAGCCGTTCAGGCTCGGCACCCCCGTTCAGGGGGGCGAGCGTCCAGCGAGCGGGACCGCGACCGGCGTCCAGCCGGTAGCCGCGTTCAGCGGCGTCGCGGTCCCCAGCGCCGCGGGTCGCCAGCAGGGCTCGCCTCACCGCCCCGATTCCCTGGCCCAAGGGAATCGGGGGCCGCGCACCAGGAAGGGCCGCGGCCCAGCGGCCCAACACGGGTGGGGCCCCGGTTCCCCGACAGGGGAATGGGGCGGGCGCAGCGAACGCGGAGCCCGGTCCCGACGGCCGGCCCCAGCCGGTCTCGGGACGAACGCCGCCCCAGCGGCGGCCGAGCCGTGCAGGCTCGGCACCCCCGTTCAGGGGGGCGAGCGTCCAGCGAGCGATGAGCGCCCAGTTCCGCTGCCGCCGCGCACTGTGCGGGCGGTGCGGGACTGGGCGCGATCTGTGGCAACAGGGCCTTGGCCGACAACATGCAAGCCGTGCGAGCCAGGGGGCAATCGAGGGGCGCGGCTTCCCGTCGGCCATGGGCGGCCGGAGGGGGCGGTGAGTGTCTTCCGCCGACGGCGGAATAAGCGAATCGCACGGGGCGTGGGGTCCGAGCGGAGGCATCTCCTGACCGCGACGCGGTCGGGAATGCCGCAGGCGAGCTGGAGCGGATCATAGAGGTCTCCCGCAGGCGGGAACCGATGGAGCCGATCCCAGAGAAACCGGTGAGGAGCAGCGCGACGAACGCGATGCAAAGGGGCGGCCGGAACGCAGTCGGGATGCCGAGCATGTACTGTCAACGTGGGGACTTCTGCACGCTCCATCACGGCCCGCAGTGCCAACGACGATGCCCCGGTCGGATGCACGTGGCGTGGAGGGAATCCGCGACGACATTTCGCAGCGAGAAAGATGGCGGCTAGAAGCCGCCATCGCGGATGTGCGCTGCGTCAGTAGTCACTGGGCAGCAGGACGGTGGTGGCGAGGCGGTTGGCATCGCTGATCAGCCAGAACTCGATGCCGTCTCGGTCACGGAACGGCGAGAGGATTCTGGTGCCGTCGGCGACGGCCGCGTTGTTGCGTCGCCAGTCGGACGGGTCCGCTTCTCCCCAGTCTCCCTGAGCGTGCCGCTGCAGAGCGTTGTACACATCCGCCAGATTCAGCGCGCCCAGTGCCCTGGGAGTGATGAGCACTTCGCCCAACGGGATGCTGGGGCGAGGGGCTCTTGTGTTGCCGTGGTCCGTTCTCGAAGTGCCAATTCGTAATGTCATCATTCGGGGTTCCTCCCTTGAAAGAGAGCCGGCCGGTTGCACCGGCCGGCGTGCGGTTTACTCCTCTTTGTCTTCGTGCTTCTGAGCCAATTCGTGGATGCAGGTGTGAGCGAGATCGGCCACCTTTGCCAGCAGCAACAGGTCATCGCGACCGAAGCTGTCTGACGTGCGCCACTCCGCGTCCTGGCGGTAGAGCCGCTGGAACGTGACGTTGTGTCTCGCGCCGTTGCTCGTCTCGTTCTCCCAGATCGCCGCCTTGATGTTGCCCAGTCGAACTTCGTGTACGGGTTTGCTTTTTGCCATTTTGTTTTCCTCCTTTTGAGGGGTTTGTAATTTCGCTCACAATTCTTGTGAAATTCAAACCCCGTTAAGGAGGAAATGCCGCACCGACCCGCCAGCGCAGGGCAGAGTCCGTCAGCAACGCCATAGTGACAGGCTTCGCCTGGCACGGCGTTGCAGGAATCGCCCGTAGCTGGCGCGGGAGGAGCGGCTCCCTGGGGCAAAAAGCATCCGTACCGATTTACGGGCAACTTGGCGATCTGGGAGAATGAGCGTGTAATCGCGTGACACATCCCCCTCCCTGCGGCTCTGCTGTCGGGGCGTGGATTGGCGCCGAAGCTGCGGGCGTCGTTGATCGGTGGCTGCTGGCAACGGTGGCGGTTCGCGTCCTGTGTCCGCGTGTTGGCTTGGAGGACGAATTCAATGGGGAGGAGACTGCACGCCGGCCGGTGCAACCGGCCGACCTTGTTTCCGGGGGGAGGATCGGGGGATGTGGCCTTACGAAGGCGGGTTGGCCAGAGCGGCGGCCAAGGCGGTGGTGAGTATCTGTTCAAACTGGTCACGCTGGGCTTCATGCCCTCGGGCGTTGCTGGGGAGTGCAAGGCGGGGCAAGGTGGTGGCGTGGATCTGCAACGAGTGCATACGCTGGGAGAGAAGGCGGAGCAGCGCTCGGGCAACGTGGCTGTGCGTCAGCTTGCTGCCGGTGGCGTGTCGAAACAGCGTGACCAGGGCGGTGAGCGTCTCGTCCGCCGATCGTGTAAGGACCAGTTCCCGTTTGATGTTCGCACGTTCGCCGGTTGGCGACACGAGTAAGCGCGTGCCGGATGGTGCCAAGGGCACCACCGACCGCTGCTCTGGCGGTGCCGGAGCCTGGGCCATGCCGCGCAACGCGGCGTGGCCGTCCAGATAGCGGGCGATGGCACTGCTCGGTGGACGGGAGGTTGGGGGTCGCGGCATCTCAGTAGCTGTGCAGCCGGCCTTCGATCACGTGCAGCGGAAACACTTCTCGCCTCCGGTTGGCGTGCCGCATGAGTGCTTCATCGTCGAATTCCGGTGAGGTGAGCGCGCCAGCCAGGAACAGACTGCGGTGACTTACGCGATGTTCCACTTCCAGGGCCAGCCTCAAGTACTGCGTGGCGACACGGTGTGTGCGGTAATACGGTACCTGAAACAGGGTCTGCCCCATGCCGGAGCACTGAGGCAGTGCGACGGCTTGGGAAATGGCTGCCGAAAAGAGGCGGCCGGGATACGTGAGGCGAAGTGCATGCTCCAGTTCTTGACGCATTCGTGACGCCCTCCCGTCCACGCAACAGAACAGAATCCCCAGAATCTCCAGCTCTGGATTGCGGGAGGTCTTGGCATCGGCGATGTCGCGAAAGGCCTCCTGGAGGCCAGCCAGCGACAAGTAGTGCGGCAAAGCCGACAGGAGGAACCAGTCGGCCGACGAGTAGGCGGCGACGGTGGTGATATCCGCCGGATGCGGCGAGGTGTCCAGCAGGATGAAATCGTACTGGACACGGGCCTCGGCCAGCGGTCGGTCCAGGAGGCGGGTCCGGTCGGCGCTTCGGTCGAGGATCGCGTCGAGTTCCGAAAGCTGTGGCCGTGCGGCCACCAGATGGACACCCACGGGCATGTCCTCGGCGATTGCCAGCGGAGCCAGGCAATCGTCGCCCGTGAGCAGTTCCAGGGTTCCGGCAAAAGCATTCTCCTCGACGCCCAGGTGTTTCGTGGCGCCCGCGGCCGGGTCCAGGTCAATGATCAGGCACCGGAAGCCAAAGAGGCCCAGCGCGGCGGCGAGATGAACGGTGTTGGTCGTTTTGCCGACGCCACCTTTTTGGTTGCCGATGGCGATGACCACGCCTTGATGTTCGTGTCGCATATTCCCCCCATGCAAAGAAGGGCGAACGGCCCACACGCCGCTGGCGACGCTGCTGCGTCGCCGGGCGGGGATGCCGGTGTGGCCGCACGCCCGTGTAGGGCGAGGCCTAACACGGGCAAGGCCCGTGAGCAACCGAAAAATGATCAGCAGCATTGACGGGTTGAACGGCGAACGGCAGGGGCGGAAGCAACGGTGACTCCGCATGCCGGCACGCGGGCGAGCCGGAAGGCGAGCGCGCGCGGCATTCCGAATCTTGCGCCTGGAAGCGGGAATCTATAGGATGACCGGTCAAGAGAGGCCGGCGGCCCGTGGGGACGGGCACCGGCGACAGGCGAAGGATGAGAGTGATTAGGAAACCAGACTCGGCAACTTGGGAAACGGGTGGCTCTGGCCAGCTCCCGTTTCCTCGTTTGAGGACCAACGCCGCGACAGCGGCGCGGTCCACGGACGACCACAAAGGCGAACTTAGCGCATTGGGAAAGCAGCGTCAATCCCCTCGATGGCGGCGAAGTCCGGCCGCGTTCGGACGCAAGCCGGGCTGAGCGAATGCAACACGGGCGGTGGCCTTGGCCGCTCCGGCAACCGGGAGGATTGCACGTGAAGATCGGGGCTCGGGAGGATTTCCGGGGCCGCCGAACGGGTTTCGAGCGAACAGCGAAGAAACCTGATGGCGGCTTCTGTTTCATCAGTGCCACCGCGATTCTGAGGGCCTGGGTGGCTTACCACGAGCGAAGCATCAGGCTGGCCGACCTCCGGGTCTGGCTGGCCTGCTTCGAACTCGTGGCAAGGCGCTGCGGACTTCAGAAGGGTGGTGCGACGCGTTATCGGTGGGAGGAACTTCACACGCTCGTGGGCGGCGCTGGCGGCCGACACCTGTCGGCCGCCGTGCGGCGCTTGGAGGGAGCCGGCCTTCTCCGATGGTCTTTGTCGGGAATCACGTTTCCGGCAAGCGATGCGGAGGCCCACGGCCTGGACGCATCGGCCGGGCCGATGCGGAATCGCCCGGTTCCTGTACCACGGCGGCTGCTCCGCCGCCTTGCGGCAGGAAGCAGCCGGGCCGTGTTGGCGACTGCCTTCGGCCATCTGTTGCGGTGTTTGCACTACCGGAACGGGCAGTGCGTGTCGGGTGGATTCTGCAAAGCATCCTGGATTGCCCGGACATTTGGCGTCCACGAGCGCAACATCAAGTGGGCCAGACAACGCCTGGCGGCGGAAGGCTGGCTCATCGTGTGTCCAGTGAGTCAGGCGGTGCTGAACCATGGCGGAGCGGCCGTCACCTGGAACATGAGTTGGTCCGTTCCCGATAGCGAATCGCCACCGCCTTTGACTCAAACTGCAAGTGGATCGCCACCCCCTATGAAGAAGAAAGAACTCTCTACGAGATCTGAACAACAGAAACCGCCTGGGACTCGCGAGGACGGGATTCGAGCCGGCAGGGCCATGCCGGCCAGAAGGCCGCCGACGCTCCGCGATGTGGTCGTCGCGGACTTGGCCGACGCGAAACGGCTGGCCGTCCTGCACCATCAGGCGGCGCAAGCCGGCTGGGTGCGGGACTGCGAAGCCGATTGGCTCAACGTGGCGGCGGCTGCGGAGCACGCCCGCCGCTGCGGAATGGTCAATCCACCGGGGCTCTTCGTATGGCTGCTTAGGCACAAGCGCTGGGATCACATCAGCCAGGCCGACGAGGACGCCGCACGGCGGAGCCTCGGCGTCATCGGCAAGGCGCGCACGCAACCCGTTCGCGACCCGCGACCGAAAGCCGCGGGCGCAGTGGCCATGGGCCTGATAGAGCAGCTCGTCAAAAGAGAAATCTAGCTCGGCGTGGTTGTCTCACGAGCGCGGTTTCGTGGGCGTGGGCCTGGGCAGCCGAAGGCGATTTCGCGGTAAGCGGTGGGGCGATACAATCAGGGGGAAAGGACGGAGCCCATGAGAATCTACCTCAGCACAGGGATCGTGCTTATCGTGGTTCTGGCAGTTCTCGCACCTCGCGTGTTGTCCGACACACAGGCCAACATGAACCAGCGGGCTGCGGAGAGAGCGGCCACGGCGGACAAGGCCATGAACGTGGCCTACACAGAACTGTTGTCGCTTCTGGATGCAGAAGGCAAAGAGAAGCTCAAGACGGCGCAGCGGGCCTGGCTGACGTTCCGCGATGCCGAGTGCGGCTTCGCGGGGGATTTTGCCAGGGGCGGGAGCATGTCGCCGCAGCTCCATTCCTGGGAGTCCGAATCGCTCACCAATGATCGCACCGAGCAACTCAAGTCGCATGTGGCGTTATACAAGAGTCGGTAAGCGGAACCGCTGGCTCTGGAACTGCCCTCCGCTGGGTTGACGTTGCTCGACTTGACGATTCTGGCCAGAAAGGCCAATCGAATTAGCCTTTTCGGTACTCAAAGCCTGGAATTACTTGATTAACCTACCCATAAGGGCTAATATGATTAGCCTTTATGGTCGATACTATCAAGTAGGTGTCGTATGCGGGCCAGTGACTTCTTAACCCTCAATCCCGTCTTCACCAGCGAGCAATTCCGGGTGTTCCAGAACCAGCGAGGCTCCAGCAACCCATCGACGCGCAAGAATCTCCTGGCACACTACGAACGGCGGCAGCGCATCACGCGCGTCCGCCGTGGCGTGTACGCGGTTGTTCCGCCTGGCAGTACAACCGAGAGTGCGCCGGTGGACCCCTATCTCCTGGCTGCCCGGCTGGCTCCGGATGCTGTGCTGGCTTATCACACAGCCCTGTCATTCCACGGCCGGGCCCATAGCGTCTCACAGCGCTTTGCGTTCCTGACATCCACCGCAACGCGGCCGCTGACATTTCGGGCGTGGCAGTTCCGTCCCGTTCCTTTCCCGAAGGCGCTCTGCCGAGCGCAACAGGAAACATTCGGCGTGCAGGAAGCCGAGCGAGCCGGTCTTCCGGTGCGCGTCACCACGCTGGAACGGACCCTGGTGGACGTGCTGGACCGGCCGGAGCTGGGTGGTGGATGGGAGGAGATCTGGCAGTCGCTGAGTTCCGTTGAGTTCTTCAATCTCGACCAAATCATCGAATATGCGACGCTTCTGGGCAATGCCACGACCGTCGCCAAGGTGGGGTTCTATCTAGAACAACACCGTGAATCGCTCATGGTCGAGGAGAGCCACCTGGCCCGCCTGGCGGCGTTGCGGCCCAAGGAACCACATTACCTCGAACGCGGCGCCAGGACGGAGCAGAAGTTGGTCGCAAGATGGAATCTCGTGGTCCCCGCGGCCCTGATCGAGGGTTCATGGGAGCAGGTGCTATGAACATCTCGCCTCAACAATTGGCCAAGGACGCCAAAGCTTCGGGCTACCGTCCGGAGATCTTGGAGAAGGTCTTCCACCTGCTCAATCTGCTGAACGGGTTTCAAGGGCATCCGTTTCTCAAAGGTCGGTTTGCGCTCAAAGGCGGAACGGCGCTGAACCTGTTCCATTTCGACGTGCCGCGTCTTTCCGTGGACATCGACCTGAACTATGTCGGTGCGGCCGACCGCGAAACCATGCTGCAGGAACGCCCGAAAGTCGAACAGGCGATCCAGGCCGTGTGCAGCCGAGAGGGCATGAAGGTCATTCGCATGCCGTCAGACCATGCCGGCGGCAAATGGCACATGCGCTACGCTTCAGCCGTCAACGAGACGGCCATGCTGGCGGTGGATCTGAACTTCATGTTTCGCGTTCCGCTCTGGCCAGTGACCCCGCATGATTCCCGCCGGATCGGCTCGTATCAGGCTCAGGGCATCCCCGTGCTCGATCTGCACGAACTGGCCGCGGGCAAGCTGGCCGCGTTACTCGCTCGTCACGCCAGCCGGGATCTGTTTGATGCCCATGGATTGTTGCGCGGTGGCGGCTTGGACCGAGCCAAGCTGCGATTGGGATTCATTGTGTACGGCGCACTGAATCGAAAAGACTGGCGTACGGTGCGCGTCGAGGATGTGGCCTTCGACTCGGGCGAGCTATTGAACGAACTTTTGCCCGTGCTGCGCGCCGCCGACGCGAAGCAACTGGCGGACCCGGCGGAGTGGGCCAGTACGCTCGTGAGCGAATGTCGGCAGGCATTGGGAACGGTTCTGCCTTTCAGTGAGGCGGAGGAGAAATTCCTGGATCGCATCCTCGACCATGGCGACATTGTTCCCACACTGCTGACCAGCGACCATGAAATGGTGCATCGCATCGCGTCCCACCCGATGCTCCAGTGGAAAGCGCAGAACGTTCGCCAGCACAAAACTCCGTAGTACATCGCGGATGAAGTGCTCTGGCGGGCTGGATACAGGCCCCTGAGATACGGAAACGACCACCACGCCATTTCGGCCGTGACGTCCTACGGCATTTTCCTGGAAGCGAGTATTTTCCGCGGTAGGAAAAGACGAGATAATAGGAAAATGGTCCGTGAAACGGACATTCTCGACTCAAGGAGCGGATAGAC
>CAZMXI010000073.1:19292-22750 GCA_964570205.1 uncultured Tepidisphaeraceae bacterium
GGAGTGCCATGCCAACAAATGTAGCCCTGGCGGTCGGGGTCAGGTGTTGCCAAGCAGGGGCAAGATGTGCCAGTTCGGCCGGAATCGTAGCGTCCCGCGAGTTTTGTGAATAGGTTGTGCGAGCCTTCTCTTCCGGACTTGTAAGTGCTGATGCGGCCTGATAGTTAGCCGCCGAGTCTACAGGAGTTGCCAACGTGAATGTCGTGGGTTCAAGCCCCATCACCCGCTTATGAGATGGCTCGTGGTTGTTATCCAACTGCGAGCCGTTTTTCTTTGTTTTACACGCCTTTACGGTCTTCGAGACCTCCGCTTTCGGGTGGCCGCCCATCGGTCCTTCATGGTCGGATTAACTCTCGACGGCCCACGAATGGACGTTGGCGAATACAAGCAGGAGTGCAAGCAGGGAAGGGGTGGGGTCTACTTGCTGGATGCGGGTTTGGCGGGGGCGGCGGTTCTGGACTTGGCGCCAGCAGGCACGCGGAAGTGCGTCTTGCAGTGCTGGCACTTGACGATCTCGCCGCGCACCTCGTCGGGCACCGACAAGAGCTTACGGCATTTGAGGTTGGGGCAAATCAACTGCACGGGCATACAACCACTCTATGGGCATTATCGGTAATGCGCCCGTGGGCCTTGAATGCGTGTCAGCGGGCATCGACGGTTTCGGGATCGATGCGGGCGGCCCGGCTCAGGTCGGTGCCGGGACGATAATCGGCCTTGATGCTGGTGGTGGCGGCCGACCGTACCCAGTCAAGATAGCCAAACCGCCAGAGATAGGCGAAACCCACCAGCAGCACGCCAAAGAAGAAGAGCATGTCAACCAAGGCGACGAGGCGAATCTCGAAGACGCTCATAGCCAGGTCGCCGGCGAGCGTTGCCGCGCTGCCGAACGCGACCGCCCATGGGTAGAACAGGGCGACTTCAACGTCGAAAATGAGGAAAACAAGGGCGACGATGTAGAAGCGGAGGTCGAACTGCACCCAACTGCTGCCGATGGCGGGCTCGCCACATTCGTAAATGGCGGCCTTGTCAGGATGGGGCACCTGCGGGCGGACGATGCGGCCGACCGCCAAAGCGGCGAAGACGAAGCCGATGCCGAAGAGCACGAAGAGGGTGACCGATAACAGCAGCGCCATAGCGCGCAAATTCTAAACCATGGCGGCGTGCGATCCAAGCGGGGACGGACGCAAATCGTATTTGATCGGTGCGGACGAGCTCGCCTAGACTTGAGCTGTTTTGACAGAGGAGATCGTGATGTGGTCAAACCTGGGGTCGTCCGAGGCTGGTCTGGCCGAGCGGATCATCGCCCGACTTCAAACGCAGCAGCATCTGCACCCTCACCAGACGCTTCTACAGGGGTTGTGGCGCGTGCAGATCGACGAGGGATTGGACGGCGAAGCTGCCCGGCGGGCCATGGTCGGCCTGAACCTGGATGGTCAGCGGAAGATCGGTCGACTACGCGGCTGTGAGCTGGCCCAATTGGCACGCACGATCGTTCGATTGACCCAAGCACAGACCCACGCCCAACTTGCCTGAGCCATCGCTTCTCGGCTATTTGACAAACCGGCTGCTTCTCCGGCAGACCGGCTGCGATTCTGTCGCCAGTGTCCGGCTCGTCTCTGGCTGGATAATGAGTGGCGTGCGGACGATCAGGTCTGGCCGAGCAGGCCGGCAAAGGTCCATGCGCTGGGCCAGAAGAAGAGGATGCCCAGGCCGAGGGCAAACGCGATGCCATAGAGCAGGGAAACGCGGCCGGCGAGTTGCCGGTTGCCGACTACGGCGGCGATGCCGGCCTTGAAGATCAGGTTAGACATCGCGGCAATGAGGATGAGCCGCCAGCCGATGTCATGGGCGAGGCGGCCATCCTGGACAAGCTGGGCGGTGGAGAGGGTGATGGCATCCATATCGGTCAGGCCGGAGACGGAAGCGACCACATAGAGGGCCTGGTTGCCGAAGTAGTGCTTGGTGGCGGCGACGGCGAAAATGACGATGGCGTAGAGCGCGCCGAAGACGAGGGCGGCCTTGATATCCGAAGGGTTGCCATGGGTGGGCAATTCGGCTTTGTCACTTCGGACGAAAAGGGCGATGACGCCGGAGAGCAGGGCCATGAAGACGAACATGGCAGCTAGAGGGGCAGCCATGTGGGGCAGTGTGCCCGGGGCGACGATGCCGACGAGCATCACCACACGGACGAAGGCGACGGTGCTGGCGATCATGATGACGATGGCGGCGAGGGTGGCCGACGCGGGCATGTCGCGCGAACGGCGCGCGTAACTGGCTGTGGTGGCGGTGCTGGAGATGAGCCCGCCGAGGAGGCCGCCAAGCAAAGCACCGGCGCGGCTGCCAAAGAGCTCGTACATGACATAGCCGACGAGGCCCATGCCGACGATGAGGACGACCATGAGCCAGATCTTGTGGGGGTTGATGACCTGGAACGGGCCGTAGGCCTTGTTGGGCAGGATGGGCAGGACGACCAGTGCGATCAGGACGAACTGCATGATGGCGCTGATGTCGTGGGGCTTGATGCGGCGGGTGAAGGTGTGGAGCGGCTCGCGGTAGTGGAGCAGGACGGCGACAGCGCCCCCGGAAACGACGGCGAGCAGAAGGTGGCCGACAAGACAGTAGGCGCCAATCGCGTACATGACGAGGGCGGCGATTTCAGTGGTCTGGCCCGCATGATGGGGTTTGGTCGGCTCGGGCGGCGCAGGGGTGCTCGAAGGCCGGGCGTTGATATAGCTGACAAGGTTGCCGGTGATGAGCATCGCGGCGACGGCGATGGCGCCGGCGGCGATGGGCCAGGGTCCGAGGGATGGGCTGAGCAACGCCATGAATGCGCCAAGAGCGCTGATGAGCGCAAAGGTGCGGATGCCGGCGATCTGTTTCTCGACCCATTCCCGCTGGAGGCCGACGAGCAGGCCGAGGCCGATGGCGACGCCGAGGCGTTGAAGCGCATCCCAGAGGTCCATGAGGCGTGAAGTTACCCGGCGAAAGGTCGAAGGGCCAGTGGTGCAGTCAGAGTTGACAGAGGGCGGGCTGTGGCGGTCAACTGGCGCGGCCCGGCGTTGTTCGCCGGCGCAAAGGAAGGAGCGAAGCGTGATTGCGATGATACTGGCCGCGGGCGCGGCAGCGGGCACCAACGGGTCGATCTGGTCTGTGGAGGCGCTGGTGGCGCTGTTGACGTTGACAGCGCTGGAGATTGTGCTGGGGATCGACAACGTGGTGTTCATTGCGATCCTGGTGGGGAAGGTGCCGGAGCATCAGCAGGCGAAGGCCAGGCGCCTGGGGCTGTCGCTGGCGATGCTGATCCGGATCGGGCTGCTGCTGGCCATCGGATGGGTGATGGGCTTGACGGCGGGGCTGTTCGGCGTGCCGAAGTTCTGGACGGGCGAGATGGGCGACACGCACTGGGTGACGGGGCGGGACCTGATCCTGCTGATCGGGGGGCTGTTCCTGATCGGCAA
>CAZMXI010000074.1:0-12218 GCA_964570205.1 uncultured Tepidisphaeraceae bacterium
CTCGTTAGCAGCACCTACGAGGACATCAAGACCAACTGGATGATCAGCGCGGTATACGGCCGAAGCGGCAAGGTCATCGCGCATGCCAAGGACTGGGGCACGGTGGCGGTGGCGGAGGTGGACCTGGCAAAGCGCACGCTGTGGCCGAGCCTGGGGGATTTCCGAGCGAAACTGCCGAGGCACCGGCCGTGAGGAGAGAGGGCACAAAAGGCTCTGGCCATCGTGTTCTCATCACAGCCATCCACAAACACTGGCCGCACCATAAGTTATGCCGACTGGGCATTCCTGAGCAATCCGAGCGATTCTGAACGAATCTGAACCGCTTTGTACGAAGTTGGCCGTTTTTGCTTGACTGACGTATGGCTTGGGTCGATAATTCTTTTGCGGCCAGTATGGGCCGGCTTTGGCCGACCCCGGATTTATTCCCTGGTCGCTCCTTTTTTGCGCTCGTTCTGCTGTTCCGCCAGCCAGGTCATCACATCCACAAAGCACTCGTTGCCCCGATGCACCAGCGCCGCCGCCCGCCTGATGCCCTCCTCATCCACCGTCTTGGCTGGCAGGCCGGCCTTGATCTCCTCCATCTTCCGAAGGCTGAAAGCAAGAAGATCGCACAGTTGCAGCAGCAAGCTCTGCGATGAGTCGATGAAGAAACCCTTCTCGATGATCTGGTTGAGCTTCAAAGTGCCGCTGGCCCCGCGCAGGACGCGAATCGACTTCTCCACGTCCGCCATGATCTCCTTGTTCTCGTCCGACACGAAGATCCCCAGCGGCGACCCGTCCAACGCCCGGAGGTAATCGTCCACGACGCGCGACAGCAGCGCGAACGCCGCCACATGCGGGTTAATGGAAACGCCCGCCCCGAACGTCGCATGCTGCCACGTCTGGTATCGCTTCTTCTGAATAGCCCGGTAGATGAGCTTCACGCCATGTTTCGCAGCCACATCCATCCACCCATTTCGAAACGCCAGCCGATCATCCACGCTCATGCCTTCAAATGCCCCTTGCCCGTTCCGCAACTCGGTCGCATGGATCTCAAAGCCGTCGGGGCGCGGCCGCGGAAAATGCTTGTCCACCACCGCCGCCAGATCCCGTTCCAGCGCGAGCCAGCAGGACTCGTTGACCACCATGGCGCACAGCAGGAACACTGGCTGCTGAGGATCGGCGAGGTTATTGCCCGAGTTGCCGGATTCATCCAGATAGACCAAGTACATGCATTACCTCCGCTCACAAGCCAAAACCGAAAGCCATGGATGACTGGCGGCTGAAGAATAAGCGACGTACCCTTGGTGGCTGTCGTGTACCGTCACCTGTTTCCAACATGGAAAGGATGCGCCTCGCGGACAGTACCGCATTCGCCCCCGGCAGGCAAAACTCCTCCCCGGCCCTGGCGACGGAGCCCACGATCAAGACGTTCTGCGCGATGGCGCCTGCAGAGCGATTCAGGTGGCCATCGAGCGAGAAGCGGCCGAATACACTGAGCAGGACCCGCTGGAAGGCGGCGAAATCGTGGTCATGGTGAAAGATGCGTCATCGACCGGCAGCGCGGTTCATGACGTGATAGACCCAGCCGGCGGGAGCGATTCTGGCTTGCCTGGGCATGCAACAAGACGACTTGCGTCCCTTGCGTCCCCGTTCCGATCATCGCAGGTGTAGGTCATCCAGGGGACTCTTGACGGCTGGCGGACCGTCCGGCCGAAGCGGTTCAGGGCGTCGTTGCCAACTCACTCAGAATCGTGGAGGTCACATCTCTTCCTCGCTCGACCGAGCCAAGTGTGCGTCGTGGTCCCCAACGTGGTCCCGTGTTCGAGCCATATGTGGTTTGTATATACCTGCTACAATGTATAGAATCTTCCTGATGCGGACCGACAGAGAGAAGCGTTTTGTTCTGGCGTGCTTTGCCCAGACAGATGGCGGGAGTTTCAACTGGCGAACGGCAGGCGAGGCGGCAGGGTTCTCGCAGCATGAAGCGGATGACCTCGCGCAGATTCTGTACGAAAAGGGCATCTTCCATCAGCTCGGCCTCGGAAACAAAGCGGACTTCACAGCTCGAGGAAGGGAATTGACGAGGGAACTGCAGGAGGCTGCGAGGATCGAGCGTGAAGCAGAGCAGCACGATCTATACGAGCGGATACTCATCGCCTGCTACGATGCTTCATTGGCCCAGAACAACAACCAAGAATTTGATTTGGACGATGCGGCGAAGCACGCCGGTTTGCCAGACAGGAGTGCCGCAGCGCACCTATTTGTGCGGATTCGGCAGAACGGGCTGATTGAGCTTGTTACGCGCGGATGGGGTCGAGTAACCCGAGAAGGGATCGAGGAGGTTCAGCGGATTCGTGCGAAGCGGACGGGCACCCACATTGGCGAGACCGGTGCCCCTGAACAGAAGTCCGATCCAGAATCTGAGCAGTTGCGCCCATCAGTCGCTGAGATGACCTCCAAGAAGCACGCACCTGCCCGCACGGCCATGTATGCGTTGTGCATCGTGCTCATCGTGGCGCTGATTCTCGCCCCATCACTTCTGTCCAAACAAGGCATCTGGGAGTTCTGGAATCAGAGCCTGCCTGCGACGGTTATTGGAAGTTTACTTGTCGCGGCCATCCTGTTCTTGGTAGAGAGATGGTGGGGCATCAGGCAGTAGCAGAGCAGGTTCATCGCATAGCGGTGCAGGCCCTGGGCCAAGACGAACTCGAACGCCACATAGTCGGTCGGCTTGTGGAACAACCGCATCCGGCCATTGCCGCGGTTCAGCACAGGGTAAACCAGACCAGCTCGCATTCATCGGCGCGGATCGGTGGCTTCAATTCGTGCAATCTGTGGCGATTGACGGGCGGAAATGGCCGGGGACGAGGACGGGGAGACCCCGCCGTTACGGTTGCCGGGCGGTGGCACGCAGGATCGCGGTCAGTTTCTCGATGTAGTACAGGTCGGCCTTGCACCAGGGCTGGTCGAGGCGGGAAACCAGCCGCTGCGGCGGCGTCTGGACGCCGTCGGCCTGCGCCATGAACAGGCCCCGCGCCAGCGTCGACGGGCTGATGTAGTTCTCGCCGCCGATCAGCCGCTCGCCGAAGGCGTGGTGCCAGACCGGCAGGTCACGGGCGAGGCTCTCGACGTTGCGCTTCAGCGCATCGCCCGCGAAATCGTGCAGCATATGCCCGACCTCGGGCGTCAGGGCCAGGTATCGCGGGATCTTCGCCTGATGCAGGCCCTTGGAGGCTGTCCGGGTCGAGCGGACAAAGCGCGTGTCGGCCAGCTCATGATGCACACGCATCGAGACCAGCTCGGCCAGGACTTTCATGGCCCGATCCACCTCGGAATCCTTCTTCAACTGCTGCATGATGCGCGCATAGGCCAGCACGCCGGCGATCTGGCCGTTCAGATGCTCGGCCGCATCGCGGTCCTTGTCGGCGTGGTCAAACTGCGCGGGCTTGGCCGCGAAGGCGTCGAAGATCCGGCCAATCGCATCGAGCTTCGTCAGCACTCTCTCCCATCCATCGGCGTAGTGGGCGTAAGCCCAGACGGCGTAGAGGTCTTCGATGTTAGCCGAATACCGGGACGTGGCATTGGCAAAGGCGGTGAGCACCGGGCCGCGGGTGTAGGGCTCGCGCGGCTGGCCGGCGTGGGTGAAGACCGGCTCCTGAAGCGGGCATCCCCTGGCGAACATGCCACTCAGGAACGCCACGAGCTTCTGCCGCACCTCGGGCGAGATGCGCGGGGCGGCGAGGGCGAGGATCTGCATGGTTTCAGCCGTGCGCCAGAAGTAACGGTCCTCGCCGCTGATGCCCAGTTCCACGATCAACGGCGACCAGCCGGTGGATATCGCCTCCAGGACCACCGCATTGAGTTGTGCACGAATCTCCTCCGATCCCCTTCCGGAGGCGGCGGCCGGAGCGGCAAGGTACTTACTGAGCTGCTCGGGCGTGATGACCGGTTTGGCGATGCTGTCATCGAATGCGCCGACGTTGGCATTGGCGACATTTCCGGCCGGAGTAGCCGGCTTGCGCTTCCGCTGGATGGGCGGCGGGGCTTTCGTGCCACCAGTGTCGGTCTTGGGCGTATCCGGCCCGCCGATGCAGACCACCTGCGAGCCGGCAACCCAAAAGAGTCGGCCGTCGCCGATGGAGACCACCGAGCGATCCGGCCCGTGCCATTCGTTGGCCATGAGCGCCAGTTGGCCATTCGCATGGACCTTGTCAGCGCCTTGGAAGGACCCCGGCACGACGGCCGGGCCGAAGATGCCGCCGTAGGTGTCGCGGGCGATGTAGACCTTGTGCCATTTGAGGTTGTCCAGGCGCATGCCGCCGATGATGCCCTGGTGGGTGTTGAGAAGAATTCCGCCCATGAGCGAAAGCGACTGGGTCTCATCCGCGGGGGCGACGAAATCAAAGGCCCAGCCGACCTTGTCGCCGTTGGTGTGCCAGAGGATGTCCACCAGCCCCGTCTTGCGGTCCAGCCGCCCCACCGCGATCGCGCCGCCGGGCACGCCAGCCGAGTAATTGCTCAACGCCGTGGGGACCCACAGGTACAGATCGCCGGTGTGCGGATTGAACGTCGGCGGGGTGGGCGGGTTGTGCAGGCCGGCGGTGTAGAGCACAGGGACGGTCCAAGGCTCCCGGCCGCTCTCCAGATCGAATGCATAGAACGTCTTCTCCTGCGGGTTCTTATCGAGGAATGCCAGGATGGCCTTCCGCTCGGCGGCAAGCCGGCGCGGGGTGAGCTTCATTGAATACGTACCCCATTTGTCCTGGATGATCTTGTCTTCCGGCTCGACGGGGAGCGCTTTCTGCGCCTGGGTCAGGATGGCGGGGTTCTCTCCGGCCGCCTGATGGAACGAAATGGCCGGGTTCGTGGTGACGATCGCCAGGTTCTGCCAGATGACCGGCGCGTGGTCGCGCATGGAGAGCCCGTTAAGCTTGGCGGATTTCCAAATCAGCTTCCCTTCGGGGCTTACGCAGTAGACGTGCATATCCTCAGACCCGAAGACGATCCTTGAGGCATCGGCCGAGATCGATGCGGGGGTGAGAATCATGTAGTCGGTTCGATACGTCCAGAGCTTCTGGCCGGATGTGGCATCAACGGCGTGAAGGACGCCCGCGCGGTCGCCGAAATAGATCGCCTTGCCATCGGTTGCCGGGGCAACCCAGACGCTGGCGCTGGCTTTGTATTTCCAGACTTGGTTTCCATCCGCCGCGTTGAGGCAGTACAAATAGCCGTCATCCGATCCGACATAGATCCGGCCGTCACGGTACAAGGCGGATGCGCCAATCGGCCCGGCCGTGTGGAAGGTCCACGCGGTCTTGCCATCGGCGATGTTGAGGGCATGGAAGTCGCCCGAGAAGGTCCCGATATAACACTTGCCCTCGGCCAGGATCGCCTCGACGCGCGTAGCGATCATCTGGTCGTGGAAATCGCGGAACCACTTGCGCTCGTAAGGGCCGGCGATCGCCCTTTCGGTATATCCAGATCGCTGATTGTCCTTGTGGACTGTGGGCCAAGGGGCGGTCTGGGCGTGGGCGATGAGGGGCAGGCAAAGAACGGCGAGAACCGCAAGGCGTCCTGGCATCATGGATGGCTCCGGGTCGGCTACAAATCCATATCAACGCGGCAGACGGGGGTTGAAACCGATCCTTTGATTGGGGACGATAAGAGGCATGAACCGACGACAATTCCTCAAGGCGTCCGCGGCGGCAAGCGTGGCTTTCTCGGCCGTGCCGATTATCGGCGCGGAGAAGGACAAGAAGTACACCACAGCGCTCATCGGCACGGGCTGGTGGGGCATGAACATCCTGCGCGAGGCGATGGCGGCCGGGCAATCGAAGGTAGTCGGGCTTTGCGACGTGGATGAGCGGCAGCTCAACAGCGTGCACCAGCAGGTGGGCAAGCTCTCGGGCGACCAGCCGAACAAGTACAAGGACTTCCGCGAGCTGCTGGCGAAGGAGAAGCCCGAGATCGTCATCAACGCCACGCCCGATCACTGGCATCCGTTGATCACAATCGAGGCGGTGAAGGTCGGGGCGCACGTGTACGTCGAAAAGCCCATCAGCCACACGATCAAGGAAGGCCGGGCGATGGTCAATGCCGCGCGGGCGGCGGACCGCGTGGTTCAAGTCGGCACGCATCGCCGCGTCTCACCGCACAACGTCTCCGGCCGGGACTTCATCCGCAGCGGCAAGGCGGGCAAGATCGGCATGGTGCGCGCATTTGTTCATTACGGCGGCGGAGCAGAGCAGCCCGAGCCCAATAGCGAGGCCCCGGCGGGCCTGGACTGGAATATGTGGTGCGGGCCAGCGCCGCTGAGGCCCTACAATCGCCGAATCCACCCGCGCGGCTTCCGCGGGTTCCTGGATTACGCCAACGGCCAGCTCGGCGACTGGGGCATTCACTGGATGGACCAGATCCTGTGGATCATGGATGAGAAGTACCCCAAGCGGGTCTTTTCGACGGGCGGCCGGCCGATCAAGGGCAAAGCAGTCAATGGCCCGCAGGGCCAGACGTCGGACGCCCCCGACCATCAGGTGGCGGTGTTCGAGTTCGAGAACTTCACCGCGACCTGGGAGCACCGCCAGTTCGCCGGCAACAACACCGACAAGGGCGAGAGCGTCGGCTGCTATTTCTACGGCACGAGCGGCATCTTTCACCAGGCCTGGATCAACGGTTGGACGTTCTATCCCGCTGGCGGGCGCAATCAACCGCAGCACGAAGATGCCCGGCTCAACATGCCCGACCAGCAGAACATCAAGGAGCTGTGGGCCGACTTCCTCGGCGCCATACAGGAGAAGCGCAGGTCATTGTGCGACATCGAGGTCGGCCACCGCTCGACCGCGCTGGCGCTGCTGGGCATGCTGTCGATGAAGCTCGGCCGCAGCATCGAGTGGGATGGCGAGAAAGAGCTCTGCATCAACGACCCCGAAGCCAACAAGCTGCTGAGCCGGCCGTATCGCGGCGAATGGAAGTATCCCGCGGTGTGACACCTCATCAGGCGGAACCCACAACGCATCGCTCGCGGCCGACTTGGTTCGGCCGCTTTTTTTCGCGCGAATCTATCGACTGCGTTCATGTGTTTCCCAATATCTGCTTCGCCTTGATTCGCCAGCATCCCCTGTTACGATAGCGTTCACAATTCGAGTCTCGCACCGTGGGAAGACGTCCAAACAAGCAAGGAGCTGCTTATGTCTCGCTTGCAGCCGGCCGTCGGACAGCACGTGTTCCTTTCCAAGAGCGAGTTCGCCCAGCTCATCGCCGTTCTCAAGGCCGAGGGATATTCCGTCATCGGGCCTCGCATGGAAGCGGGCATGATCGTCATGCGCGAGGTGAGCGCCGCGGAGGATCTGGCGCGAGGCGTGCGTGACGAGCAGTCGCCGGGGCGCTATCAGCTTGTCCCCGGACACCCGGACATGCTGTTCGAGTACGTCGTCGGCATGCATTCGCCCAAGGGACACGTGTTTCCACCGATGCATCCGATTTTCCGCATGCGTGTGGATGGGCAGGGGCAGTTCGCCGTCGATGCCGGGCCGCCGCAACCGCCGAGGCTTGCGCTGATCGGAGTCCGGCCCTGCGATGTCGCCGCCCTGCAGGTGCTGGACCGGGTCCTGACGGGCGGCAGCCGTTGCGAGATCGACGCCTACTACCTCCGTGCCCGCCAACAGATGCTGATCGTCGCTGTGAACTGCTCGACCCCCGGCAGCAATTGTTTCTGCGCCTCGATGGGCACCGGCCCGGAGGCCGGAGAGGGCTGCGACCTGGCTTTGACCGAGCTTCGCGCCGGTTTCGTGATGAAGGTCGGTTCTGCGCGAGGGGCCCAGCTCGCCGCCCAGCTTGAAGTGCGCGAGCCGGCTCCCGCCGAACTGGAGCTGGCCGAGCTGCGGATGGAGCGAGCCCGCGAGCACATGGGGCGCAAGCTCGACACGACCGGTCTCAAGGCGCTGCTGGAGCAAACGGTCGAGCATCCCCATTGGGATGAGATCGCCAAGCGATGCCTTTCATGCGGCAACTGCACGATGGTGTGCCCGACCTGCGCATGCAGCAGCGTGGTGGATGCCAACGACCTGACCGGCGGCGGCGTAACCCGCACACGCGTATGGGACTGCTGCTACACGCACCAGTTCTCCTACACCACTGCGGGCCCGGTCCGCCATTCCGTCAAGGCGCGTCACCGCCACTGGCTGCGGCACAAGCTCTGCACGTTCGTCGATCAGTACGACGTGATGGGGTGCGTCGGCTGCGGCCGGTGCATCACGTGGTGCCCCGTGGGCATCGACCTCACCGAGGAAGTCGCCGAGATCCGCCGCGAAGGCCACGCGCCGGCCCAGTTCGAAAGGCAGGTGGTGTCATGATCGCCGAAATCGCGACAGCCCATCCCGCGCCCGTCTGCGGCATCGACGCCATGATGCCCGTCGCCGCGCAGCTTGTTTCCGTCCGAGAAGAGAATTTCAACACGCGGACGTTTCGCGTCCAGATCGTCGATCCGGACATCCGCCGCCTTTACCTCTGGGCGCCGGGGCAGTTCAACATGCTTTATGTGCCCGGGCTCGGCGAGGCAGCCATCTCCATCAGCTCCGATCCGGAGCAGCCCGAGGTGCTCGAGCACACCATTCGCGTCGTCGGCTCGGTCACTCGCGCCATCACGCGCATGGGCCAGGGAGGGACGATCGGGCTGCGCGGGCCTTTCGGCCACGGCTGGCCCATCGAGGAACTGGCCGGACGCGACGTCGTCATCGTCGGCGGCGGCATAGGACTGGCGCCGCTGCGCCCGGTTGTGTACCACGTCCTGAAGCATCGCAATCGTTTCCGACGCGTGATCCTGCTGTACGGGTGCCGGACTCCCGCCGACCGCCTGTACGCCGAAGAACTGGAGGCATGGACCGCCAACCAGTCGATCGACGTTCTGGTCACTGTGGATAACGGCACCCCTGGCTGGGTCGGCCCCGTCGGCGTTGTCACCAAGCTCCTCCAGCGCATCAAGGTCAATGCGGAGCGCACCACCGTCCTGGTGTGCGGGCCGCGCATCCTCAACCGGGTCGCGGCATGGAGCTTCCTACAGCTCCACGTGCCCGCCGAACAGGTCTTCATCAGTCTGGAGCGCAACATGCACTGCGGCTTCGGACGATGCGGCCACTGCCAGTACGGCCCCAAGTTCGTCTGCAAAGATGGACCCGTGTTCCGATTCTCCGAGATTGCCGACATCTTCGCCCAGGAGGAGATCTGACCATGGCCGACCCCACCCACCACACGCCGAAACTGGCGGTGTACAAGTTTTCCAGTTGCGATGGCTGCCAGCTCAGCCTGTTGAACCTGGAGGATGAGCTGCTGGATCTGGTCGGCGCCGTGGAAATCGCCTATTTTCTGGAAGCGCGCCGCCGCGAGTTGCCACCGCCCTACGACATCGGCCTCGTCGAGGGGAGCATTTCCACTCCTGAGGAGGCAGAGCGAATCCACCGTATCCGGCGCGACTGCAGGTTCCTCGTCGCCATCGGCGCATGCGCCACATCCGGCGGCATCCAGGCGCTGCGCAACTGGGCCGACGTGGCCGAGTACAATCGCCTTGTATACGCCTCTCCGGAATACATTCACACGCTCGACACCGCCACGCCCATCGCCGGGCATGTGTTTGTCGACTTCGAGCTGCGCGGGTGCCCCGTCAACGCGCGGCAACTCCTGGAACTGCTCAGCGCCACGCTTGTCGGCCGCAAACCCAACATCCCGGCCCACAGCGTCTGCATCGAGTGCAAGCGACAGGGGTTGCCCTGCGTGCTGGTCACCCGGCAGCAGCCGTGCCTGGGGCCGATTACGCAGACCGGCTGCGGCGCGTTGTGCCCGTCTTTCGGCCGACCCTGTTACGGCTGCTTCGGGCCGATGGAAAACCCCAACATCATGTCTCTGGGTGACCATTTCCGGATGCAGGGGTTCACGCCTCACCAAATCAAGCTGATGCTGCGTTCGTTCAATGGATATCTGGAGCCCTTCAAGCAAGCGAGCGAGCACTATGAGCGACTCGAACAAGCCAAATAGGACGCGCACCATTCGCGTGGGCGCGCTGGCCAGGGTCGAGGGAGAGGGCGCCTTGCATCTGGCCATGCGCGATGGCAAGGTCGAGGAAGTCCGCCTGGAGATCTATGAGCCGCCCCGCTTTTTCGAGGCGCTGCTGCGCGGCCGCGACTTCCAGGAGGTGCCCGACATTACCGCGCGCATCTGCGGCATCTGCCCCGTGGCGTACCAGATGAGTTCCTGCCACGCTCTGGAGAAGGCGATGGGCGTCTTCGACCAGGTGACGCCCGACATCCGCGCGCTTCGCAACCTGATTTACTGCGGTGAATGGATCGAAAGCCACGTGCTGCACATCTTCATGCTGCACCTGCCGGATTTTCTGGGCTATGAAAGCGCGCTGTCCATGATCCACGAGCACGGCGACACCGTGAAGCGGGCCCTGAAGCTCAAGAAACTTGGCAACGACCTGTGCGCTGTGGCCGCCGGGCGGCCGGTTCATCCGATTAACGTTTGCGTCGGCGGTTTCCATGGCGCACCCGACCCGACAAAGGCCAAGGCATTGCTCCCCCATGTCCGCGAGTCGCTCGACGACATGTGCGAACTGACGCTCTTCCTTGCGGAGAAGCTGCCCTATCCCGACTTCGAGCGCGACTATGAATTCGTCGCGCTGTGCCCGGACAACGAATATCCCATGAACCTCGGCCGGATCAAATCCAGCCGGGGCATGAATGTGGATCAGGAGGAGTTCGGCTCTGCGGTCGAGGAGAAGCATGTGCGGCATTCCACCGCTCTGCACGCGGCCATACGCGGGCGGGGCGCCTACATGGTCGGCCCGATCGCGAGGCTGAACCTCAACCACGAGAGGCTGCATCCCCGCGCGATGGAACTGCTGCCGAAGGTCTGCCAGGCCGTCCGGCACAATCTGCCCTGGCGCAACAGCTTTCTGAGCCTCCCGGCCCGCGCCCTTGAGACCGTCCATGCCCTGGCGTTGGCCGCCGATCTTCTGGAACACTATCGACCGCCGCAACCCAGTCGGATTCCGATCGTTCCTCGCGCCGGCACGGGCGGACACGGTACGGAAGCGCCTCGCGGCATCTGCTGGCATCGATACACAACCAACCCCGGCGGTTCCATCGCGACGGCGAGGATCATGGCGCCCACGAGCCAGAACCAGGCCACCATCGAAGAGGACCTGTGGAAGCTGGCCGAACAGATTACCGATCTCGAGGACGAGCAGGCATGCCTGCGTTGCGAACACTTGATCCGGAACTACGATCCGTGCATCAGTTGCTCGGCACATTTCCTGAAGCTGACCAGGCGTAAGTGATGGAGGGGGAGCGGGATCCATCGCAGGCAGTTTGTCAAAAGGCTCGTTTTTATCCATGCGCGCTTGCGGCGGGCAGGCGGCATTGTTAGACTTCGCATCCAAGCGTGAATTATTTCACGATTTTTCGTGAATTAATTCACATATCTGTGACGTTTTTCACGTATATCGTGAATGTTTTCACAGGCATCTCTGCCAAGGCTTGGGTGACATATGAGCAGCGCGGCCGAGCAACCCGGACCGTCGGCGGTCCCCGAGGAACCGCCCCTCGATTTCGATCGCCTCGATCGGATTCTCGAGGAGTTCAAGGACCACAAAGGCGCCGTCATTCCCATCCTCCAGCGCACTCAAGACGCCTTCGGCTACCTGCCCAAACCCGTCCTCGCCAGAATCTCCAAGAAGACCCGAATTCCCCTCAATCAGCTTTACGGCGTCGCGACCTTTTACGCCCAGTTCCATCTCAAGCGAAGAGGCAAGCACCTCATCCGGATCTGTGACGGCACCGCATGTCACGTGCGCGGCGCTGACAAGGCAATCGCCGCCGTCGAGAAGGCCATGGGCGTCTCCGCGGGCGGCACCTCGCCCGACTATAAGTGCAGTCTGGAAATCGTCTACTGCCTCGGCTCCTGCGGACTCTCGCCGGTTGCCTTGGTGGACGACAAGGTATACGGGCAGATAACGCCCGAGGGTCTCGTGCAGCGACTGAAACCGCTCCAGTAAACGCCGGCCGCATCCTTCGGAGAAGCCATGCCGCAACTCAAGTCTGTTCAGGAGCTTACCCGCCTTCGCGAAGAAGCCCGCCGGGCCGTTCGGGTCCGCCAGGAGACGGGCACGGTCATCGCCGTCGGCATGGGCACCTGCGGCATTGCCGCCGGCGCCCGCGAGGCTCTTGAAGCCATCGAGCAGGAAC
>CAZMXI010000074.1:12228-22465 GCA_964570205.1 uncultured Tepidisphaeraceae bacterium
GAGCGCGCGCGCGCCCTGTTTGGCCAATTCCTCGCCAACCGCAACGACGCCAAGCGCCAGATCGAGGCGCATGTGATCAGCGTCGGCTGCATCGGCATGTGCGCCAAGGAACCGCTGATCGACATTCAGCAGGCCGGCAAATCCCATGTGCTGTACGCGAATGTGCATCCCGAGATGGTGCCGCGGTTGATTGAACAGCACCTTGTCAAAGGCGAGCCGGTCAAGGAATGGGTCGTCTGCCGCATGCAGGCTGAGTAGAGTCTGAATCGCGAATTCTCCGGCCTGCGAGGGCATCGGTAGCGCGGGCCGACCAGTACGGGCAATGCTTCGACAGAGAAGTGACCATGCACAAGTCCGAAATCCCCCTGAGTGCCGTCCGCGAGTCTCCCTTCCGAGCAGAAGTCTTTGTCTGCGGCGGCGAGAAGTGCGATGATGGCGGCCTGCTTCGCGCTCTTCAGGACGAGGTCCAGCGGCGCGGACTGACGCAGGAAGTGCTCGTGGCGCGCGGGCAGTGCCGCGGGCTGTGCGCCGCCGGACCGACGGTCGTCATCTATCCCGAGGGCATCCTTTATTGCCGCGTCAGACCGGAAGATGTCGTCGAGATCGTCGAGGAGACCCTGGTTGACGGTCACATCATCAACCGCCTGCTTCACCAGGAGTCGCTCCCCATGCAGGCCCTGCCGCGGTTTTCCGACCTGCCCTTCTGCGCCAAGCAGGTGCGCATCGCCCTGCACAATTGCGGGCTGATCGACCCGGAGGAGATCGAAGAGTACATCGCTCGCGACGGCTATCGCGCCCTGGGCATGGTGCTGGCGGAAATGACTCCCGAGGATGTAATCCGCGTGGTCAAGGAATCGGGCCTGCGCGGCCGCGGCGGCGCGGGTTTCTCGACCGGCACCAAGTGGGATTTGTGCCGGAAATCACCCGGCGACCTGAAATACGTCATCTGCAACGCCGACGAGGGCGATCCCGGCGCGTTCATGGATCGGTCGATCCTCGAAAGCGACCCCCACAGCCTTATTGAAGGCATGGCCGTCGCCGGGTATGCCATCGGCGCCGCCGAAGGCTACATCTACTGCCGTGAGGAATACCCGCTGGCCATCGCCCGCCTTCAACTGGCGATCCAGCAGGCCCATGAGTACGGCTTGCTCGGCAAGGGCATCCTCGGCAGCAGTTTCAACTTCGACATTCACCTCAAAGGCGGAGCCGGTGCATTCGTCTGCGGCGAGGAGACCGCTCTCATCGCCAGCATCGAAGGCCGCCGTGGCGAGCCCCGGCCAAGGCCCCCCTATCCGGCCGTCGCCGGCCTGTGGGGTAAGCCCTCCAACATCAACAACGTCAAGAGCTACGCCACCGCGCCGCAGATCATCCTCAAAGGCGCCAAGTGGTTCAGTTCCATCGGCTCCCCCAAGTCGCCCGGAACCGCCATCTTCGCACTCACCGGCAAGGTCCGGAATACGGGCCTGATCGAAGTCCCCATGGGCATTCCCCTCGGCGACATCATCTTCGATGTAGGGGGCGGCGTTCCCAAGGGCAAGAATTTCAAGGCCGTCCAGACCGGCGGCCCGCTGGGCGGTTGCCTGCCTGCTTCCAGCCTCAATACCCCGGTCGATTTCGACTCACTCCAGGAGGCCGGCGCCGTCATGGGCTCCGGCGGCATGATCGTCGTTGATGACGACACGTGCATGGTGGAACTGGCCAAGTACTTCCTCCAGTTCGCCGCCGCCGAGTCCTGCGGCAAGTGCGTCCCCTGCCGCATCGGCGGGCAGCGGCTGCTTGAAGCGCTCACTCGCATCACCGACGGCAAGGGCACTCGCAAGGACCTGGAGATCATCAAAGAGGTCTCGGCCCACATGATGAGTTCGTCGCTGTGCGGCCTGGGGCAGCGCACGCCGGGACCCATCATGGCCGCCCTGCGCTTCTTCGAAAACGAGTTCCTCGCGCACATCGACGACAAGATCTGCCCGACGGGTCAATGCAAGAAACTGGTTCGAGCCAAGTGCATCAACACCTGTCCGGCCGGCGTCGACACGCCCGCCTATCTCTCCATGGTCGCCCAGGGGAAGTTCGACGAGGGCCTGGAAATCCATCGCGATCGCAACCCGTTCGCCCTGATCTGCGGTCGCGCTTGCCCGGCCTTCTGCGAAACCAAGTGCCGCCGCGGCGAATTGGACGACCCCGTCGCCATCCGCCTGGTGAAGCGGTTTATGGCCGATCACGAAGTCTCCCGGCCCTGGACTCCCAGGCCGCTGGGCACCCCCGAGAGCCGCGACGCCGCGGCCAAGCACAGGGTCGCCGTCATCGGCGGAGGCCCGGCCGGCCTGACTGCCGCCCTGCGGCTGGCGCAAATGGGCTACAAGGTCACCGTATTCGAGAAGCTCCCCGCTCCCGGCGGCATGATGACGTGGGCCATTCCCGAGTATCGCCTGCCCCGTCAGCCCCTGTTCTTCGAGATCGACAACGTCCGACGGGCAGGGGTCGATATCCAGTGCAACAAGGCCCTGGGCAAGGATTTCACGCTCGATCAGCTCACCGGCGAGATGGGTTATGACGCCGTCGTCCTCGCGATCGGCGCACACGTGAGCCGCCAGATGGGCATCGCCGGCGAGGACAAGGCCGGTGTCCTCTACGGCATCGACTTCCTGCGCGAAGTCTCTTATGAGCCCTGCATGAGGGTGATGGGCGGCGACCAGAAGGGCAATGTGCCCGACCTGCACGGCAAGGCCGTCGGCGTGGTTGGCGGCGGCGATGTCGCCATCGACACCGCCCGCACCGCGTTGCGCCTTGGGGCCCGGGAGGTGCACGTCATGTACCGCCGTACCGGCGACGACATGCCCGCCACCCATCTTCCGGAGGAAATCGAGGGCGCGCTGCACGAGGGCGTGCATATCCATACGCTCGTCAACCCGATTGAGGTGCTCGGCGACGGCAAGGTCGCCGGCGTCCGCCTCCAGCGGCAACGACTGGCCGATTTCGACAACAGCGCCCGTCGCCGCCCCGTCGCTATGGAGGCCGAGGCCTACACCCTGAATCTCGACTACCTGATTCCCGCCATCGGCCAGGTGCCCGACCTCTCGTGGATGGCCAACCGGGACATCGAAACCACGAAGTCACGAACGTTCGTGGTCAACGAGGCTTTCGGCACCAGCCGCCCCGGCGTATTCGCCGCCGGCGACGCCGTCAGCGGTCCGGCCACCATCGTTCAGGCCGTCGCCCAGGGCAACCTCGTCGCCGTCGCAGTGGACCGCTGGATTCGCACCGGCGAACTTGCCAAGCCGCAGTACATCACCTCGCGCCACGATGTTCACCAGGTTCAGGATTTCGATCAGTACGTCAACGCTCGCCGCCCGCAGATGCCCAAGCTCGCCGTCGCCGATCGATGCAACAACTTCCACGAGGTTGAGCTGGGCCTGTCGGAACAGGTCGCCCGCGACGAGGCGAATCGGTGCCTCCGTTGCGACCTGGAGTGGCTGGACCTGATGGGCCAGCCCCGCCCCGTGGCGGCCAAGTAAGTCCGATGCCGCAAGTCCTATGTGGAGCAGACTATGAGTGAGTCGGCTGCCGTCAATATCACGATCAATGGCCGCGCTATCGTAGCCAAAGCGGGCCAGACGGTGCTCGAAGCGGCTGCGTCGGCGGGAATTCAGATCCCCGCCCTCTGCCACCATAAGCACCTTAAACCCGAAGGCGCCTGCCGCGTCTGCCTGGTCGAAATCGAAAAGCAGCGCACGCTCCAGCCCGCCTGCACATTCCCCGTCTTCGAGGGCATGACCGTGCAGACCGAGTCGGAGAAGGCCGTCGCCTCGCGGAGATTCGCGCTTCAGGCGATATTCTCCGAGCGAAGCCACTACTGCATGTTCTGCGCATCGAGCGGCGACGCCGACACCACGGACTGCGAGCTCCAGAGACTGGGCTATCAGTATGGCCTGAACATGTGGGCCTACCCGCCCGATTACGCCAAGTCATGGCCACTCGACGCCTCGCGCCAGTACTTCGTGATGGATCATGCCCGCTGCATTCTCTGCCGTCGCTGCGTCAGAGCATGCAACGAGATCGCCGCCAACCACACCCTCGGCGTCGCTCAGAGAGGGGCCCGAGGCATGATTTGCGCCGATGACGATGTCCCGTTCGGCGTCAGCACCTGCATCTCCTGCGGCACCTGCCTTCAGGTCTGCCCCACCGGCGCCCTGATGGATCGCCGCAGCGCCTACATGGGCCACGACGCCCAGACCACGCGCACCAAAGCGGTCTGCCTCGGCTGTGCCGTCGGGTGCGGCATTGAAGCCATCACCCGCGACAACCAGCTCCTCCGCATCGAAGGCGACTGGGACGCCGGCAACGAGGGCCTGCTCTGCGCCGACGGCCGCTTCAAGGTCGTCGAGCCCACCCCGCCCCGCATCACGCAGCCCTTGATCCGCCAGGACTGGCGACTGGTTGAAACCACCTGGGAGAAGGCCTCCGCCCTGGTCGCCGCCCGCTTCAAGGAGGCCAACGTGGTCGCCGGCTTGGCCAGCCCGCGCCTGCCCAACGAATCCCTCGCCGCCTTCGCCTGCTTCTTCCAGGAAGTCCTCATGAGCAACGAAGTCGCCCTCCTCTACGGCGACACGCCGCCCATGGACCTTGGACGCACCGCATCCCTCAAGGATGTGCTCAACGCCGATTGCGTCGTCATCATCGGGGGCAACCCCATGCGACACCAGCAGATACTGGGGCACCTGATCAAGCGGGCTTACGACAAGAACGCCAAGATCATCGTCATCAACGACCTGGCCACCGATGAGCTCGACGACCTCGCCCATGTGCGGCTCGAGCTCGAGGATATCTCCCTGCCCGTCGAATCGCCGTTCGCACGCCTGAGACACACCTATCACCTCCGCGTCAACGGTGTCTGGCAGATCAAGGCTGCCATCGGCGATGCCCAGCGACCCGTCGTCCTCTACGGCAGCGGCTTGAGCACGACCATCTGCGCCGTCCTTCGAGCGCTTCCGGCCAAGACCAAGTTTCTCCCGCTCATCCGCGGCACCAACACCGCCGGCGCCGCCCGCCTGGGCCTGAGCCTTCGGCCGGTCCAGGGCGACGCCCTCTACGTGCTCATGGGCGATGACATGCCCGATGGCGCCGCCCTGCCGCCGCGCCAGTTCACAGTCGTCCAGGCTGCCTACCGCTCCGCCTGGACGGAAGCCGCCGATGTCGTCCTGCCTTCCCAGACCTGGGCCGAACAGAAAGGCCACGTTGTCAACATCGAGGGCCGCAACCTCGCCGTTCAACCCCTGCTCCAATCCCCCTCAGGCATCCGCGCCGACTGGGAAACCATGCTCCAGCTCTCGACCCGAATGGGCTATGCCCTGTCTTACGACGAAATCGCCGATATCTCCCGTGCCGTCTGACCCCTGGCCATCAAGGAGTGCCTATGTCCGATAAGGTGACTATCGCGAGCGACTGGCTGGCCGGGTGTGCCGGCTGCCATATGTCCCTCCTGGACATCGATGAACGCATTATCGACGTCGTCCAGCATGCGACCCTGACATCCACCCCCATCACCGACCTGAAGCACCCGCCGATCGAAGGGGTTACGGTCGGCATCCTGGAAGGCTGCATCAACAACTCGGCCAACGAGCGCGTTGCCATCGAGATGCGGAAACGCTGCAAGCTGCTCATCGCCCTGGGCGACTGCGCCGTCTTCGGCGGCATTCCCACCCTGCGCAACTGCGCCAATAAGGAGGCCTGCCTTCGCCGTGCCTATGTCGAAACCGAAAGCACCGTCGACGGCCATGTGCCCGATGACCCCGAACTGGCCGTCATGCAGGATGCCCGGGGCGTCGACCAGGTCGTGACGGTGGACATCTATGTGCCCGGATGCCCACCTCCCGCCGACGCCATCTTTCACGTGTTCAAAGAGCTCTTCGAGGGCCGCATGCCCAAACTCTCTGGCAAGTTCCTGGACTGGCATTGAGCGGCCGCCCCGGCCGGCCGTTATGGAGTGATACACCATGGGTCGCAGCATTACCATCGAACCTGTGACGCGCATCGAAGGCCACGCCAAGGTCGTCGTACACCTCGACGACGCCGGGAAGGTCGACAAAGCGCGATTCCACGTCAACGAGTTCCGCGGATTCGAGAAGTTCTGCGAGGGCCGGCTCTACTACGAAATGCCGCTCATCACCGAGCGCATCTGCGGCATCTGTCCCGTCAGCCATCACCTGGCCAGCGCCAAGGCCGGCGACCAGATACTCGGCGTCGAACCGCCCCGCCCCGCCCGCCTCCTCCGAGAACTGATGCATATGGGACAGATCATCCAGTCCCATTCCATGCATTTCTTCGAGCTCGCCGGCCCGGACCTGCTCCTCGGCTTTGACGCCCCGCCCGCTCAGCGCAATGTCGTCGGCATCTACATGCACGACCCCCAGCTTGCCACCAAGGCCATCCGCCTTCGCAAGTTCGGCCAGGAGATCATCGCCCGCGTCGGCGACCGTCGCATCCACCCCAATTTCGCCGTCCCCGGCGGCGTGAACAAAGCGCTCGCTCCCGCCGACCGCGAAGCACTCCTCGCCGAGTCAGGCCAGATGATCTCCTTCCTCCAGGAAGGACTGGCCGTCATCAACGCTTGGATGGATCAGCACCAGGAGGAGATGCGGACCTTCGCATCCTTCCCGACCGGCTATCTCGGCATGGTCGGCGAAGACACCATCCTCAATTTCTATGATGGCGAACTGCGCCTGGTCGACAACGAACTGCAGCAGATCGAGCAATTCGACGGCCGGCAATACATCAACTACATCGCCGAGCATGTCGAGCCCTGGTCCTACCTCAAGTTCCCCTATTACAAGAAACTCGGCTGGCCCGCCGGCGCTTACCGCGTCGGGCCGCTGGCGCGTCTGAACGCCGCCGAGAAGCTGCCCACCCCACTGGCCAACAAGGAATACGTCGCCTTCCGCCAGTACCTGGATGGCCGCGTGCTTGAAGGCACCCTCTATTACCATTACGCCCGTCTGATCGAGGACCTGTGCGCCGTCGAACGCGCCCAGCAGCTCCTGGAAGATCCCGAGATCCTCTCCAGCGACATCCGCCAGGTCGCCAAGATATCCAACCCCGAGGGTGTCGGCGTCATCGAAGCCCCGCGCGGCACCCTCTGGCACCATTACTGGGTGGATGAAAGCGGCCGCATCGAGAAAGTCAACCTCATCGTCGCCACCGGCAACAACAACTACGCCATGAGCCGGGCCGTCGAAGAAGTCGCCAAGCAGTACGTCAAGGGCGACAATGTCACCGAGGGCGCGCTCAACCGCATCGAGGCCGCCATTCGCGCCTACGACCCCTGCCTCTCCTGCTCCACGCACGCCATTGGCAGAATGCCCATGCAGGTCATTGTGCTTGATTCGCGCGGCCAGGAGGTCAACCGCCAGTCCCGCGATTAACCTCTGCCCGGCCAGCATATACGGCGGGGCGGCCGACCTTCGGCCGCCCCGCGATCTGTTTGCGGGTTGTTTGCGCCTATTCCCATCTCCCCGGCAATCCGATACATTTCCACCCTTTCCCCCGCAAAGGGAATCGAACCGAGGTACTGTCACATGTTCAGCGGCGCGCTCACGGCGATGATCACTCCCTTCCGCAACGGCCAGGTTGATGACGGTCGCCTGCGGGAACAGATCGATTACCAGATTTCCAGCGGAATCAAGGGTCTTGTCCCCGTCGGCACCACCGGCGAATCGCCGACCCTCGACTTCGGCGAACACAAGCGCGTCATCCAGATCGCCGTCGAGGTCGCCCGCGGCCGCGTCCCCGTCATCGGCGGCACCGGCGCCAACGCCACCGCCGAGGCCATGGAACTGCACCAGTTCGCCAAGGACGCCGGCTGCGCCGCCGGGCTCTCCGTCATCCCCTACTACAACAAGCCCACCCAGGAGGGCATGTACCGACACTTCATGACCCTGGCCGACAAGGTTGACCTGCCCATCGTCCTATACAATATTCCGGGGCGCACCGGCATCACCATGTCCGCCTCGACCGTCGCCCGGCTGCGCAGTGCCAACCCGAAGGCCTTCGTCGCCATCAAGGAGTCCACCGGCTCGCTCGACATGGCCAGCGAGATCCGATCGCTGTGCGACATCACCATCATCAGCGGCGATGACTCGCTGACGCTGCCGCTGATGAGCGTGGGCGCCGCCGGCGTGATCAGCGTGCTGTCCAACCTCCTGCCGGGCGACATCCAGCGCATGGCCGCCCTCGCCCTCGAAGGCAAGTTCAAGGACGCCGCCGCCATCCATCATCGCCTGTTTCCTCTGATGCGCGCCATGTTCCTGGATGGCAACCCTGTCGGCATCAAGTTTGCCATGAGGACCGCCGGCCGCGACACCGGCGAGTTGCGCCTGCCCCTCTGGGAAGCCAGCGAAGGCACGAAGAAGCAGATCGCCGACCTGATGGCCAAGCTCGGGATCAAGTAGTGCGGGCGTCCCACACGCCTCTTGACGCATGACTCATCTTTGCGTCCCCATTTTCGTCACCGACCCCGCAAGGGCACAGCGCGACCTCGCCCTGGCTGCGGAGGCCGGCGCGGAAATGGTTGAGCTGCGCATCGACCACCTCACCGATGACTCCGTCGTGGCCCAGGCGATCAAGGCCACCTCCCTGCCCTGCATCGTCACCTGCCGCCCGGTCTGGGAAGGCGGCCACAGCGAACTGCCTGATGACCAGCGCCTGTTCCTGCTGTCCATGGCCGCCGACAATGGGGCAGCCTACGCCGATGTCGAACTTAAGGCCTTCCAGTCCGGCAAAGTCGGCGAGATGCTCTCTCTTTCGCTCGACCAATTCCCCCGCGACCAGCGCCCTGGCCTGATCTTCAGTTCCCACGACTTCGCCGGCCGCCCCGACCGCCTTTACAGCATGATCGCCGACTTGACCGACAGCCCCGCCGATGTCGTCAAGATCGTCTGGCTCGCCCGCTCCATCCGCGACAACCTCGAAGCCTTTGAGATTCTCAAGACCCGCCAGCGGCCCACGATCGCCCTTTGCATGGGCGAGGCAGGCCTGATCAGTCGCGTCCTGGCCAAGAAGTTCGGCGCTTTCCTCACCTTCGCCTCGCTGGATCCCTCCAGCGGCACCGCCTCGGGCCAGGTTCCTGTCGCCGACATGAAGAACCTCTACCGCTGGGATGCCATTAACCCGCATACCAGGGTCTACGGCGTTGTCGGCTCGCCGATCATGCACTCGATGTCCCCCGCCATCCACAACGCCGCCTTCGAATCCGTCGGCTACGATGGCGTGTACCTCCCCCTTCTCGTCAACCCCGGCTACGAGAGCTTCAAGGCGTTCATGGAGGAGTTTCTCAACTTCGACGGTCTCGACCTCTTCGGCCTCTCCGTCACCATCCCCCACAAGGAAAACTGCCTCCGCTACCTCAAGGAGAAGAACGCCCAGGTCGAGCCGCTCGCCGGATCCATCGGCGCTGTCAACACGGTCATCGTTGACCGTTCCGGGCCGGTGCCCGCCCTGCGCGGCATCAACACCGATTACGCCGCCATCCTCGATAGCATCACCGATAAGCTCTCCATCCGCCGTGAAGACCTCGCCGGCCGAACCGCTGTCATTCTTGGCGCTGGCGGCACCGGCCGAACCGCCGGCGCCGCCCTCGCCCATTATGGTGCCAACGTCATTGTGCTGAACCGCACCCTCGATCGCGCCCAGGCCCTGGCCAGCGAATTTGATGGCCGAACCGGCCCCGTCCGCGCTGCCGCGCTCGACAGCCTCGCCGACCACCCGGCCGACATCTATCTCAACACCACCTCCGTCGGCATGCACCCGCACAGCGACCAGACCCCCATCCCCGAACCTATCCTCCGCCGCCTCCCCGCCCATGCGCTCGTGTTCGACGCGATCTACAACCCGATGAAGACGCGCCTTCTCGCCGAGGCCGAATCGGCCGGCCTCCAGACCGTCGGCGGGGTCGAGATGTTCCTCCGCCAGGCCATCGCCCAGTTCCAGGCCTGGACCGCCCTCCCCGCCCCCGCCGACCTCATGCGCCAAGTCATCACCGGCCGGCTTGCCCCCCAGCCGCTCGAGTGAGGCCAAGCAGTCGAATTATGTGCCACTGGCGGGGCCGTGGCATGCAACCCCAAACTGCAAGAGCGCGATAATGTGTAACCTCCGGACTTCTCAGCCCTTTCGTCGCGGTGCCTGTTTCAAATACCGCTAGTGCCGTTTCCAGTTGACCAGTTGCGTGTTCATGATACTGCTCATGCGG
>CAZMXI010000075.1:0-22401 GCA_964570205.1 uncultured Tepidisphaeraceae bacterium
ATCGCTTCGTACCAGTCTTTGGAGACCTGCGCGAAGAAGAAGTTGAGGACGATGATGGCGATGAAGCTGGCGACGAAGCTCTCGGTGCAGGCGCGGCCCACCCCGCTGGCGCCGCTGCCGCAGGTGAAACCCTTATAGCAGCCAATGAGCGCGATGGCGGCACCGAAGAATACGCTCTTGATCAACCCCTCAAAAATCTGCCAGTTGTCGACACCGATCGCCGAGTACTGCCAGTAGGGGGCGTTGGGAACGCCAAGGTGCTTGACGGAGATAAGCCAGCCGCCGAGCACGCCCAGGAAGTCGCTGAAAATCGTCAGGAGCGGCGTGAGCAGCACGCATGCCAGGAAGCGCGGCACCACGAGGACGCGCACGGGGTCGGTGCCCATGACGCGCAGAGCATCGAGCTGTTCGGTGACGTTCATGGTGCCCAGCTCGGCCGTCAGCGCGCCGCCGACCCGGCCGGCCAGCATGACCGCCGCGAGCACGGGACCGATCTGCTTGGTGACGGAGAGGTTGATGACGCTGCCGAGGCGGGCCTCCTGGCCGATCGATTTGAACTGGTTGAAGCTCTCGATGGCCAGCACCATCCCGATGAACGCTCCTGTGATGCTGACCACCGGGACCGATTTGGTGCCCACATCGTACATCTGCGGGATGACCGCGCGGAAGTTCTTCCATCGCAGCCAGGATGGGCCGGCGTTGGCGAGCGTTCGGGACGCAAACCGCCAGAAATCGCCGAAAGTGGCGATCGCATGGAAAGTGGTTCGCCCGACAGTCTCGATGAAGTCCAGGGGCATCGGTCGCAGATCATATCGACAGCGGAGGGGAATGTCAGGCGATGCGCGCGGCGGGGATCAACCGGCTTCGCAATCGGCGTATTCGTTGACCAGATCGACGGCATTGGGGGCGGGCCAGACGCCAGGCGAATCCTGCGAGTACCAGCGGTCGAGCACGGCCTGCCAGATGCGCAGGCTGGAAACCTCGATGAAGTCCTTCTTGACCTGAGCGGCTTGCGGGTGGAAGCGGGCGTATTTGATGCCCATTTTGCGCATGCGTCGGCCGGCCAGGGCCTCGCCGTGGACCTCCATCGCCAGGGCGAAGTGCTCGCGGAGGGCATCGCGCTGGTCGTGGACGGAAGGAGGGATCGGGATTCGGGGTTCAGGGTTCAGGATGGATTGTGCCTGCGCGAAGATCCACGGGTTGCCGATGGCGCCGCGGGCGATCCAGACGCCATCGACGCCGGTCTGGCGGAGCATGGCGACGGCATCCTCGGCGGTGAAGACATCGCCGGAGCCGAGGATGGTTGCGCTGGGGTAGCGGGATTTGAGGTCCTTGAGGAAGGCCCAGTCGGCCCGGCCGATGTATTTCTGCTCGACCGAGCGGGCGTGGACGCGGATGGCCGAGTAGCCGTGGGAAATGGCGGCCTGGAAGAGCTGCTCGAATCGGTCGACGGATTCGGCGGAGTCATCGAAGCCGCGGCGGAGGCTGACGGTGGTGGGGCAGCCGGGGGGCAGGGCATCGCGGACGGCCTTGAGGATGGCCAGGGCGCGGGGGACATCCTGGAGCATATGGCCGCCGCGGGCGCGATTCTTGATCTTCTTGACCGGGCAGGCGAAGTTCAGATCGACGACATCGTATGCGTGCTGGTGGAGGATGAAGGCAGCGCGGGCAAGCTGGTCGGGCTCGGAGCCGACGATCTGGCCGGCGATGGGGTGGTCTTCATCGTTGATGTCGATGGACTTGCGCAGGCCGTGGCCGCCCTGGAGCATGATGATGTCGAGCAGGGCCTCGGTGACGGCGTAGGGGCAGCCGCGGCGGCGGGCGACCAGGCGCATGGCGCGGTCGGAATAGCCGGCGAGGCCGGCCTGGCAGAAGGGCAGGGGAAGATGGAGGGGGCCGATGCGCATAGAGGAGTATCTTAGGATCTGCTCACCACGGAGCACACGGAGGGCACGGAGAATCCGTTTTTGGGCCTAATCGCCGGGTCGGGTGGTCGTCTCCCTGGCGACGGCAGGAATCTGGAGTTCGACGTGGCCGCTGCTGCGGTTAACGACGAACTGAGCTTCTGACGGCGCGTATCCGTTGGCATTCACAATGCGGCCCAACTCGATGGATCGCGGCTGATCGTACCAGTGAACGATGCTCTTGTCCTGAACGAAAACCACCAGGCATATGGAGTCGGAGGACCGGATCGAGGAGCGGTGATAATCAGGCCACTGAAAGCCCAGGGACTTCTCCACATCCGATTCGCTGGTGTATGGGCCGAAGACAAACATCCTATCCCAGCCGAAGGGTGTCTCGGCGGCGAAGTCGAAAGAAGTTACCGAAGATGCCGCGGCCGCCTCAAGCCGGCGCTGGATGGATGGCCTGGTCCTGTAGATCCACAGTGCCGCCGCTGCACAGAGCAGTACAACCAGCACTGCCAGAGTCTTTCGAGGTCGGCCTTTCATAATCTGACACTCTACTGTTGATACCCTTGCGGGACAATCAGGTCGGCTGCCGTCACGAAGGCCCGCGCTGAAGACGCGGCCACCACACCGGGAATGTCCGCTGCTCCAGGCCGGCTGGCTGCCTATGATCCTGCGACACGTCGTTTCGTTCAAAGGAGCCAAGGCATGTTCACCTCGACCGCCAATCTTGTCTTGCCGAGCACCGTCACCGGATCATGGCCGCGCCCGCGCTGGTTTGATGTCAGCATGTGGGGCAAGCCGATCGACACGTGCATGATGGATGTGCGCTACCGCGAGAAGTTCCAGGATGCGCTGGCGGTGGTGGTCAACGACCAGGAGAGGGCGGGGCTGGACATCCTGACCAACGGCGATTACCACCTGGATGAGGACATGGCGGGGCGGTCATGGCACCATTACCCGCTTCAGCGGTGGACGGGCCTGGAGGGAGACCACATGCAGGCGGCCGACACGCGGTCGGCCTGGCTGAGATATCCGCCGGGAACGCTGCTCTACGAGATCTACACCGCCTGGCGCTGGCCGAAGGTGACCGACAAGATCGAGCACCGCCCGCTGGACTACGCCAAGATCTGGCGGATGGCGCAGGCCAAGACGGGCAAGCCGGTGCGATTCGGGACGTGCTGCTCGCAGGTGATGTCGCTGTTCCTGGACATCAACACGCCAAAGTACAAGGACAAGCGGCAGGTGATCTGGGACCTGGCGGAGGCGATGAACAAGGAACTGCTGGCGCTGCGGGATGCCGGTTGCCGGTGCATCCAGATCGAGGAGCCCTGCCTGCACTTCATGGCCAACACCTACGGCAAGGATGATGAGAACGTGAGGTTCATGCTCGAGGCGTATAACCGCGAGGTGCAGGGCCTGGATGATGTGGAGATCTGGATTCACACCTGCTGGGGGAACCCGAACATGCAGCGGGTGATGGAGGACACCAGCTATGCGGCTTCCATGGAGATGTACATGGACCAGTGCCGCGGCGATGTGTGGACGGTTGAGATGCGGGACCGCAACCTCCAGGACATCGAGCTGTTCGAGCGGTTCAAGCGGTCGAAGAAGAAGGTGTGCATCGGCACGGTCAGCCACCGGGCGCTGCAGGCCGACCGGCCCGAGGAGGTGGCCGATGTCATCCGCAAGGCGCTGAAGTATATTCCGCCCGAGCGGCTGATCGCATCGAGTGACTGCGGATTCGGCCGGCAGGGGTGCAACCGGGAGATCGCCTTCTACAAGGCCTCGGCCATCGCGCAGGGCGCGAACATCGTCCGGCGGGAACTGGGCCTGCCGACGACGGAGATCCGCGCGACGGACGCCAGTTTGCAGATCGATGTAGTGTCGCGGTAGCGCGGGCGCTTAATCCCCAAAGCTCGTCCCCACCGCCTTGGCGGTGTGGATGAGGTAATGGTCGGGCGGGACCTGGCGCTGTTTGCCGGCGACGAACTGGATATCGACGCAGTCGAGGTGGCCATCCTTCCAGACGACCAGCTTGCCCTGCTCGCCCCGCATGAGCAGGTCGAGGGCGTGATAGCCGAAGGAGGTGGCCAGGACGCGGTCGAACGGGGTGGGCGTGCCGCCGCGCTGGACATGGCCGAGGATGGTGGCGCGGGCCTCCAGGCCGGTGGTGTCCTCGATGTCGGCCACCAGCTTGTTGGCGATGCCGCCCAGGCGGATCGGGTCGGGGCTGGTTTCGACGATGCGCTGCACCACGACCTTGCCGCCCTTGGGCTTGGCGCCTTCGCTGACGCAGATGATGCTGAATTTCTTGCCCAGCCGGCTGCGATACAGGAGCAATTCGTTGACCTTGTCCAGGTCATACGGAATCTCGGGCAGGAGGATGACATCGGCCCCGGCCGCCACGCCCGCATGAAGCGCCAGCCAGCCGGCGTTGCGGCCCATGACCTCGACGACCATCACGCGGTGATGGCTCATGGCGGTGGAGTGGATTTTGTCGAGGGCGTCGGTCGCGGTGGTCACGGCGGTATCAAAGCCGAACGTCTGATCGCAGCCCTCGAGGTCGTTGTCGATCGTCTTTGGCACGCCGATGCAGTTGATGCCGTGGCGGATGAGGTTGGCCGCCCCGGTCATGGTGCCATCGCCGCCGATGCAGATCAGGGCATCCAGGTGGTTGGATCGCACGTGCTCCACCACGCGGTCAGTCACGTTCAGGTACTCGATCTGGTCGCCTTTTTTGACGGCGAACCGTTCGGGATTGGCCTGGTTGCTGGTGCCAAGGATGGTGCCGCCCTGGGTGAGGATATTGCTGACATCGCTCCAGGCCAGCGGGCGCATGCGGTTGCGGATCAGGCCCAGGAAGCCATCCTCGACGCCAAGCACCTCCAGCTTGTGCTGGTGGAGGGCCGATTTCGTGACCGCGCGGATGACCGCGTTCAGACCCGGGCAATCACCGCCGCCCGTCAGCACGCCGATTCGCTTGATGCTCGCCATGATGGGGCGATTGCACTGCAAATCAGGCGGGTTGTCAAAGGGCGGCTACTTCTTCGGGACACGGCTGAGATACTCCTTCTCCCATGCGTCGATCGGCTGGCCTTCCCGGAGCTGGGTGACGCCGAGCTTGCGCACGTCGGCCATGAAGCTGGTGAATTCCGGGCCGGCGGTGGGGTGTTTCATCACTTTGGCGTAACGCAACCACAGACGGGCCTTCTTCACATACTCCAGCGCGACCGCCTGCTGTGCGGCGAGCTTCACGGCCTCGTCAAACAGCCTGTCGCCCTCGGCCAGCACGTCGTCGGTGATGTAGTGGACCCTTTCGATCCGATCGAAAATGAAGAAGTGCTTGTCGGGGCCGCGGACCTTCTCATGAAGCAGATCAAACCAGAGGCGCATCGGTGCGGCGGCCGGGCCATAGACCCCCGCCATCCATTCATTGACCAGGGCGTTGGCATCCTGGTCGGGGTTCCACAGCAGCCTGGCCATCACCCACGACCGCATCTCGGCATCCGACCCGCCTCCGCCGGGGGCGTATGCGCCCTGGAAGAAGATGCCCTTCACTCCGGCCCGCCTATAGAGGTGAATGTCGGCCGGGAATTCGTCGAAATCCGGGAATGGGAGCAGGTAATTCACGAAGTTGGTGTTGTAATGCCAGATGTAGAGCGTGTCGGTGATCTTGCCCCAGGCCTGCAAGTTCTTCACGAAAGCGACGGTGGTCTTGTATGAGCATTTCTCATATGGATGCGCCTCGCAGACCGAGATCGGGCACAATCGCACGCGCACATTTTTCCGCGGGGCGATACCGGTGGGGGGCTCCTCGGTGAACTGGTAGGCGAGGGTGTCGATCAGCTTGTCGGGGTGGTCTTTCTCGATCGCCTCGGCGATATGGTTGACGTACCACAGGTAAAGCCCGGCGTGCGTGTTGCCGTATTTGGCCTCGATCGCCTTGCAGGCGTCGCACTCACAGAAGCTGCGGCAATCGTTCTGGCTGACCGAGTAGATCATGGCCCTGGGATTGGCCCGGATCCATTCCCGCACGGCCTGGATGCCGAGCCTCAACACGTCGGGGTTCGAAAGGCAGCGCTGGACGTAGCCGTCGGCGCGCTTGCCCTTGATCAGCGGGAAATACTCCGGGTGTTCCTTGAACAGCTCTCGCGGGATGAGTTTGTCAAAGCTGTGGACGAAGGGGTAATAGGTGATCTTGCCGCCGGTCGAGGCATCCAGTCGGGCGCTGGCGCCGTTGTTCTTCAATCGCGCCGCCCAGTCCTTGTCGAAAGCCTCGGTGAAAAACGGCTCGCGGTACTCGAAGGCGGGCGTCTGCTTCTCATCCGTCGGCTCGATGACCAGGTCCGGCGTATGCGGCATTGCCGTGATGCGCGGCGTATACCACCGCACGCCCAGCTTCTCGAGAAACGTCGTGCAGCCATACATCGTGCCGCGGACGGGGCTGCCGGCGATCACCACGTGCGGGCCCACCGTCTTGATGATGAACCCCTCGTTTCCCAGGTCGTCGGGCAGTTTCACGCCCAGGGTCTCGGTGTGCCTGCTGAGCCCGACGAGAATAGCGTTCGCCGGCATCGGCCAAGCGTCGGTCATCACCCGCAGCTCGGCCCCGCAGAGCTGGCGGAGGTGGTTCCGCAGCTCGGCCGCGCCTCGCTGTTCTGAGGGGGACGCATTGGCCGAAATGACGATGGAATACGCCGACTTCTGCTCAGCAGCCAGCGTGAGTTTCTGCTCCGGGGCGGCGGCGCAGGAAGTAAGAACCAGAAGCGAAAGAGCGGCCATGCGCAGCAGGTTGTTCATGATCGCGACATGATAACATGCCGCAGCCGCGAAAGGGGGCGGATGAGCAACGGAAACGACACGCCCGGCAGCAGCCACCACATCTGCCCGCGGATAAAGCCCATCCAGAACATCGGGAGGGCATGGGCGGCGGCCACGATCAGGAGGGCGGTTTTCGTGGCGTCCATCCGGCCGCTCCGCGACGGCACGACGTACAGCCACACGTAGGATGGGAAGATCAGACCGTAGAAGCCCAGAAACAGGCGATAGACGAACTCGCCACTGTCCATCCCGAGCGTCACCGGCTTGCTCGCAACATAGATGCCCGTTGCGATGGGCGTCATCACCGCCGCGGCCATGGCGGCGGCAAGCAACCTGTTTCCCGGCCGGTACTGGCCAAGCACTTCGCGGGCATGAATGGCCACCGTGAAGCTCGTCTGAACGAACATATGGAGTCCGACGGCCATCGCGAGGCTGCCCGAGACCATGGCCAGCGTGCCGCGGTCGATCGCCCCGGCCAGAGGCGCTGCATAAGCCAGCGAGAAGACGATCATCGCGAAGAAGAAGATGCCGAATCCAAGGGTGAACGCAAGCCGGCTGCCGTGAAGGTCAAGGTTCTGGCGGGCGCGATGGAAGGTCAGGTCGAGATACGGGCAGAGCGTGAACCCGAAAATGCAGACGGGCAGCAGATACAGCGCATCGAGCGGGGCGTTGGACGGCGCTTCGGCCAGCGATGGAAACCGGCCGCCGTATAGAAACACCAGGGCGAAACATGCCGCGGAGAACACCCACGCCCCCGCCGCCGTCCACAGATCGCCGCCGGGCCGCTTCCAGCCGAGAATGTACAGCAGGACCACCATCGCCGGCACGAGGCCGACCCATGTCAGCCCGAGCAGCCGGCCGATCATCCACTGCGTGAAGAACAGGTGAAACGCGATCGTCACCAGCGAAAACGCGGTGCATGCGGGGCGATGGCGATGGACCAACTCGCGGCTGGCGTCGGCGGTCTTGAGCACCCAGCCCATGGCCGCCGCTCCGATGACGTTGGGCACGGCGAAGACGACCCACCCCCACAGCCCCATCTGCCGCACCAGGAGCACGGGCAGGAACATGCCGATGCACCATGTCCAGGAACTGCCGAGAAAGACTGCCCAGGGGATGGACCGCGACGGGCTGGATGGGCTGGGGGTGTCGGGCATGGATGCCTATTTCCGCCGCGCGGCCTTGGCCTTGTGGTGGGCCTTGGGCGTCACGTGGAACTGCGCCACGCTCCGGCCGACGCGGCGGTCGCGCTCGCCGGTCGGCGTAACATGCTGGAATATCTCCAGGTCGAGCGTGATATTGAATTCGCCGCCGGCGGCGATCAGCGCATGCACATCCTCACGCGGGGAGATCTTGTAGATTGCCGGACCCAGGCAGGGGCGGAGAAAGTCGTATTCCAGGTGCTTGCACACCACGGTGTAATCGGCGCCGCACACCCCGAAGACGTACATGCCGCCGGCGATCTCGGAATTGCCCAGCAGCGCCCCGCCGGCCATTGCCCGGTACCAGTTCTTGTTGAAGCGGGTGAACGGCAGGATGGCCGAAAACGTCTTCGGATCGAGCTCGCGAATTCGAATCCCGCTGAAGAAAGCGTATGGCAGCCAGATCAACGAACAGATTCGGTGCCAGAAGTTGTCGCGCACCGACAACCGGCTGATGAAAGCCTCGGCCCGGTCGAACCAGGTCTTGGGGCGATCGGGCGCGGCCACTCGGCGCGCGGCGGGTTCCGGCTGCGGGTCGACCTTGGCGTCGGCCGGAGGCTCCAGGCCCTCAACGGCCTGACTGGCGGGCAACGTGCTCATGGCAACAACTCTGTTCATACGCCGGCACGACATTGGCCGGAAACACGATCCAATACCAAGTTTATACCCCGATCGCAACGATCGGGCGAACGATGACAACAAACCTGTATACGTCCGGCAGTCCGGTTGGGTTGCCTTGGGCCCTGAACTATCCCCCTTGGACCGCCGCGCGGCCGGCAGCGTCTGTCCTGCCCGGGGCCCCGGGCATAGACGCCGGCAACGGGGTGCCTTCGGCCTCGATCATTCGCTGCTGCCCGGTATATGGCGGCACCGGCAGGTCCCGACGAATCTCCGCCGCTTTGGCGTTGAAACCGTCCAACTTCCTTGCCAGATCGACCTGCTCTTCTTTCAGCCTGGTGTTCTCGCGTCGCAAATCGTAGTAGATACCGGGGTAACGAACGGTGTAAAACCGCCCCGTGCTGGGATCAATCCGCCTCGAGTCAGCCTGAATGCGGTCGATTTCCCGGTCATTTGAAGCAATCCGCCGGTCGATGTCGTCCATTCGGTCGCGAAGCTTGGCGTAATCATCTTCCAGGGCGTCGAGCCGCTCCTTCACCTTCTCCTGCGCCCGCTTGATCTCCGCGTCCTTGGTTCTGTCGATGTATGTTGCCCCCCAGCGGATCAAGCCCTGCCTGCCCATCTCTCGCTGAAAATCAGCGTCCTGTTCCGCGAATTTCTTCTCCACCCGCCTGGCGACGGCGCCGCTTCGCTGCGATGCCGGCAGGGCGTGAAGCGCTTCGGCGATGTTGTCCAGCACCTGCCGCATCGGCCGATCCACGGTCATCGCCTGTTCATACTCCATCAACGCCAGGACGTGCTGCCGCTGGCTCCACAGAATGACCGCAAGGTTGTTGCGCGTCGGCGCGTGGCCGGGCAACGCCTCCTTGAGCTGCTCATAGACCTTCTTGGCCTGTCCGGTTTCACCCTGCTTGAACAGAATCAGCCCGCGCAGATACAGCCCGGACACGTTGGCGTCATCGACGGCCAGAAGCTCCCCGACGACTTCGTCGGCTTCCCGTGTCCGACCCTCCTTCAGCAGATCGCGCGCCCGCTCGATCATCGGCACGACCTTGACCATCAGCTCGGCCTGCTCGGCGGTGGTCATCCACGATTTCCCCACCTTCACCATCTGCTTCTCCTGCCGCTGTTTCCATACGGCAAGCTCCTTGCGACCCAGTTCGGCGGCCGGCCCGCCCTTGTTCTGCTCGATGAAGCGCTCCACCCGCTCTATGATCCGGCCCAGGTCATCCATCGGCTCCAGCGACCGGCGCAGGACGGCCAGCTTGCTCTCGGCCAGCTCGGCCGGCGAGAGCGTGCTGACCTTCTGGATCAGCTTGATGTTCTCATCGTCGACGCGCGTGGTCTTTCCGGTATCATCCGTCACCAGCCAGCCGCCCGATGTTCGCTTGATGGCGCCCTCGACCTTGGTGCCGTCGTTCAAGTGAACAATATCCGCCCAGCAGATGCCCGTCATCAGCAGGACCAACAGGGAATAACAGCGCATCGTGGCCACCTCGTCGTATTGTCGCCCGTGGCGCAGACCGTCTCAACCATCATAGACGTGCTCGGGCCGAGAACGTTTGCAATATGGCGAAAAATGCGCGTCCGGACGGGGCGATCCCGCCGCCACGGACCTTACGGCCTATCCCGCTTTGCCGACCGGTTCGATACGAGCCGCCATCGACCCGGCGCAGCTTTCGATCCGGTGGTCGGGCCCGTACGAGTGAACCTGGTCGCGTTTCAGCTCCGCGTGTTCCTTGGTGGTCGTCAGGAGGATGACACGGCCCCGCGTGTCGAGTTCCTCGGCGGTGACATACGCCCGCGTCGTCGAGTATCCGAACAGCGCGACGAGCATCTCAATCACGTAGGCGTATGTGTGATCGTCGTCATCCAGCAGGACCACGTGATAAGGCGGCAGCTTACGCGGCTTGCGCGACGTGCTCAAACGCTGACGACGCGCTTGTTTCCGCACCGCCTGCGCTGGCGTCGATGACGTTGATGTGTTCTCCGACATGCCTCCAACCCCGGTCTGAACGCCCGATAGCAGAACAGAAGAGCCGGCGGCAGTCAATGCAAATCTCTGGACTTTACACGCCCCGGCCGCCTGTCCGGCGAAATGGACGGGAATATGTGTAAGCTATGCCGCATAAGCGGATGCCATCCCGCGCTCTCCACAATGAGCGTGCTGCCTGACCTCTGGCGGGGTGGCTCCAACTTCCGTATTCTTGACCCTCGGGCAGCGCCGATACAGGGAAGTATGCACATGGGATCGCAACCACCACCGCTTGAAGCGCAAATTGCCGAGGCGCTCGGAATCTGCGTCGGGTCCGAGATGGCCCGCTACCTGATGCGCTGCGCGCAGCGCCCTGACGGCGGGCTCGTCGCCCTGATCGGCGAGGATGCCCGGACCGGGGTGCCCAAACGGATCATGATCGACCCGGACACGCTGCGCCGGATGGCCAGGGTCGAGCCCAGCGGCGCTGCATCAGCCTGAAGAGCCGTTATGATCATCACCGCACATGCACACGCCCGCGCCGGTCTGGTGGGCAATCCCTCCGACGGATACTTCGGCAAGACCATCTCCTTTCTCATCCGCAACTTCACCGCCACCGTCCAGCTCTGGGAGAGCCCCCATTTTGAGATCGTCCCCGGGTCCGGCGATTTCGGCCGGTTCGACAGCGTGTCGGCCTTTCTGCGCGACGTGCGCCTCCATGGGTATTACGGCGGCATGCGCCTGATCAAGGCCGCCCTCAAAAAGTTCCACGACCACTGCCGCCAGCACGACATCCACCTGCCCGACCGCAGTTTCACCATCGCGTTCCAGAGCGACATTCCCCGCCTGGTGGGCCTGTCCGGCAGCAGCGCCATCGTCACCGCCACCATGCGGACGCTCATGCAGTTCTACGGCGTCGACATTCCCAAGCCGTTCCTTCCCTCGCTCATCCTCTCGGTCGAGAAGGATGAACTGCAGATCAACGCCGGCCTCCAGGACCGCGTCATTCAGGTCTACGAGGGCATCGTTTACATGGATTTCGACAAGCAGCACCTGGAAGAGCACGGCCACGGCGTCTATGAGTCGTTGAGCCCGCCCAGACTCCCCCCGCTTTACGTCGCCTATGACCCCGAGCGGGCCGAAATCAGCGATGTCCCGCACCGCAACCTCCGCGCCCTGTTCAACCAGGGCGATCCGACCGTCTTGGCGGCCATGCAGAAGTTCCGCCAGATCACCGACATCGGTCGCAAGGCGATCATGGATGGCGACTGGGACACTCTCGGCCAGGTGATTAACCAGAACTTCGACATCCGCCGCACGATCATGAACATCGCGCCGGAGAATCTGCGCATGGTCGAAGCCGCCCGCGCCACCGGCGCCAGCGCCAAGTTCGCCGGCAGCGGCGGCGCGATCATCGGGCTCTACCGCGATGGCCGGCATTATCAGCAGCTCTCTGACGCTCTGGCCGGCTTGCGATGCACTGTGCTCCGGCCGATGATCTTCGAATGACCATGCGGATATCCAAAGCAGTCATCCCCGCCGCCGGCTTTGGCACGCGAATGCTCCCTGCCGCCAAGGCCATCCCCAAGGAAATGCTGCCGATCCTTGACCGCCCGACGATCCAGTACGTCGTCGAGGAAGCCGCCGCCGCCGGCGTTGATAACCTGCTGCTGGTCACTTCGCGCGACAAACATGCGCTCGAAGACCACTTCGACCGCAACCCGGAGTTGGAACAGCGCCTGGCCGCTGGAAACAAGCAGGCGCTGCTGGCCTCGATTGCCGCTCTGATCGACCGGGTCCAGGTGCATTCCGTCCGGCAAACCGAACAACGCGGCCTTGGCCACGCCGTGCTCCAGGCCAGACGCCACGTGGGGAATGAGCCGTTTCTCTGCCTCCTCGGCGACACCGTGTTCAGCGGGTCTCCCTCCCCCTCGGAGCAGCTTGTCGCCGCTTGGCGAGAGCTGAAAACCGCCGTGATCGGACTTGAAGAAGTCTCCATCGACAAGGTCGGCCGCTACGGCATCGTCGGCGGCAGGCGCGTTGCCGATGGCGTGCTCGCACTCGACACACTGATCGAAAAGCCCGCGCCGGCCGAGGCCCCCAGCCGCTGCGCCATCGCTGCGAGATACATCCTCACACCGGAAATCTTCGATTGCCTCGATCAGACATCCCCAGGTGCGGGCGGCGAGATTCAACTGACGGACGCGCTGAGCCTTCTGCTCCGCAGACAGCCCGTGCACGGCGTTGTGCTCAAGGCGCGACGCCACGACATCGGCAATCCGATCGACTGGCTCAAGACCAACATCCTTTTCGCGTCGCGCGATGAACAGGCGTGGAAGCAGATCGAGCCGCTCCTGCGGTCGCTGTTGTCATCACGAACCCTGTCGTGAACCGCTCTTGCAGTTGCATCGTACAAGAAAGGTTGCTAGAGTCAGGGAGCACAATCAAGATTCTCAAGCGGACCGAAGGTGGTGGCTCCCCTTCGGTCCGACTTCTTTTCCCGGGTCCACCAGATCATTCCTCATCGTCCGCGTGATCTTTCCGCGTCATCAGCTTGTCGATGGACGTGGGGATGTAGCCCAGCGGAAACAACACCGCCAGTCTGTTGCCCTCGTACGCCATGATGATCCGCCCAGAAGGATCACACCATATCCGCATGACATCCACCGAGTTCGGAATGCCTCGCGTAAAGACCGCCTCGACGGCGAATGGCTCCGGTGCGTCCGGCGTCGGTCGAATCCTCACCACCCGCCCCGGCTGATTGAACAGAAAGAGCAGCCCCTCGTTGCTTCGAACAAGCGTCGCTTTCGCCGACCCCCGCGCGTTGGCGGGCAGCGGCCATTCCATGGCCGATCCGTTCGCCCGAACGATCTTCAGGCTTTCATTGCCTCCGAAATACCACGTGCCATCGGGATCCCGCAGCAGCGGCCGCTCGCCATCCTCGATCCACACGTCCGCCGGCCGGGTGCTGGAACTCGTCGTCGGCTGCATGCCCGCGGTTCGCCGCAGGGTCTCGATTCCCGGGAACGTCGGGACTGCCGGTGCTTCCTCTGGACGGGCGAAGATGCGGACAGTCTTCTCATCCAACGCCTGCCATCCCGTCTCGCCCAGCGCCCATGCCACGCGCTGCCTCGCCACGGCCCGGCCCTGCTCATCCCAGCCCACCGCACCATCCTCGTGATGCTGACGCCACACCGGGAGTCGCGGTGATGGATCCGGCAGCGACGGGTCGATGATTAACGTGCTGTCGCCCCGCGCTGTCTGGAATACGTACCGCCGCTGCCGCGCCGCCCCGACAAACCGGTCATATCTTCGCTCGCTCCTGCGCAGCAGCGGCATGGGCAGCCCCGATCCGTGCAACATGCCCCCTCTCGCTTCGTCCACGATGATCCACTCCGCCTCGAAGCCGGGCGCAACCTGGCATGCTCCGGGCTTCAGGCCCTCGGTGACTTCCCAGGGCAGAAGTTCAATGCTCCGGCCCGGTCGTGCGGCCAGCCACGCCGGTTTTTCCAGCCTGGGCTCATCGCCGAAACCGGGCACCCGAACGCCTTGTTCGGCATGGAACACCGCGCCGCCTTGCGCCAACCTGCACACCAGCCGAAGCTCTCCGCCCAACAGCTCCATGTCCCCCAGCAACGGCGTGATCCGCGCTTTCAGCAGCTCCGCCAGCCGTGTTTGCGTTTCCGGTGGCTCATCCTTCATCATCCGCTCCGCAATCGGCCACATTCCCCGCCCGCACTGCTTAAGCTGGGCATACGCCTTGTCGCGAATGTCCGGATCGATGTCGCCCAGGTCGCTGATGAGACGCTCGATGCGCTGCTGATCGGCCTCGCCCATGGGCTCCAGCGCCACGATGCTCAGCCGGACCGACTGTCCTTGCGCCGCCAGTTGCAGAACGGAACCATCAGTCATCGGAACCAGGTGCAGCAGGCCCGACGGCCAGCCTTCCTCCGGTTTCAGTCGCCGCCACCCGCCCGCATCCCAGTAAACCGCGCCGCTGGATCCCGCGTTGTCGCCCTCCGGCGGAATCCACGCGATCGGTCCCCGCATGAACGCATACTGCACCGCCGCATGGTCGCTGTCTTCCGCCAGCGGCGGGCTTGCATCCTCTGTGATCTGCCGGCCGATGCTTAGCAGTGACAAACCTCGGCTGGTGGGTACGACGATTCGTCCATTCCATGACGTGGCGGCCGCCCATTGGAAATCCTTGGTGCTCCCGATCGCCTGTCGCGAATTCGCTGTCACCAGATCAAATCCATCGCCGCTGGCGCTCGGGCAGACGAGGCTGGGCAACCATTGCCGATTCTCATTCGCGCTCCAGTGCACAAAGTGCACCTGTTCCCGCGTGAAGATCACGCCCTGCGCCGGGCGCTTGGCCAGCACGACCGTTGCCGGCTCGGCATCCGCCCTGGTGATCCACAGGTATCCTTGTGAATCCAGGTGGACCGGTTCATCAATCGCCAGGTGTCCGGCATAGGCCAGCGGCATCGAGTCATCCAGCGGTTGCGTTGCCGGGTAGTTCGGGTATCGCCTGCGCACCAGATCGACCAGGTTCTTCGGGGACTCACCGGCCGACGGCGCCGCGGGCTGCTGCTGCGGCTGCGTTGAGGCCGCCTCCTGTGATGGGACGGGCCTGATGCGCTCTTCGCCCAGCCACTTGTGAAGAGACAGCCCTCCGATCATCACCGCCGCGATTCCGCACGCCATCGCCACCGCCCAGCGCACCTTCACCTGCCCGGCCCCTCGCCGGGGCAAGCTGCGAAACCCACCCTGCCCTAAGTTCGCGGCCATCGTGTCCCCTCAAACTGACGCCATGCTTGCCTGGACCCTCCGTGCCGCTCGCACGCTCCATCGAGATTCCATTCCATGCCCCCACGCGGACCACCCGGCCACGCGCCGAACCGGCGTCTTGGCGTTACTGCGGCAGCATTCCCGGCGGCAGGCCCATGGCCCCGGCTCGCTTGGCCATCTCCTCCTTGAGCATCTCCGCCGCTCTGCCTTGCGCAGCGCGCACCGCGGATACGATCAGATCCTCCAGCATCTCCGTATCGCCGGCGTCGACCCGCGATGGATCTATCTTCAACGTCAGCAGCTCCAGCCGCCCGTTCACCGTCGCCTGCACCATCCCGCCGCCGGCGTCGGCGGTGATCTGCTGGCGCGCCATTTCCTCATGGAACTGACGCATCTGGTCTTGCACCTCTCGGGCCTTCTTCATCAGGTCGCCGATGTTTCCGAGGTTCTTCAGGGCGTCAAACATGCTCATAGGGCATCGCTCGTCTCTCGCCTAGTCTTCGGTGATTCTCACGATCGTCGCGCCCAGTTCCTTCATCAACGCGCCGATCAGCGGATCCTGCTCAAACTCGCGCATCTGCTCCGGGCTTGGCCGGATGGAATGAACCGCCGGTGCCGGCGCCGGGGCGGCCGCTGCCGGGCCGATCACATGAGTGCCCGCAGGTTTGTGCGCTGGTGCGGGCGCTGCGGCCGCGGCGACCGGTGTCGCGGAAGCTGTCGCCACGGCGTCGGCCTCGGCATCCACCTCAAATCTTACGCCCACCGCCCGGCCGATCACGCCCGATAACACCTCGCTGATCAGCTCGCGCTTGCCGTTGCGATTGAGCATCGTCAAGAAGGTTGCCCGGTCCGTGCTGAATCGCACCGTGGCCAGACCATCCTCGATGCTCGCCAGCCGTCCGGCCGACACCAGCGCATGCAATCCCGCGCCATGCTCCTCGATCTTGGCAAGCAGGCCGGACCAGATTCCCGTCAATTCCGTTGGCGCGGCCGGCGGTGGGGCGGCAGTGGCCGCCGGTGCTGACATCGCCTGCGTCCGTAGAGCCTCCGCCAGCGATGGCCCTTCCCATACCTTCCCCGGCCGAGGCAGGTCGTCATCGTCGTCAACATCCACATCGACCGTCACCGCCGAAGGCAACGCCTCCGACTCCGGCACTGGCTGAATCGTTGTCGGCCGATGGAGTGACGGAGGTGGCACCGCGACCGCGGCGGGTGAACCCGTCAGTCCCGGCTCAGGCTTTTTTTTTTGAGCGGCCGAACCGGCCGACGGAGCGAAATCGACGCTTTGGAGCAACTCACCTATGGATGAGAATTGCTCGGCCAGCGCCAGGCGCACCAGCGTCGCATCCAGCAGCGCCCGCCCGGCCTGCGATATGCGAAGCAGCCGTCGCAACTCCTCCAGGATCGTGATGTCCTGCGTCAGGACCACGGCGTCGAAACGGTCGGCCTGCCTGGTCAGGTCCGCCAGCGACAGGGCGGCGGCCTCAACCAGCGTCGAATCGGCCCCGCAGGCGCGAATCACCAGCAGATTCCGCAGGTGGTCGATCAGCGACGCCAGCAGAGAATCCGTCGACAGGCCCTGCGTAACCATCGCATCGGCCGTTACCAGCACATCCTTCACCCGGCCTTCGCCGATCGCTTGTACGAGATCGAAAATGCGCTGGCTGTGCGGCAGCCCCAGCAACTGCTCGATCGTTTCCACTGTGAGCTGCTTCTCGCCGATGCTCAGCAGCCGGTCCAGCAGCGACAGACTGTCACGCATCGACCCCACCCCTGCCTTCGCCACCAGCATCAGGGCATCCTCATCGGCCTTGATCTTCTCATCCTTGCAGATGCTCCGCAGGTGCTCGGCGATCTCGCGCGTGGGGATGTTCCGGAAGTCATACCGCTGGCACCGCGACAGGATCGTCGGCAGAATCTTCTCCGGCTCCGTGGTGGCCAGAATGAACTTCACGTGCTCCGGCGGCTCTTCAAGCGTCTTCAGCAGTGCGTTGAAGGATGCCTTCGAGAGCATGTGCACTTCGTCGATGATGTACACCTTGAACCGCCCCCGCGCTGGCCGGTACTGGGCGTTGTCCAGGATCACATCGCGCGTCTTCTCCACTTGTGTGTTGGACGCCGCATCGATCTCGATGACATCCATGTCCTCGCCGCGGGCGATAGCCTGGCAACTGGCGCAGTGGAGGCATGGCTCCGTGGTGGGGCCGTTGGCCTTCTCGCAGTTCAGAGCCTTGGCCAGGATGCGCGCCATCGACGTCTTGCCCACCCCCCGCGTCCCGCTGAACAAAAAGGCGTGTGCGATTCGTCCGGATTCAATGGCCTTCTTCAGCGTCTGCGCAACGTGGTTCTGCCCGACGACTTCGTCGAAGGTGGCGGATCGATAACGGCGAGCCAGGACGGTGTAAGCCATGGGCGGAGACCATAGTAACGAACCGGCCGCCCCCGACAAGCCCCGGTTCAAACGCAAGAGGCCGCCCTTCCGAAGAAGAGCGGCCTTTCAGGGATCAATGGAGCCGCGGGGAATCGAACCCCGATTTGCTGAATGCGATTCAGCCGTCATCCCTTTAGACCACGGCCCCGAGTTTATGACAGCGATCTTAGCCAACGCGGCCGATTCGTCAAGCACCGCCCGAACTTCCCCTTGCGCAGTGATGCCTGCCCGCAGGACCCGATCGCGGTCACAACGCCGCCGGGCGGGCAACCGTCTAAAACAAGCCAAAGAAGGAGGTTATGTACGCACTTCGGCCGCCTCTGCTTATGGATGCTCCGATCCATGCCGGGCCATGCAAACCGCCGGGGCGCTGTGCGGCTCAGGCAATGGCACGATCGGTCCGAGGCGCGCTCTCGGGGATCAGGCCTGGGTAAGCCCATCCCGCCTCATCCGCCGCAGGCAGACGAGCAGGACCGCGACCAACCGCTCAGGGCCTTTGCTCCATCAGGCCGATTCGTGTCGTGCCAGCGCACCTCCTGTGTGTTGGGGCCGTCCGCTTGTCTAGTTCAGTTGCCATATTCAGCGCATTCGCGGGCGGTCCGGCGTTTGCGGCGTCGCCAGGGTGGTGTATGCGAAGCGACACGATCGAGTGGCGTGCCCGCGTGCGGCATGCCGGACCCTCAGAAAGGAGTTCATCCATGCGTAACCATTTGGCCATCATTGCGGCAGCGAGCCTCACCGTGGGCGGTCTGGCACTGGCCCAGGATCAGACTCAGAAGGAGCTGGGCCCCGGGGTGCAGAGCTCGGTCCGGGTTGACAAGGACAGCCCGACGGCCGCCAGCGTCAAGTTGCCCGAGGGCGTCCGTCAGACGGAAAAGGACGACAGCCAGAACATCCGCGAAACTCTCGCCGATCTCAGCGAGGCCGCAGTCGAACGCGATGCGATGCAGAGCTTCGTCGCGTGTTTCGTCGACGCGGACCGCAACCGGCTGAAACCCTGGTTTGACAACAACAAAGACAAGCTCAACAACCTCCATGGCCGCATTGCCCAGATTCAAATCGACTGGGAGAAGAAGTACGGCAAGAAGATCGACATCGATCGCAAGCTGGTCTTCGGCGACCAGTACAAGGGCTTCGAAATCGTCCAGGGCGAAATCGAAAACCCGCAACTCCTGACCAACTGGCCGGTGAAGAACGACACCGTCGACGACGACCGCCAGCCGGTTCCGCCGGGCCATCTCCAGCCCGGCCACGGCCGCAACCTCGATGCCGAGAAGCCATTCGGCGGCGACAGGAACCTCGACGAGGGTCGCAACGTCGCCGTCGTGATGATCCCCGGCGGCGACAGACTGCCCGAGGTGAACGTCTCTCTGATCCACGAAATGCCCGATTCGTGGAAGATCGACGTGCCCGACAACATGACCGGCCAGCAGTTGCACGACAGCCTGCTCCATCATCTGACCGAGTTCGGCCAGATGAAGGATCGGTGGCCGGCCGACGCCAACCAGGCCTCGCGCCTGCTTGCCCACCGCGTTCTGCTGGGCATCTACAATGTCCACCCGCGGCCGGATGGCGTTTGGCCTGAAGGCGGAATGAAGCGCGAGATGGGCGGCCCGGCCGAGCGGAATTAGCGCTCGCGCGTGGGCGATCAGAAGCTGATGCGCTGATCGGGGCGGATGCGGGTACAGCCGCGTCCGCCCCCTCAAAAAAACCTCGTGCTTGAAGAGTTGGCCCCGCGAAGGCTACATCCCCCGCGAAATCACGAACTGCGCCATCGAGTCCAGCATCGTTCTCGCCTCGCTCGCCGGGAGGGCGGCAATGGCGCTCCTTGCCCGGCTGACGTAGCGCCTTGCCTGGTCCTGGGCATAGTCGATCGACGGGCTGTTCAGCAGCATCTCCCGCACAAGTTCCGGCCGGTCGGGATCGTTGCCGACCAGGACGTTCCGCATCGTTCTCGCCTCGGCCGGCGTCGCGCTACGCAGGTAATGGATCAGCGGCAGCGTCAGCTTCCCTTTTTCCAGGTCCAGCCCCAGCGTCTTGCCAACGACGCCCTGATCGCCCGCGATGTCAAGGAGGTCGTCCTGAATCTGAAACGCGATCCCCACCGACAGACCGTACATTTCGAGCTGGCTGATCCGCACCTCGTCCGCGCCAGCCCATTTTGCGCCGAGCAGGCAGCAGGTTGCGCACAGGCTCGCGGTTTTCCGCGTGATGATGCGCAGATACGTTTCTTCGTCGAGATCGAGGTTATGCCGGTTGGCGATCTGCAGGAGTTCGCCTTCGCACACCTGGTTCGTCGTCCGCGCGATCACCCGCGATGCAAACTGCGAATCGAGGCTTGAACAGAGGTGGTAGCTGTGGCTGATCAGGTAATCCCCCAGCATCACGGCCGCCTCATTGCCGCGCAGGTGATTGATCGTCGCCCCGTTTCGCCGAAGCTCGGCCTCATCCAGCACATCGTCGTGCACCAGCGTCGCCATGTGCACCATTTCGACCACCGTCGCCAGCACGGTGTGCGCATCCGTCAGCTCGCCGCTCGCCTTTCCCGCCAGCAGCACGAGCGTCGGCCGCAACATCTTTCCCCGAAACCGGCTAACGTGACGCACCAGGCCCGACACGCATGCCAGGTCGCTGGCCAGCTCATCGTCGAACGCCTGTTCGACGGCCGCCAGTTCCTGTTTGATGCACCCGCTGAGCACGGTTAGTGACATAAAGCACGCTCCAACTGCTGCCTTTGAGCGTCATTCTAGGAATCGCTCGCCCGCATCGCGATTTGTTGCCAGAAGTTTCGAAAATATTGAAAGAATCGGCGCATTGGCGTTCACCTTGCCCCTTCAGGGCGCATTCGCTCGATCACTGATCCATCCCGCCCTTTGTCGTTATACAATCACCCCGATGGACCTCCTGTACCTCGACAACAACGCCACAACCCGCCCTGACCCCCAGGTGGTTCAGGCCATGCTCCCATACCTCAACCAGTGGTATGGCAACCCCTCCAGCGCCCACCGTTTCGGGCAGAACTCCCGGCGCGCCATCGACCAGGCCCGCGCCCAGGTCGCCGGCCTGGTCGGCTGCGCGGAAGGCGAGTTGATCTTCACCGGCGGTGGCACGGAAGCGATCAACACCGCCATTCGCGGCCTTCTTGCCGCCCGCACGCCGCGCAACCGCATCATCACCACCACCGTCGAGCACTCGGCCACGCGCGAGGTCTGCCGCGAGTTGGCGAGGCAGGGGGCCCAGGTTGTCGAGATCCCGGTGGATCGCGCCGGCGCGATTGACCTGGCGGCCCTCGAAGCCGCGTTGGATGACTCCACCGCCCTGGTCACCGCGCTCTGGGCCAACAACGAAACCGGCGTGCTGTTTCCGGTGCGCGAAATCGCCGGGCTTTGCCGGGCCAGGCGCATTCCATTCCACTGCGATGCCACCCAGGCCGTCGGCAAGCTGCCTGTTGATGTTAAAGACATTGGCTTCGACGCGATGACCCTCGCAGCACATAAGTTCCACGGGCCCAAGGGCGTCGGCGCGCTGTACCTCCGGCGCGGGCTGCGCATCCGGCCGCTGATTATCGGCGGCCCGCAGGAACTGGAGCGGCGGGGCGGCACCGAGAACGTGCCCGGGATCGTGGGGATGGGCGTCGCGGCAGAACTGGCCGCGCAGAATCTGCCCGAAATGCCGCGGATCTCGGCCGTGCGCGATCGCCTTGAGCGCGGGATCGTCGAATCCATCGCCGATGCCCACATCAACGGCCGGACCGACCAGCGCCTGCCGAACACCACGAACATCGGTTTTGCCCGTCTTGAGGCGGAGGCGATCCTGATGCTGCTGAGCGAGCGGGGCGTGTGCGCCTCGGCCGGCGCGGCATGCAGCAGCGGGAGCCTGGAGCCTTCGCATGTGCTGAAGGCGATGAACATAGACCCGAGGATCGCGCACGGCGCGATCCGCTTCAGCCTGTCGCGTTTCACGACGGAGGCGGAGGTCGAGCAGGCCCTGGAGATCCTGCCGCCGACGATCGCGCGGCTGCGCGGTGTGCTGCCGGTGGGGTGAGGGTTGTCCACGAATCGCACGAAGGCGATGGAACCACAGATGCACACCGATGCACACGGATCGAGGGAGTGAAACTGTACTGTGGGACATTGTGGGACATTATGGGACATTGATGAGTGGTAAATCGTTTGTTGGTAGAGGTTTAATGGAAATAGGGGCTGGATATTGCGTATTGCGCGAAGAGGGGGTGAGGGTTCGGGGTCCAGAGAAAATGGGGATCTGTCGCATTGTGTCGGATTGCGTCGTATTTGTCTTGATATTGCCTGGTATGGGCATGGGGACCAAGCGGGTGCGGGTGTTGGGTTCGTTTGGTCATTCTGCGCGAGGGGGTGGAGGGGGAGAAAGTGCGTTTTCAGTAGCGACAGAGGGGTTTTGCGTTGGGTTTGGTTGGGTTCGCTCTGGACGGAGAGAAACCACGGATGCACAGAGATGAACACCGATGCATGGGACTGAAGGATGAATGGCGGCATGGTCTTCCCCTCCTTCGGGTTGTAGGCCAGCCTTGCATGCCGCACTGGGTGGGTGCGGGATGGCGGGCGGGCTGAGGCGTTCCTGGGGTATTATACGCTGGAGGATGGGAAATGTTCGCATGAAAAAAAGAAAAATGTT
>CAZMXI010000076.1:0-22123 GCA_964570205.1 uncultured Tepidisphaeraceae bacterium
CGTGTCGTTATGGACCCTTATCGGCACATTCCATGGTTTTGAGACAGAGCCTAATATGCTGTACGCTGCCGCTGGTATGGGTTTCCAGCCATGGCCGCCAGTTCCCGACTCTTTAAGTAACTCGAACAAAGGATGAAACATGAGGCGACGCGATGTGCTATGGCTTGTCTGGATCGTGCTGAGCTGGGCCGAATCAGGGCTTGCAGCAGAGGCGAATCGCCCGGCGCAGCTTCCGCCGATAGAATCCCCGGTGGTCCATGCGGATCGAACCGTGACGTTCAGTCTGCGTGCTCCATCGGCAACGAAGGTGGAACTGAGTGGGCAGTTTCAGCGCGCAAATCAACCGCTTCGGGCGGATGGGAATGGAGTCTGGAGCATTACCGTTGGGCCGATCGAGCCGAATCTCTATCCCTACTGCTTCGTCGTGGACGGCGTGCCGGTGGCCGACCCGCGAAACCCCAACCTCTTTCCCAATGAGGGCTTTAAGAACAGCCTGTTGGATGTGCCTGGCGAGAAGCCCTCGATCTACGCGGTTCAGGACGTGCCGCACGGAGAGGTGACCTACTGCTACTACCAGTCGAAATCACTGGGCGTCACCCGCCCGCTGCTGGTCTACACGCCGCCCGGCTATCGCGCCAGCGCAGAGAAGTACCCGACCTTCTACCTGGTCAGCGGCACCACGGACACCGAAGAAACCTGGTTCCGGGTCGGTCGGGCGAACTTCATTCTGGATAATCTCATTGCGCAAAAACGCGCGGTGCCCATGATCATCGTGATGCCCTATGGGAACATGCTCATGGGGACGCCAGCGCCAACCTCATTGAAGGCCGCCGAAATGTACAAGGCTTTCAACGACGATCTGGTCGGCAGCATCATGCCCTACGTCGAAGCCAACTTCCGCGCCAGCGCGGACCGAGAGAAGCGAGCGATTGCCGGTTTCTCACGCGGCGGCGGGCAATCGCTCTTTGCGGGCTTCTCGAATCTCGACAAGTTCGCCTATGTCGGTTCCTACAGTGCGTACCTGACGCCGGAAGTCGTCCAGAAGTATTTTGGAGAGGCGGTCGCCAAGCCCGAGGCCACCAATCGGCAACTGAAGTTGCTTTGGCTGGGCGTTGGAAAGAGCGACTTCCTCTATCAACAGGCGGTTGTCTTTGAGAAGTTGATGACCGAAAAGCGAATTGAGCACAAGTTCCTGGTCACCGAAGGCGGCCATACCTGGATGAACGCCAGGCATTACCTGACGGAAACGCTTCAACTCTATTTCAAGTGATCGATTCGTCGTACATCTTCTCGAGGAAGAAAGGCAACCGATGGCCAATATCCGACTTTCTACTGTGCTTGCTGCGGCGAGCTTGCTGACCTGTGTCATCTGGAGCCAGAGCGCCAACGCGGCCGCCCCTGAGGCATCGGCGGAGACCGCCAGCCGGACCGTTGAGGATGGCGGAACCGGGCCATACAAGGCGCTGATGGCCTCGGACAAGACGCTGGCGACGCATACGGTCTTGCGGCCGAAAGACCTGGGGGCGTTTGGTGAGAAGGTCAAGCTGCCGATCATCGTGTGGGGAAACGGCGCCTGCGCCAATTCCCCGTGGGAGCATGTGAAGTTCCTGTCCGAGGTGGCATCGCACGGATTTCTGGTGATCGCCATCGGCCCGATGCCAGCGGAGGGCCAGCGGCGCGTGGCGGGCGGTCCAACCAAGTCCGTTATGCTGGTGGACGCCATCAACTGGGCGATCGCGCAGAACAGCGACAAGTCGAGCCAGTACTATCAGAAGCTCGACACCAGCAAGATCGCGGCCGCCGGCATGTCCTGCGGAGGATTGCAGGCACTCGAAGTTGCCCCCGATCCGCGGATTTCAACGTTGATGGTCTGCAACAGCGGCATCCTGGGCAATCCCGGAAGCGGCAAAGGTGGGATGCCGAACCTGACCAAGGACCATCTGGCGAAGCTGCACACGCCGACGCTCTACATCCTGGGCGGCGAGAAGGACATTGCGTACGAGAACGGGATGGATGATTTCAGTCGGATTGACAAGCTGCCGATCGTGGCGGCGAATCTGAATGTGGGGCACGGTGGCACCTACAGCAGGCCGCATGGCGGCGAATTCGCCAAAGTGGCCACGGCCTGGCTGCAGTGGCAGCTCAAGGACGACAAGGAGGCGGCCAAGCTGTTCGCTGGCGATCCTTGCGGACTGGCGAAGATGGAGGGATGGAAAGTGGAGAAGAAGAACATCCGGTGAGCCGAGCCAGGCAACTTCGGCACAGGCGGGACCAACGTCGGCACCCGACCGCCAGTGTTGTGAGGAAAGGCGTGGGACATCGATATGGCTTGGACGCCCATTTGTAACATCAACTTCGTGGGTCGAATGGGCCGAACCGTACCGATGCGGCGATGTGCGGATGCTGCGGATGGAAGAGGTTGACAATCAGCGACTTACGACAAGCCGTGAAATAGAAAAGGCGACCGGATTTCGGTCGCCTTGGTCATGCCCAGGACAGGATTTGAACCTGCACGAGTCTCCTCGCTACCACCTCAAAGTAGTGCGTCTGCCAATTCCGCCACCTGGGCTTATTGTCTGCGCATTATACGCGATCGTCGGGGTGTGTCGAGAGCCGGCGCGACGTGAGAAGGTCCCACCCAAACGGTGCCAAGCGGCGACGATCGGCCGGCTGACGCTCAATCCAGCGGCGGCGGGTCAAGGTCTTTGCCTCGGCCGCTGAACAGGCGGTTATGTGCCCCGAGGTCGGCCGCGGGGATGCTTCCGTCAGCGCTCACCACATAACCCATTTCCCGGAGGGACATGCTCTGAACATGCCCGTCGCAGAACGCGACATTGGCCCGGCCGCCGTGGCGCGGGTCCGGGGCCGAACGGTGTTCCGGCGCTCGGCTCTCATCATCGCAGAAATCGCTGGCAGCCGTCAGCCGGGGCGGATCGAGCGCCCACCCATGATTGCCGACGGCGAACGCATCTTTGCCGCCGTCGGGGCGATAGCCAGCGCGCTGAGATGTGGGCTTGCCGGCCGCGGTGCCCATGCAGTCGGCCGCCAGCACCGTGTCCGCGGCTCGCACCCGCGAAATCCGCACGGGGAAGTTGATGAATCCAGCGCCGCTGGTCTTCAGGCGGGAGTTGCCCAGAAACTGGAAGTTATAGCCATAGGTGTAGTTGCGGTTGTTGGTGCGTTCGGGCTCGGCGGGGCAGATGAACACCGGGTTATCAACGCATTTGGTGTTGTCGTCGGCCGGATCGGCACTGGGTCGACTATACGCGTGGAGGCCGGATTGCGCACCAAGCGTGATGAACCACCGCGGGCGGTATTGCTCGCCGTTGCCCACATCATAGAGGTTGGTGCTGGTCTTGACCTTCGGCATGCGGCCCGGGCAGGATGTCTCACGATTCGTCTGGGCGTACATCAGCCAGCCGGTCGCGACCTGACGAAGGTTGGAGGCGCACTTGATGGTGGCCGCATGTTGCCTGGCCTTGTTCAGCGCCGGCAACAGGATGCTGATCAACAGCGCGATGATCCCGATGACGACGAGCAACTCGACCAACGTGAAGCCCTGACGATACAGGGCGTTCGCGCGAGTGGACCGGCTGGCGAACATCGAGGGCTTTCCTCCTGATCCTCTAGGACCACTCCGTCGGTGTCGAGGAGCGCTGGTGGACGATCCTGTATAGCGTTGCCCGGCGATTAAGCGCATTTTGTGCAGAGTTTGCATTGTCCTGCCGTGTTCCCCGATGCCCTGTCCGCAGGCGCGCCAGCGACTTACGCAACTTGACAGAGGCGGGGGATACGCTAAACTTCTGCCCTCTCGCGGGTAATCCCCGCAGATAACAGGGAGTGTCTGGAATCGTCGTAAGTCTCGGGGCCGTAGTGAAATGGGATCACACCACCATGGCATGGTGGGATTTCGGGTTCAAATCCCGACGGCTCCACTGAGGCAGGCCCGCTGGTAAAACACCGGCGGGCCTGTTCCATGTTCGGGCCGAGCGATTGGCTGGACGGCCGGCGGATCATCTCTACACTGACCAGCCAGGTTCTGAGACTCCTAACGTTCTGGCAGGAGGCAAGCGATGAACATGACTCGACGGGAATGGCTGAAGGGCACGGCGGCGGCGGCATGCGCGGCAGCAGCGCCGGCGATTTTGAGGGCGGTGGAAGGAAAGAAGATTCTCGTGGGTTCGTGCGGGGTTGGGCTCGAGCAGGCAAAGCGGGCCGGGCTGGACGGCGTTGAGATCGGGGTGGGCGGGGCGGCCGATCGCCTGTCCGTGGCCGATCCAAAGGTGCGTGAGAACTATAAGCGGCTGATGGAGCAGACCGGCCTGCCGATCAGCTCGTTCATGATGGGCCTGCTGAATTCTTACCCGCTGGCCAGCGATCCGCGCGGGCCGGCCTGGCTGGAACAGTCCATCGATGCCGCCGCGGACCTGAAGGCGAAGGTCATCCTCGTTGCATTTTTCGGCAAGGGGAGCTTGCTGGAAGGGCGCAACGTCAAGAAGGGCGACGTCGATGTGGTGGTCGAACGGCTGAAGGCGGCCGCGCCGCGGGCCAGGGACAAGGGCGTGATCCTGGGCATCGAGAACACGCTGTCGGCGGCTCAGAACATGGCGATCCTGGATCGGATCAATCAAGACTCGGTTCGGGTCTACTACGACGTCGGGAACTTGACGGGGATGGGATACGACGTGCCGGCGGAGATTCGCCAGCTCAAGGACAAGATCGCGATTTTCCATTTCAAGGACGGCCCGAACTACCTGGGGGAGGGCAAAGTCAATTTCGAAGCAATTGCACCGGCCATCAAGGAGATTGGCTACGAGGGCTGGGTGGTGCTGGAGACCAGCAATCCATCGAAGGACGCCGTGGCAGATGCTCGGAAGAACGCGGCCTTCATTCGGAAGCTGCTGGCGTAGGTCCGGGAAGCCGGGGGGCGGATGCGTCGTGGTTCTCCGGCCGGGCGTGGGCCAGCGAGCCGAATCGCCTGAGTTGCGGGAAGACCAGGGCGACCGCGAGGACCGTGACGATCGTCCCGACGCCGCCGACCACGATGGCGACCGGCGCCGTCCACCACTTGGCGGTGATGCCGGATTCAAGACCGCCCAGCTCATTGCTGGACCCGATGAAGATGTTGTTGACGGCCGAGACACGCCCGCGCATCGAATCGGGCGTGAGCACCTGCACCAGCGTGTGCCGGACGACGACGGAGATGTTGTCAAACGCCCCGATCAGGAACAGCATCGCCAGCGACAGGTAATAGTTGCGCGAAAGGCCGAAGACGATGGTGGCGACGCCGAATCCCGCGACGGCCAGCAGCATGGCCCGGCCGGCTCGCTTCATCGGGGGCAGGTGGGCGATGAGCATGGCCATCGTCACCGCGCCGACCGCCTCCGCCGCCCGCAGCATTCCGAACTGGATTTCGCCGACATACAGGACATCCTTAGCGATCACGGGCAGCAGATAGACCGCGCCGCCAAGGAGAACGGCGAACAGGTCGAGCGTCAGGGTTGCCAGGATGATCGGCCGGTTGATTACGAATTGCAGCCCGGCGCCGACCTCCCGCCACATGGATCTGGCCGCGGAATCGCGAATCACGCGCCTTGCGGGCAACAGGGCGGCCACCAGCCCAAACACCAGGGAACAGCCTGCATCGAGCAGGTAGGGCAGACGGTGGTGGGATGCCAGGGCGAATCCCCCCAGCGCCGGTCCGACCATGGCCGACAGTTGAAAGAACGAACTGTTCCACGTCACGGCATTGCTGAACGCCCAGGGCGGTACCAGATGGGGCAGCAGCGCCGAACGGGCCGGCCGGCCCAGCGTCTGCGACGCCGCGTTGCAGAACAGCGCCGCATACATCCACGGGATCGACCCCGGCCGATAGGACAGCCACGCCAGAACGGCCGAGGTCGCGGCCGTCACGACCGCGCAGGTGGTGATGATTCTCCGCCGATCAAGCACGTCGGCGAGCTGGCCACCGGGAAGGGCCAGCAACACGAGCGGGATGAATTGGATGCCCGCCACCCATCCGACCAGCAGGGGGTCGTGGGTGCGATCGTAAATCTCCCACCCAATCGCCGCCGCCAGGATTTGCGACCCGATGACGCTGGTCATCCAGCCTGTGCTGAATAACCGGTATTCGCGGAATCGCAGCGCGGCGTAGGGGTCGTGCCGGCCGTTCTCCAACTGCCGTTCCGTTGGCGCACTGGAAGCCGTCCGCTCGACATCGGGCGTCTCATACGCGATGTTCAAACCATCCTGGGGGTCCGGCTGTTGCATACTGGGGCGGATACTATGGCGGGCCGCGGCCTTTCCGTCCAGTGCGATAGAAGGCGAACACGGGCGCTGTCGGAAAGTCGGAAGCCGTGGTCGCGTGCCCGATCATCGGGTAGACTCAGGCGTATAAGGAGAACCGCACCATGATCAACGTCGGCGTGATGGGGCTGGGCATGATGGGCTTGACCCACTTGGATGCTTACGGCAAACGCTCGGATGCGAAGGTGATCGCGATCAGCGACAAGCTGGCCGACCGGCTTGAGGGCCGCACGAAGGCCGGCGGCAACATCGACGGGATGGCCCAGGGCGGGTTCGATTACTCCAGCGTCCGCAAGTACAGCGAGGGGATGGACCTGATCAACGATCCGGAGGTCCAGCTTGTGGATATCTGCCTGCCGACGCCGATGCATGTGGATTATGCGGTGGCGGCGCTGAAGGCGGGCAAGCACGTGCTGGTGGAGAAGCCCCTGGCCCGCACCGTGGCCGATGCCCAACGGTTGGTCGAGGCCGCGGCCACGGCGCCGGGCATGATCATGGTGGGCATGTGCATGCGGTTCTGGCCGGGCTGGACATGGCTGAAGGAGGCGATCGACGCCGGCGCGTATGGCAAGGTGCGCTCGGCGTCGTTCAGGCGGCTGGCCAGCCACCCCGGCGGCGCGTTCTATTGCGATGGAGCGCAGTGCGGCGGCGCACTGCTCGATCTGCACATCCACGATGCGGATTTCATCCAGTATGTCTTTGGCGTGCCCAAGGCCGTTTTCAGCCGCGGGTACAGCAAGGTCACCAGCGAGCTCGATCACATTACCACACAGTACATCTATGAGGGCATTCCCTTCGTCCAGGCCGAAGGAAGCTGGTGTATGTCCAAGGGTTTTCCGTTCACGATGCAATACACGATCAACTTCGAGACGGCCACCGCGGTATTTGATCTGAATGCCGCCAAGCCCCTCATGCTCTATCAGGCCGGCCGGGAGCCGGAGGCGGTTGAGGTGCCGCCGGGAATGGGTTATGACTACGAGATCGGCTATTTGCTTGAGTGCATCCAGGCCGGCCGGAAGCCCGATCGAGTAACGCTTCAGGATGCCGTCCTGGGATTGCGCCTGTTGGAGGCAGAACGCCAGAGCGTCCAATTCAACCGGCTGGAGCCCGTCGGCAACGTGCCGGAAAGCCGGGTGGTCGCCCGCGTGGCGGTGCCTCCCGCGCGTTGATGTCTCGCCCGTTGACGGAGAATCGCATGTCGCAACGATCCATCTCGCCGTTGGGCACTCTTACGCTTGCCCTAATGCGTATCGCCATCGGATGGCACCTGCTCTACGAGGGCATTGCAAAGTATCTTTCCACAAGCTGGACCGCGAAGGGCTTCCTCGAAGGCAGCACTGGTCCGCTCGCCGAGTGGTTTCATCGGATCGCCGGTGACGCCAGCGCCATGATGTTCGTTGATCATGCGAACATCTGGGGGCTGATGGTGATTGGCGGGTGCCTCATGTTGGGGCTATTCACTCGGCTGGCCTGCCTGGCGGGCATCGTGCTGCTGGGGCTTTACTACGTCGCCTATCCGCCGCTGAGCGGCTTCCGCATGCCGGGTTTTGAAGAGGGCCAGTACCTCGTCGTCAGCAAGAACCTCGTCGAAATTCTGGCGCTGCTGGTGGTAATCGTCTTCCCGACCCGCGTCCTCGGGCTGGATGCATTCGTTTCGGCGTTATTCGGGCGCAATGCCAAATCGCTGCCCGCGGCGAATGCCGACGATCCGGCCGACCCGGAGCCCGCGAGCCATATGGTTCCCCGCCGCCATCTCGTGGCGGGCCTTTTGGGCTTGCCGTTCCTGGGCGCGTTCGTTTTCACGCTGCTGAAGCGCCGTGGCTGGGTCAGCTACGAAGAGAAGGCCCTGGCGGCCAAGGCCGATGCGCTCAGCAAACCGTCCTACACGTTCGATTTCACGGCGAACGTGAGTGACCTTAAGGGCACACTGCCCAAGGCGAAGATAGGCAACCTGGAACTCAGCCGCATGATTCTCGGCGGCAACCTCATCGGCGGCTGGGCTCACGCCCGCGACCTGATCTACGTTTCGAAACTGGTCAAAGCCTACCATCATCGCCAGAAGGTCTTTGAGACGTTCCAACTGGCCGAGGCATGCGGCATCAACGCATTCCTCACCAATCCGGTGCTGATCGACCAGATCAAAGACTACTGGAAGAGCACCGGCGGCAAGATCAAGTTCATCTCCGACTGCGCCAGCGGCGAGTTGATGACGGACATCAAGAAGTCAATCGATGCCGGGGCGGCCGCCTGCTACATCCAGGGTGGCGTCGGCGATGCGATGGTGCGCAACGAGCAATTCGACCGCATCCAGCAGGGCATAGAGCTGATCCGCAAGGCGGGGATCCCGGCGGGCATGGGCGCGCATAAGCTCTCCACCGTACAGGCATGCGTCGAGAAGGGCATCAAGCCCGATTTCTGGATGAAGACGCTCCACGAGGTCAATTACTGGTCGGCCAAGCCCAAGGAAGAATGCGACAACATCTGGTGTGACGACCCGGCCAAGACGATCGCCTACATGAAGGACCTGCCTCAGCCCTGGATCGCCTTTAAGATTCTCGCGGCGGGCGCGCTTCAACCCAGGCCGGCGTTCCGTTATGCCTTCCAGAACGGCGCCGACTTCATCTGCGTCGGCATGTACGACTTCCAGATGGTGGAGGACGTGAATCTCGCGATTGAAGTGCTCGGCAGCAGGATTGAGCGCGACCGTCGCTGGCTGGCATGATGCCGGCCTTCATGGCCGAGCGCGTTCGATTCATTGAATCATCACGCGGACGGCGTTTCCGGATTGGCTCCGCAATTTGTCATATGAAGTCTTTAATCATCCTGAGCGCGTTCTGGGTTGTTCTCTGCCTGTCCGCACGCGCGGCGGGGCCGGTTGCCCCGGCGATTCCATCAACGCACATCGCCGGCGACTGGGTCGTGCTGTTTGACGGCCAGAATCTCAATGCGTGGCAGCCGATCGGTTCGGCGAAGTGGCGCATCGAGAACGGTGCCATCGTCGGCGGCCAGGATGGCGACGCCCGACGCTCGGGCGTGCTGGCAACCAAGGAGAGGTTTCAGAACTTCGAGATTGAGCTGGAATTCATGATTGACGAGCACGGCAAGTATAACTCGGGTGTCTATTTGCGCAATGAGCCGGGCCGGGGCGGACGAACGGGTTATCAGGTCAACATCGGCCGGGGCGAGGTGGAGGAGTACTGCGGCCTTTACACCGACCGGTGGCTGGCCAAGGGCGACGAGAAAGACACGATCCGAAAGAAACTCGACTGGAACAGGTACCGCATCCTCGCGATCGGCGGGCGGATCATCGTCGATCTCAACGGGGTGAACATCATCGATTACACCGATGTCAATCCGCCGGCGAAGTTCCTGCAGAGCGGGGTCATTGCCCTCCAGACGTACGGCACTGAAGGCCATGCGGGCTGGGTCAAGTTCCGCAACATTCGTATCCGCCCGATCAGGCCCCGATGACGCCGTCACCGGCACTGGCGGGCGATGGCCAGGTTCTGTTGGATGTGGTCCAGGTTCAATCCGCCGACCACCAGCGTGGCCACTTCCGGTTGGGCGAGTATGAACGGAATCGCCTCTTCCGGTGACAGCGTTCCGGATGCCAGCGGCTTTTTTACGAGCACGGCGACGCCCGCTCTGGATGCCTCCGTCATAACCGTTCCGTGCGACACATCCTGCGGGTGGTATTCCACCATCAGCGCGTCGGCCCAAGACAGCGATGCCGTGGCCCCTTCCGCCGTCTTGCCGGACATGCCGATGAACCGGACCCATCCCGCCTGCCTGGCCTGCTGAAGTGCGGGCACCACGTCGGTCTGGCGGAGAATGTCCAGATCCCGTCCATCCGAATGCACGAAAACAAAATCCAGCACTTCCGTCTTCAGTCGGTTCAGGCTGCGCTGGATGGACGCCAAGACCGCCGGCCGCGAGAAGTCATAGATGGATTGACCCTCCTCGAACGTCTCGCCGACTTTGGTTGACAGGATGAAGTCACGTCTGCGATGCGAGATCGCCTTGCCAATCCGCTCTTCGCTGGTCCCATATGCCGGGGCGGTATCGATCAGGTTGATGCCGATGTCCAGCAGCCCGTTAAGCAATCGCTCCACCTCGCTGTCCGTCGGCAGCGCATAGCCCCGCGCATACTTGGTCTTTTCGTTCCGGCCGATCTTGAATGCGCCGAACGAGATCGGGCGGACAGTGAGGCCCGTCCGGCCTAGTGGGCGATGGTCCATTCGGCCTCCTCCCACGGTGCCTGTGCCACTGTTGGGTGCAGTTCAGCGGGCACCTCGATGGAACCCGGCGATGCACTTCTCTGCCCCAGACCACGATCGATCTCCTCCAGCACCCGGTCTGCCAGGCGCGGCGCCAGCGCCAATTTGGTCGGCCAGGCGGTGATGACGTTGCCCTCCCGAACCAGGTGCACATCGTCGGGCCTATGCCCCGCGGCCGTCGCGGCTTCAGCGCGATCGACCCGGTACGTCGCGTACTCCAGACCATCCATCTTCAGTCCCGGCACGGAGGCCGCCAGTTCCTTCCTGGCATGTGAGATCAGTCCCGTGCTGTCCATCGCAACGCCATCTTCGGCGATTTGCCCGCCCACTTGCCATATCCGGTGTCCTGCCGAGTCGGTTGCGCTGGTGATCGTCACCCTGGGCTTGGGTCCCGCGACACAATGGCCAAACAACTCGGGCAGATCGCCCCTTACCATCACCATATGCAGCGGCCTTCGTTGCATGGCGGTGGCACTGAGTCCCGCCTTCTGCCGCATGTCGCCGTTGCCCTGACCGGCAGTCAATACGACCATTTCAGTGCGAATAAGCACGCTGCCGCCGGTGACGGTCGCCGCGACGCTCTGCACCTGGTCTCCGGATCGCTCGAAGGTCGCATTCTCGATCTTCATCAGTCGCCCGCGATTGCGCGCGGCGAAGGTCGCCATCAGGCTCGATGGGTCCAGGACCTGCTCGCCAACTTTCAAGACCTTACCCGGCACGTTCGCCAGCGCGGCGGGCCATTCATGCCGATCCATTGGGACTGGCGCGGTACGCAATGCGATGCTCGATCCCATCATGAAGATTCGAGACTTAATCGATCCGGTTCCCCAGATGCAGCCATATTCGCTCAGGACTTGTGTGCCGCCGAGGTTGGGCTCGCGCCGGCCGGCCACGCAATCCCGCCAGAGGGCCGGCATTTCCGAGATGACCTTGGCCGATAAGGTCAGGTTGCCATCGAGCATGTACTTCAGGCCCCCGTGGATAATTCCTTGTGAGGCAATCGTTTGCCCTGATCCCAGGTCCTGCTTTTCCAACAGGATTGCCGACCGGCCGCTTCGCGTCAGCTCATCCAGGAGCCATAAGCCGGCGATTCCGCCGCCGATGACGACAACCTCCACAACCCATTCGTTCCTAAAGCTCATTGGCCCCAGTATATAGCGATACGGCCCTCGCGCGAATCGCAAGGGCCGCAACAGTTTCGATGGTTTGACGCGTGAACTTCCAGACTGCTCGCGCGTAGTGTATGTTAGAATTAACAATCCGGGACGGGCGTTGCGTCTTCTGGGCTATAATCGACCGCGATCTGCTCGGGCGCTGGATGCGCTGGCCCGCGATTCGCGAGCCCTGCCGATGGGTCTCTGGTGTGTTGAAACGAAAGGTCCGTGTTGTGACTAAGCCCAACCGTTGGATTCGGCCGCTTCTCGCATGCGTTATCGCCGCATTACTGGTCTTCCCGGTTGCCCGGGCACAGGAAGGGCGGGTCGGCCAGGTTCAGATCACCGCCGTCGATCAGCTCAAGAACCAGGCATTCGAAGCCCTTCGCGCAGGCGATTTGAAGCAGACTTCCACACTGCTGGCGCGTGCGGCCGAAGTCTCCAGCGATCCGCTGATGACCAAGATGGCCGACTGGGCCAGCCAGTTTGAAGCCCAGCGCCATCGCTTCGCCTCCGAGCGCGACCGCGACTATCAGAAGACCGTCAAGCAGATTCAGCTCCTGATTGACAACAAGAAGGAAATCTACGCGATGGAACTGGCCCAGAAGGCCTACCTTCTGGCGCCCGACAAGCAGGCTTTTCGCCGTGAAGGCTCCATCATCCGCCTTCTCGACGCCGCCAAGCGCCTTGCAGACGAGTATGAGAAGTCCGAGCAGTGGCTCAAGAGCCTGCGGCTCTACTCGGAATTAAGCGCGATTGAGCCGGAGAATCCCGACTGGAAGGAGCATCTCAAGACATCCACCCGCCGTGTTCGCCTGCTGGCGTTGTACATACCCGACGAACTGCGCAGGATTCAGGATTCAGACGCCAAGGAGCGTGAGGAAGTCGATGCCCTGATCAACCCCACGACCCAGCCGACCACCAAGCCGGCGGAGGATCCCGCCGAGCGCCAGCAGAGGATCGACTGGCGCGAGAGCCTCAAGGGCGTCAACGCCGAGATGCTCTTTGAAGCGATCACCAACGCCCGGTCCAACTACTACCGCACGGTCAGCTATCAGAAGATGCTGCTGGGTGGATTGAGCAGCCTTCGCGTTGTCGCCACGACGCCAGCCCTGCAAAAGGCTTTTCCCGGGTTGGCTGATGCGACCCAGCGGCAGACGTTCCTGGCCGGGATAGATCAGTCCATCGCAGGGCTGCAGGGCAACAACGGCAAGGAAAACGGCAATGCTGTCGCCGAAGTGATCGAGCGCATCAACGAGATCAATGACTCCACGGTGAAGCTCGACGAGCGAATCATCGTGTCTGAGTTTGCTGATGGCGCGTTCGGCGCCCTGGATCCGTTCTCCAGTGTGATCTGGCCGAGTGATTGGGAGGAGTTCCAGAAGACCACCCGCGGCGAGTTCTCGGGAGTGGGCATCCAGATTCAGGCCGACGACGCCGGCAACCTGAAGGTCGTCAGCCCGCTGGAAGACAGCCCGGCCTACCGCGCGGGCATTAAGCCCGAATCCATCATCAGCCACATCAACGGCAAATCCGCCCGCTGGATCAGCCTGAATCAGGCCGTCAAGCTCATCACCGGCGAGGCGGGCACCACGGTCACCATCACCGTCAAGGCTCCCGACGGAAGTTCGCGCGACTACACCCTGCGGCGTGAAACCATCAAGGTTGCCAGCGTCAAGGGTTGGGTCCGCAAGCCCGGCGGCGGCTGGGACTACATGATCGATCCGGATCAGAAGGTCGCCTATCTCCGGCTCACGAATTTCACCCGCACCACCAAACTGGATCTCGACCGCGCGCTGGCCGAGTTGAAGCAGGCCGGGGCACGGGCGATCATCTTCGACCTGCGTTACAACCCCGGCGGCCTGCTGAACAGCGCCACCGACGTCGTTGACCGCTTCATCAAGTCCGGCGACATTGTGGCGACCCGGCCGGACCGGCCAGATTCGCCTAATCCCGGCACGGTCACCCGCGCCCGCGAGGACGATGAATTCGAGCTGCCGATGGTGGTGCTGGTCAACCAGTACTCCGCCAGCGCCAGCGAAATTGTTTCCGGCGCTCTCAAGGATCACAACCGCGCCCTGATCGTCGGCGAGCGCACCTTTGGCAAAGGTTCGGTCCAGATGCTCTATCCGCTGGGCAATCGTCACAATCCCGACTCGGTCTTGAAGCTGACGACCAGCCACTATTACCTGCCCAGCGGCAAGTGCATCCACCGGGAAGAGAATTCCAAGGAGTGGGGCGTCGAGCCCGATCTTGTGGTCGAGATGACCCCCGAGCAGATGCGTGCCGCGATCGACGCCCGCCAGCAGTCTGATGTCCTGCGCGATGCCGATTCGAACCGGGGCGCCGACCCTGAAGTGAAGGCCGGCAAGGCCGATGCCGGCGCCGCAGAGGCCGGCAAGACCCGGGACCCCCTGTCCAGCGACGCCCAGCTCGCGGCGGCGCTGTTCGTTGTGCGGCTGGAGCTGAACGGCGCAGATCTGCACCTTAATGGCGCCGGCACTCGGCTGGTCATGCACGGCGAAAAATGACCCGCCACAAGTGATTGAAAAGACTCAAATTCGGGCCGGCTTTGATAGCCGGCCCGCTGTCTAAGATGGCGTGCCTGTCGAGATTCGGGCCGTGGACCGCCAGCCCTGATCCAACAGGAAGCGGGCACGGCGTTCCTGGATTCTGGGAATCTCATGCTCTTCCTCGCATATGATAGGTCTGTTACGGAATGCACCGGATGGCCTCTCCAGTGGCGGCCCTTCTGAGGTCGATGGTCTGACTGCTGCGGATACCGTATGGGTGATGATGTGGGAAACACCTCACGCCAGGGCAATCGCCTTGAACATGGGATGACCCGCGTGGCGCGCGGCTCGGGCGTTGCAGTGGCGTCGCTGGGCGCTGGCTACCTGACTGCCTGGGTTGGCGGTCAGATGGCGCACCGCGGCATTAGCTCCTTCACCATGAAGACCAATGCGGCTCTGGCTCTGACGCTGTCGGGAGCGGCGCTGGTTCTGTTGACACCGGCCGATGCCGGCGACCGCCGCCGTTGGGCGGGGCGGGCTTGCGCGGCATTGGCGCTTCTCATCGGAGCGTTGACCCTCAGCGAGAATCTGATGGGCTGGCATTGGGGCATCGACCAACTTCTGGCCTGGGAGCAGCCCGGGGCCATGGGGGTGATCCATCCCAATCGCATGGGCACGCCAGCCTCGTTGTGCATCGCTCTGGCCGGCGCATCGCTCTTGATCCTCAGCCGGCGGAGTCGGCGCGGGGTGTGGACAGCACAGTCGCTGGCGTTGGTGGGGTGTCTGCTATCTCTGATGTCTGCCATCGGCTTTCTCTACGACATCAACGGGCTGTACGGAATTGCCCGCTTTACGGCGATTGCCTGGCCGAGCGTAGTGGCGCTGCTGGTTTTGGGCGTGGGCCTACTGTGTGCCCGTCCGGGCGAGGGACTCATGTCGCCCGTAACGGCCGACGACCCCGGCGGCATCATGATCCGCCGCCTGCTGCTGCCGATGGTTCTGGTGCCCGTCGGTCTCGGCTGGCTGCGGCTGACCGGTGAGCGAATGGGATGGTATGGCGCCGGGATGGGCACGGGGATTCTCGTGCTGCTGTTCATCGTGACGTTCACCGCTCTGGCTTGGTTTGCCGGCCGGCGGGTCAGCCTTTCGGCCCGACAGGTTGCGAGCGTGGCTCAGTTCCCGGGGGAGAACCCGCACCCGGTGCTGCGAATCGCCAGCGATGGCAGAATGCTCTACGCCAACGCCGCGACGAGGGCGGTCCTTCAGCACGAAGGTTGGGGGGCCGGAGACGCCGTCCCGCCGGCGTTGCTGGATCCGGCCATGTCGGCGCTGAAGCAGTGCACAGCGGGGGAGTTCGAGTGGGTGTGCCGCGATGGGCGTGCCCTGGCGTTTCTGAGCGTGCCGCTGGCGGATAAGGGTTACGTGAATCTCTATGGTCGGGATGTGTCGGAGGCCCGGCGAGCGGCGGAATCGCTTCGGGCGAGTGAGGAGCGACATCGCATCGCGGTGAGGGAACTGCAGGCGATCATGGATGCCACGCCGGCGGGCATCTGCGTGGCCCACGATGCGCAGTGCCGCCTGATCACGGGCAACCGGCCGGCGCATGAGTTGTTGGGCGTGCCGCCGGGCGAGAACATCTCAGCCACGCCTGCGGAGCGGGAGGCGTCACCGTACTTCAGCATTCTTCGCGATGGACGGGAGGTGCCCGGGCCGGACTTGCCCATGCAGGTGGCCGGGGCCACCGGGGCGACGGTTCATGATGTGGAATTGGAGGCGGTGCGCCGCGACGGCACCCGGCGCGTGTTCCTGATCAACGCTGCGCCCCTGAGTTCTCCCGACGGCACGGTCCGGGGGGCGGTTGGCGCGTTCACGGATATCACCGAGCGCAAGCGAGCGGCCGAGGCTCTGGCCCGCCTGACCGCGGAATCCGAGCAGCGTCGGCGGCTCTACGAAACGGTGTTGTCGAATACGCCGGACCAGGTGTATGTGTTCGACCTGAGCCATCGCTTTACGTACGCCAATAACGCATTGCTGAAGATGTGGGGCCGGACCTGGGAAGAGTCGATCGGCCGGACCTGCCTTGAATTGGGCTATCCGGACTGGCATGCCGCCATGCACGATCGCGAGATTGACCAGGTGGTCGCCCATCGCCGGCCGGTCAAGGGCGAGGTGCCATTCGACGGGACCTGCGGGCGCCGCATCTACGAGTACATCTTTGTTCCGGTCCTCAATACCGACGGTGAAGTCGAGGCGGTGGCCGGAACCACTCGCGATGTGACCGAACGCCGCCAGTCCGAAGAGGCACTGGCCGCCGCGAAGATCATTGCCGAGCAGGCCAAAGCGGACGCGGAAGAGGCCAGCCGCGCCAAGGACCATTTTCTGGCTGTTCTGAGCCATGAGTTGCGCACGCCGCTGACGCCGGTGGTGGCGGCTGTTTCAATGCTCCAGAAGCAATGTCGCGGCGATGAGGCCACCGCCGAGATGCTGGAGATGGTCCGCCGGAATGTCGAGATGGAGGCGAGGCTGATCGATGATCTGTTGGATGTGACGCGGATCGTGCGGGGGAAGGTCGAGCTGAACATGGAGCGCGTGCCGCTTTGCGAAGTGATCCGACGGACGGTGGAGGTGTGCCGGTCGGACATCGAGGCGAGGCAACTGCGCTTCATCGTGGATACCGACGCCGCCTCCGCCTGCTTCATCCACGCTGACGCGGGCCGCCTTCAGCAGGCGTTCTGGAACCTGTTGAAAAACGCGGTCAAGTTCACGCCCCAAGGAGGGTGTGTGGGCATCCGCTGCGGGCGGGAGGAAGAGATGGTGGCGGTGGAGGTCATGGACAGCGGCGAGGGCATAGACCCCGCCGCGCTGCCGCATATTTTCAACGCCTTCGAGCAGGGCGGGGCCCGCGTGACACGCCAATTCGGTGGACTGGGCCTGGGGCTGACCATTACCCGGGGGCTGGTGGAACTGCACGGCGGAAGCATCGAGGCGCACAGCGACGGCATGGGCAAAGGCGCGATCTTCCGCGTCCGGCTGCCGCTGCTGCCGGATTCCGAAGCATCCACTCCGGCGATGGAGCCACCTGAATCCGCCAGCGAGTGCGATAGACCGGGCATGCGTCTGCGTATCCTGCTCGTGGAGGATCACGGCGACACGGCTCGCATCATGTGGCGGCTGTTGACGGCTGAGGGACACCTGGTGCACATGGCCGGTGACGTGGCTGCGGCGCTGGGGCTGGCGGCCTCGCATACGTTTGATCTGCTGATCAGCGATCTGGGCCTGCCCGATGGCAGCGGCGATGATCTGATGCGGTCGTTGCGTGGTCGAGGGCTGCTGGTGCCGGGCATCGCCGTCAGCGGCTATGGGCAGGAAGAAGACGTCCGCCGCAGCAGGGAATCGGGCTTTGCGGAACACCTGACCAAGCCCGTGGATGTTGGTCGCCTGCGGGGGATCATCGCACGGGTGGCTGGCACCCGCCGTCCTTGAAATGCCGGAAGGACGGTTCTTGGCCCGTGCCGGTATGCGGCGCAGCGCCATGCAATCGCCGACTGGACTTGACCGGCTTCGGAAGCTGAGGTACGTTATTCCTGCAATGCGGACCTCTGGACAGGACATTCTGGTTGCCTGCTTGCCGGCCGGGCAACGGCGGGCGGTTCTGGTCCTGTCTCTTGTAGCTCTTATCGTACGCTAGGTCACTGCGCGGAGGTCGTGCTCGCAGTGGCCGTCAAATCCACCCGATAAAACGGCCTCCCCGTCCGCTGGACTACCGCGGATTCGCGTTGATCACGATCTACTGCCTTGAGATTCAAAGTCTGGAGCCTTAAGCATATGTGTACGAAGACCGCAACGTCGGATAGCACCGCCACCCGAAGCCTGGCCGGATTGACCGGCGCCAAACTGATCGACCAGATGCTTCAGCGGCATGGGGTCGAGCATATTTTCGGAATTACCGGCGCCGCCGTGATTCCGGTGCTGGATGTGTTGTATGAGTCGCCCGTCAAGTACATCATGACCCGTCACGAGCAGGGTGCGGCCCACATGGCCGACGGCTACGCGCGTTCGACCGGCAAGGTGGGTGTGTGCATCTCCACCTCGGGTCCAGGCGCCACGAATCTCACGACGGGCCTTGCGACGGCCAACATGGATTCTGTGCCTGTCGTCGCGATTACCGGCCAGGTTCGATCGAGCGTGATCGGCTCCGACGCCTTCCAGGAGGCCGATGTCACCGGGGTCACTCGCCCCATCACCAAGCATAACTATCTGGTGACTGAGATTCAGGATCTGTGCCGTGTGATGAACGAGGCATTCCACGTCGCGCAGACCGGTCGGCCGGGCCCGGTGGTGGTGGACATCTGCGTGGATGTTTCCCTGGGAAGCATCGACGATGAGCCGGAAATGGGCATGAAGCTGCCGGGTTATCGTCCACGGATCAGCGCCCACGCGCAGCAGATTCGCTCGGCGGCGAACGCGATCAATGGGTCCCGGCGGCCGCTGCTCTACGTAGGGGGTGGCGTGATCGCCTCCAACGCATCACCGACGCTCCGCGATTTCATCGAGAAGACGAGAATTCCGGCCACCACGACCCTGATGGGCCTGGGCACAATCGACGAGACGCACGAGCTCTGCCTGAGGATGCTCGGCATGCACGGGTCGCCGGCGGCCAACTTCGCGGTGCAGAATTGTGATCTGCTCATCGCGTTGGGGGCGAGGTTCGATGATCGCGTCACCGGGAACATCGACAAGTTCGCCCCCCATGCGCGCATCATTCACATCGATATCGACCCGACGAGCATCTCGAAAAACGTGAGAGTCCATGTGCCGGTGGTGGGCGATGCCCGCGACATTCTGGAGACCCTGCTGCCGTTGATGCAGCCCGTGGACCGATCGGCATGGCTGAAGCAGGTGGCCGAGTGGAAACGCAAGTACCCCTTCCGCTATCACAAGGCCGACGGGCATCTCAAGCCGCAGCAGGTGATCGAGTCGGTCTCACGGCTGTCCGATCATGATGCGATCATCGCCACGGGCGTTGGCCAGCATCAGATGTGGACGGCGCAGTATTACGGTTTCCGCCGGCCGCGGCAGTTCATTACCTCGGGCGGGCTGGGAACAATGGGGTATGGCTGTCCGGCCGCGATTGGGGCGCAGTTCGGCAATCCAGGCAAGACCGTGATCGACATCGACGGGGATGGGTCGTTCTGCATGACGATGCAGGAGGTGATCACGGCGGTGCAGTACAACCAGCCGGTGAAGTTTGTCATTATGGACAACGGCTACCTGGGCATGGTCCGTCAGTGGCAGGAGCTGTTCTGGCGCAAGCGGTACAGCGGCGTGGTGCATCCGTGTCCCGATTACGCCAAGGTCGCCGACGGCTTCGGCGCCAAGGGGATGAGCATTTCCGATCCGACGGAACTGGATGACGCCGTGCAGGAGATGCTGCGCCACGAAGGCCCGGTGGTACTCTGCGCCCATGTTGAGCAAGAGGAGAACGTGTACCCGATGGTGCCCATCGGTCGGGCCCTGGATGAGATGGAACTGGGGACGATGGGATAAGCAGGTAGTGCGGCCGGAAAGCGCGAAGGGTGAACGCCACTGCGTTCACCCTTCGCGCTTCTCGGCCTGAGGCATCAGATATGCACAGCGCCGACGAGTTCCTTGACGTGTTCGACGCTGGAATGGAGCATCTTCTTCTCGTCTTCATCCATCTCGATCTCGATGATCTTCTCGACGCCGTTCTTGCCGAGGATGCACGGGACGCCGACGAAATACCCGCCCACGCCGTATTCCTTGTCACAATAAACCGCGCACGGGAGAATGCGTTTCTTGTCGCGGATGATGGCCTCGGCCATCCGGACGGTCGCCGCGGCGGGAGCGTAGAAGGCGCTGCCGGTCTTCAGCAGTGAGACGATTTCTGCGCCACCCTTGCGGGTGCGGTCGATAATCGCATCAAGTCGGTCCTTTTTGACGAGTTGGGTGATGGGAATCCCGCCGGCAAATGTGTACCGGGCCAGGGGGACCATATCGTCACCGTGGCCGCCCAGGAGCAACGCCTGAACATCCTCGACGGAGCAACCGATTTCCCTGGCCAAAAAGGCCCGATAGCGTGCGGTATCCAGCACCCCAGCCTGCCCCATGACGCGTTTGGTCGGGAAACCGGACCCTTTCCATGCGACATAAACCATCGCATCGAGAGGATTGCTGACCACGATGAGGGAAGCGTTTGGGGACTGTCGGCCGACGTTTTCGGCTACCTGACGCACGATCCCCGTGTTGATGTTGAGCAGGTCATCGCGGCTCATGCCCGGCTTCCGGGCAACGCCAGCGGTGATGATGACGACATCGCTGTCGGCGGTTGGCTCATAGGTGGTTGCGCCGGTGATATCGGCGTTAAATCCTTCAATGGAAGAGGCTTGGAATAAATCAAGCGCCTTGCCCTGGGGCATGCCGTCAACGTGTGGGATATCTACCAGGACGATATCGCCCAGTTCGCGTTTGGCGGCCCATACGGCGGCGCTGGCGCCGACGTTGCCCGCGCCAATGATGCTGATCTTCGGTCGTCGCATGCCTCATCCTTTCCCGCTGGCGATTCCAGCCTGCCCGGTGCTGATCCCAGGCCATGCACTTTGGTTCCATTGTAGGCGCGTTGAGTTATGGCTGTCCCAGCCGGACTGGAGAAGCGGCGCGGCGGCCACTCGCTAACGGTATATCGGCCGGGCAAACCAGGCGCTGAAGTGCGTCACAATGACCGCAGTGCCTGGCAGGGGATATCGGGACTTGTGGATAAACATATCGCATTGGGATGGTCGGAATTTGCAGGTTGGCGGAGGGAGGATATCAATTGATGTCGGTGGACCGTGCCCGCCACCAGATTTCGTAACTCCGGCCGGTGGGCAACGGGCCAGGGCGAAGATTATTGCCGGCGACCGTGATGCCATTGGCCTCATCAATGGCGACGATGCAGCGGCGGTTGGGCAGGCTGGCGCGCACCAGTTCTGCCTTGCTGCCGCCGTCGAGGACGCGGATCTCGCCACCACCCTCGAATATCTGGAAGATGGGGGCACGGCTGGTGCGGATGAGCGTGGTGGGGTTGGTGGCGGGGGCGATACGGGGCTGCATCGATGGTCGCAGGTCGCCGAGTTCGAGTTCCGGCGGGAGGTCGTTGCTGGTTTGCCTGGCGTCTTTGCAGCCGGGCAGGAGCAGGATAGGCGTGAATAGCAGCAGTCGTTTCTTCATGGTGGAGAATGTACGATCGGAATTGTACATGTTGGCCCCAGCCTCGGCCATGCCTGACCGGCCCAGTTGGCGACGGCGGCGGTCGGTTGGTAGCATCGGGCATGGCTCAGATCGAACGAGTGACGTTTGTTCCCCTGTCGGCGCTGGGATGGCTTATGCTTGCCATCGTGATTGTGGCCTGCGTTGCCGCGGGACCAGAGCAGTCGGCGACTGGGCCTCCGAAGCCTTCGCGGCTTCCGGTGCAGCTTCATCTGGCACTGGCTCCCGGACCGGGCAATCCGCGCAACAGCGAGGGGGATTTCATCCAACTGAAGGATGGACGGTGGCTGTTCATTTACACGCATTTCACGGGCGGCTCCGGCGATCACGCCAAGGCGTTTCTTGCCTCGCGTGAATCGTCGGATGGCGGGAAGACATGGACGGAGAAGGACAGGGTGGTTGTCGCCAACGAGGGCGGGTTCAACGTGATGTCGGTGTCGCTGCTGCGTTTGGCGGACGGGCGGATCGCGTTGTTTTATCTCCGCAAAGAGTCGGCCAACGATTGCCGCCCGGTGCTGCGCTTCTCGTCGGACGAAGGCCAGACCTGGTCGGCGCCGCGCGTGTGCATCGAGGATCAGGTGGGCTATTACGTGCTGAACAACGACCG
>CAZMXI010000077.1:0-20121 GCA_964570205.1 uncultured Tepidisphaeraceae bacterium
CAACTGGCCATGATCCAGCGATACTTCAGACTACTGTTTTGAGACAGAGCCTAATGCCGTTCTGGCCATTGGCGGATATAACGTTACGCGCTTCGGGAGTGGTTCCACCGATCGTCGTATTGCATCCTTCGAGATACACCCCGCTGCCTGAGTTGCCCAAGGGTGCGGTGCCGGTGGCATCCGTCCCGATCAAGTTGCCTTGGATGATCCCTTCCGAATAGACCATGACCCCGTTGTTACCGTTCCCAGAGATCACGTTTGCGATCACACGGTTGTCTCCGCTGATCCGAATGCCGTCGGCATCGTTACCGAGAGCAGCCCGGCCATCTGCCGTCGTACCGATGTAGTTCCCCTGAATAGTGTTTCCTGCCCCCCCCCCGACGAAACAACATTCCGATGTTCGGGCAACGGTCCACCGATCGTATTGTTGTTCCCTCCGATCCAGATCCCCTCGCGACTATTTCCAAGCGAGGAGGTTCCGTCAGCACCGATGCCGATGTAGTTGCCCTGGACGAGATTGGCGTTTCCGCTGATCCAGATGCCCCCGCTGCTCGATCTGTTAATGACCAAACCGCGGACCAAGCAATTATCGGCATAGATGCTGAGGCCACGCCCGGTGATTTCGACGATGGGCATTCCTGCATAACCGGGTTGAGTTGCGCCGTCGATACTGACCGGCGCCTCGATGCTTGGGAAGGCGGTCACCATACTGATGGTGTAAGGACCGGGACCGGGGATGTCGAACTCAATCGAGTCTGGGACTGCGTCCGAATTGGCTGCCGTGATTGCGGCGCGCAAAGACCCAGGTCCGGAGTCAGCGGTGTTCGTGACCACGATCGTGGACAGCAAAGTTCTCTTCTCCAGCCCCTCGGCCAGATACCTCGATGCTCTCGCAACCGCCCTGCCCAGCTTGCCCTGGACCTGTCGTGCCAGAAGCCGGTGCGTGGAGTGCCCAAAGCCCCATCCCGATGCAGTCCATTTCGCAGAACCCATAACCGCCTCCGAATTGCCCTCATTTCTCGGCCGACACGATCATCCACAGCCAGATCTGCCCATCCAATCCCGAGATCCCGGCCACCCAGAGCCGCTTGCGGATTGGACAACAACAATCCTGCGCAAGTATACAGGAAATCGCCCCTCAAGCGAGAATTGTCCGGCCATCCGGCCGCAGCCGGCAGCGCATACCGCATCTTTTTAGACCCAATTAAAGCGTACCTTTCATATCCCAAACCAAAATCATATTTCTATACGAACATTTCCCCTCCCCAAACGTACTAATACTCAGAAACACCCCGCTCGCCATCCTGCACCGCGTTGGTGCGACTTGGCTGGCGGCCAACGAAAAGGGCGGCCCCATGCTCCTCACCACCCGCACCAAGCCAATACGAATTCCCCCGCCACGCATCACCTGCCATGCCTTCGCTCCTCCCTGTCCCCCGCCACGGAACCTCTGGTACACTACCTCGGAGGTGCCTCCATGCCCCGTCTAGTCGTCTGCCTCCTGTTCCTCGTCGCTTCCCTAGCCCCGGCCGCCGAAGACCCGGCCGCGCCCAGAGTCGCCATATTCCCCCTCGCCGGCGATGCCCCACAGGAACTGCGCGACCGCGCTGGCTTCTCTCTCCGCCAGAAACTCGACCGCACGAAAAAGTACGACGTCATCGACGCACCCAAGATGCTCGATGTGGCTGCCGAATCCGATGCACCCATCGCCTTCGCCACCGTCGCCGACTCCGTCACAAAGCTCAATCGCTTCGTCGAGGCCGACATCCTCATCTGGGGTGAAATCGCCCGCACCGCCGGCCGCGATGAGCTTCGACTGAAAATCCTCGACCTGCGCGAGAAGGATGCCAAGCCTCGCCAGATCAAAGAACCCCTCGCCACCCCCACCGACCTGCGCTTCGCCACCGAACGAATCCTCGAGACCATGCCCGGTGTCGCCCCCTTCCAGCACGTGCCCGAAGAAGGCGACATCAGGATCGATCCGGAAGCCGATGAACTATGGAAAAAGAATCCGAACCTCGTCTTTAACCCCGGTTTCGACGAGCCCAAGGGCTGGATGGCGATCTACCAGGCCGAGAAGTACCGGCTGCCCATCAGCGCAAAGCCCCCGGCCATCGACAAGGTCGCCATTTACAGGCTCGCCGAGGCCGGCAAGACCAACAACGTCCTGGCCATGAACCCTTCTCGCTACTGCGCTGAGAACAACGGCATGGCGTGCCTCTCCGACTCCATCGAGATCGCCCCCGGCGCCCGCTACCGTCTGAGCTTCCGATACAAGAGCGATGGCCCGACGCTGCACGTGTTCGTCAAGGGCTACACGTGGGACAGGAACATCAAGGATGAACGGGTAGAGCGCGAAATCTACCGCCGCCAGGTCCCCCCCACCGGCCACACCAAGGGCCAGTGGGTGACGATCGTCGATGAACTCAATCCCCAGCACCGCGCCCTGCCGGTGCAGACGCTGCGGGTGGACCTGTACGCCTACCTGCACCCCGGCTCGGTGATGTTTGACGACATTACCTTGAAACTCGTCGGCCAGCAGAACCGCAAGGCGGAGGATGAAGCCCTGGACAAGCCGCTTGCTCGCCCGAAGCGATAGCCAGCCTTCACCGGCAATACCGGGCAAATTCCTCGATGCCGTCGTACTGATTCCGCCAGGTCGTGTACATCGCCCCGACCACGCCCTCGACCTTGCCGGCCGAGGCCAGCCACTCTTTCACTTGCGCGGGCTTGCTGTCGTAATACCCGGCGACGATCTGGCGATGGCCGCGATCGGCGAAGAACTTGAGGGATTGATCCCGCTTGCCGAAGTTCCAGTTGATGATGACCACACCCTTGTCCAGTCCTTCCCATGAGCCGGCCAGGTCGCCCCGAACCAGGTAATAATCCTTCACCGCGTTGTGATGGGGGTCGAGCATGTCGCTCCAGACGTACACATCGCTGCCCTTGAGCAGACCAGTGCAGAACCGCACATTTTCCGCCAGGATCTGCCCCGCATCCAGATTCCGCCGCACGCAGGATTCATCCCAGCCCATCGTCCGGATTTCATCATGCGACATCATCAACCCCTTGGGCTGCCACGCCGCTCGAACGAGCTTCGCCTCCTCCTCCAGAAGCTTCAGTGTCTTGGGCTCGCATGGGCAAGCGCTCACCTGGCCGTCGTAGATGATGGCCGGGTGATACCACGACACTCGCAGCTTCGTCCCGTCGGGCAGTTTCGTCCGGATGGCCGGCGGCTCGTGCCAGACTTCGTAGCTGCCCTTCCATGGTGTATTGCCCAGGCGCGGGTCGCGGATCGGCTCGTAATCCGTCCCCTCGGCGTATCCCTCAACCACCACCGGCGCGCCCGGCCGGCGCAGGACGTTTGTCAGGCCGGCTTCCTCGATACTCCAGTCCTTCCATTGCAGCGTGCCCTTGGCCGAGCCCCAGACGCCAAAGTAGACATTCACCGTCTGATGATCCAGCGAATTGAAGACGATGTGATGCTCGCGCCAATCCTGCGTGCCTTTTACGCCCAGGTTGGTGTATTGGAGGCTGCCCTTGTCGCCAATGGCGGCCACCCGTGGCTCGCCGGTGAAGCCATCCGTCCGGACCATCACGCTGACGTGATAGCACCGGAACGGCGAGACATTGAGCTTGTAGGTAAATCGCGCATTGCCGGCCGGGTCGCGCACCGTGGCGGTTCCGCCGTCGATCTGGACATTCTGATCCTTCCAGTCGGGCTTGGGGTTGAACGCCACTGGCGGATCGGCGACGAGCCTCGCCTCGCCGTTTTTCACAACGAAGAAGGCGCGTTTCACCGGCAGCCCCTCGGCCAGGTTCGGGTCATGCCAGAGCATGGCGTTGCTGTAGCCGATATGAAACACCGCCGGGACGACTTGGAGGTTCAGTTCGGTCGCGAGCTTACGGACGCGCTGCACATTGGCCTGGTAGACGTTTTCCATCCCGCCCAGGTCATCGAGCTTGGCCATTTTCGAGTCGGCCAGCAGCACGTGCGTATACCCGGCCTTGGCCGCCCGCCGCCAGATTGGCTCCAGCCGATCGACATTGGCGTTGACCTGGAGATTGGTCGAGTAGTACAGCCACAACTGCTCAACCTGAGCCGAGTGCGCTGGAGAACAGACCGACAGGGCGAGAAGTACGAGCGCACATGTGCGGTTGGACATTCCATCTCCTCCAAGGACGGACAGGAGCCATCACAGCTCTCGATGCCGAGCCTGGCGAGTCAGGCCCGTGGGCAGGCGCGGCCTGAAGGCCATCGTACCGGCCACTTGGCCGCGAAGAAACCCGGGCACATCCTTCCGGCCGTTGCGCTGGTAATCGGCCCACATGGCGTCGGCGACCGCCTTCGGGTCGCGTGCGCATTCCCGGGTCAGGTATTGCCAGATCAATTCCGCCAGAACGTGCAGCGCAATCCCGTGCGTCCGCGATGTGCGCTCATACAACCAGTTGGAGAACCGCAGGAAGGACCAGAACGGCGAATCGCTCTTCCACAGCATCCGGGTGGTTGCGGCGAAATTGCCGCTGTTGGCGACGATGTCCCAGTAGCGCGCCATCCGGCGGATGCGCTGCATCGTGGGAAAGTCGATCAGGCGGTTCTGGAGGATCTCGTAGGGCGGATGGGGGCTGTAGACCATGCCCCAGGTCTGGTCGTGTCGCGCGATGGGCGCGCCGCGCAGGCGCTTGAGGATGCCCAGTTGAATTTCCTGCGGGCGCAGGCCGACCAGCCGATCAAAGCCGGCCGCGAAACTGGGCAGATCCTCGCCCGGCAGGCCCGCGATCAGGTCGGCATGCACATGCACGCCCGTGTGCTCGCGCAGGAATCGCAGGTTTTCCTCGACGCGGGCATTATCCTGCCGGCGGCTGATCAACTCGGCCACATCCGGGTTGAACGTCTGCACGCCCACCTCGAATTGCAGCGATCCGGCCGGGAAGCGTTCGATCAGCTCGCGCAGGGTCTCGGGCAGGCGATCGGGGATCATTTCGAAGTGCAGAAACAAACCGGGCGTGTATCGTTCAAGGAAGAAACTCAGGATTGCCATCCCGATGTTCAGGTTCAGATTGAACGTGCGATCGACGAACTTGAAATGCCGCACGCCGCGGTCGAGCAGCGACTGCATGGCCGGCAGGAACCGCTCCAGCGGCACATTGCGCACCTGAACATCCAGCGATGACAGGCAGAACTCGCACCGGAACGGGCAGCCGCGGGACGCCTCGACATACACGATGCGGTGGGCGATATCCTTGCTGTCGTACAGGTCATAGGGCAGCGTGAGCCGATCGAAATCCGGCGGTTCGGCGGCGATGAGCTTCTGCGCTGGCGGGCGGCCGGCAAAGACCCGCCCACACAACTCGGCGAAGGCGAGATCACCCTCGCCCGCGATCACATAGTCGGCATATCGCGTGATCTCCTGCTGATCGGTCTCGTGGCTGACTTCGGGCCCGCCGAGAACAAGCACCAGATCCGGCCGAAGCCGTTTGAGAATGGCCGCCAGTTCGGTGGATGGGCCGGCGTTCCAGATGTGGATGCCCAGGCCGACGATCCGGGGGTTTTGGGCCAGGATCGCCTCGGCGATGTCGATCGGCCGCTGCGCGATTTCGAACTCCAGAATGGTCGCCCGCTCCCTGAGTTCCCCCAGGTTCGCCAGCAGACAGCGCAGCCCGAAGGCGGCGTGGATGTACTTGGCGTTGAGGGTGGCCAGGACGATCTCGGACATCGAGGAGATTCTATCCAAACGACCCTGCCGCGCAAGGGTGGCGCGACGGTGTCGTGGGTTCGTTTGGTCATCCTGCGCGAGGGGGTGGAGGGGGAGAAAGTGCGTTCTTGATAGCGCCATAGGGGTATTGCCCTGGGTTCGCTTGGGTTCGTTCTGCGGTTGGTCAGTGGTCAGTTGCCAGCGGTCAGTGGTGAAAGGCATGGGCCCTCCTTTTTTTGGTTGTACTGAGCCGGCCGGTCATGCCGCACTTGGCAGGTGCGGGATGGCGGGCGGGTCGCTGTTCCACTGATACTACGCTTGAGTTCGGGTTTTGTTTACTGTTTTGAGGATTTTTTTCTGGCGGGGTGGGAAGGAGGGTCGTCCGTTGGGCGACCGGGCGGGAAAGCCCCGCCCCTACGTCCATCCGGCGCGGGTATAGAACAGGCCTGTGCCGACTGCACAGCCCGCCTGGCGGTGTTGTGGGAACGGATTGGCCGGGCCGGGATGTACAGGAAATGCACGGGCATGGGCATCCGCCGATAGGCATGCCGCTCATTTGGCCTTTTGGTGGGGCAGGACAGCCCCGCGCGCTCATGTTCCACAGAGGCGGCCTCCCTGGAGCACGGCCACGCAGCCGGTGGAGTTGGTGCGCAAAGAAGAGCTTCTGGCGGCTGCGGTGGCCATGGCACCGGCGCTTGGGGCTGGCCGAACGCGGAGAGGCTGTACGGCCTGAAGGCCGCACTACGAACGGGCGGGGAGAAGCCGGACCTACGGGATGGGCGGCGTCAGGCGGTGGCGGCGCCATCGCGGAGGGCGAGGCGTCGGGCGAGGACCACGCCGCTTTGCAGGGCGCCTTCCATGGTTCCGGCGTGGCTGAAGGACATGTGCTCGCCGGCGAGGTGGATTTGCGGGTGGATTTCGCGGCAGATCGGGCCGTATCGCACCGTTTGCATGGGCGCGGGGAAGGAAGCGCCACCGAGGGTCCAGCGGTCGGCAACCCAGTCGATGTAGCGCATCCGCAGCGGGCCGGCCGACAGGGCGCGGATATGGGTGAGATTCTGGCGGTATCGGGCCGTCTGTTCCTCAAGCCGATAGGCGCGGACCGCCTCGGCCGCACGGCCGGCGGAATAGGCGACGAGGATGGATGGGTCGCGGCTTGCAGGGGTGGCCTCCCAGGTGGCGCTGAGGTCGCCGGTGGTGATGGCGCGCATGTTCCCCCCGCCGCTGACGACGGCGAGGTACTTGACGGCCTGGCCCATCTGCATGGCCAGGTCGTTGGGGAGGTTCGGGTAGATTTGAATCTTCTCCCAGACCGTAGGCGGGACAGCGAGGACAACATCATCCGCCTCGTAGGCCCGTCCATCGGCCGTGCTGACATGCACCACGCCGTTGTTGGACTGAATCGCGACGACCGGTGCCCGTAGCTGAATGCGGGCCATGCCGATCGACCGAGCCAGTTCATCGGCAAGCTGACGGTTTCCGCCTTTGCAGCGAAGCGCGCCATCCTGCATGCGAACGCGTTCCGGGCCAGCGGCCTTAACACGGGCCAATAGCGCCAGGAGGCTGGCCGAGGAGGCCGGCACGCCCATCTGGGCCTCGATGTCGGCCGTGATGATGCGCCGGGTTTCGGCCGAGGAACGAAGCGAGGCCACCCACCCTGCCACGGTGCGGCGATCGAGTTTCTCGGCGTCCGGGGTATCCCATGGCGCGGCGGTGACAACGGAGGCGGCATCCTGCGCCAGCGCCGCATACGCCGAGCGGATCTCGCTCCACACCGCGTGCGCCGCGGAGGGATCAAGGGGTTTGCCATCGACGATGATCTCGCTGTCGGCCGGTCCGGGCAGTGCCGGATCGAGGGTCAGGCCGAAGCGGCGGGCGTAGGCGGTCCACAGGGCATGGTTGGGCGAGACAAACTCACCGCCGGCCTCGACGACAGTGCCGGGCAGGACATCGGTGAGGCTGAGGACGCGCCCGCCGACGCGGCCGCGGGCCTCGAAGAGGTTGACGGCATAGCCGGCGGCCTTCAGTTCATGGCCGCAGGCCAACCCGGCAAGGCCAGCGCCGACGATGATGATGCGCTTGTTCACGCCGCCGCGGCCGGCGGTGGGCGAGAAGAGACGTTCCATCGGGGCACAGCCGGCCAGGGCCCCGGCCGCCAGTCCCACAGTTCTGACCAGGGCACGCCTGCTCACCCAGCTTCGATCGACCCGCGCCATGACCGCTCCTTGTGGTTCGTTGCGGGTAGCGCACCCGATCCCGGGCAACCTGTCAAGGCGCAAAGCCGGACCCGGCGCCACGCGTGCGCCGGGTCCGGTGTTTCCGAGTGGATTTGGATTGAACGCTGCAGAGCACGCTCAATGCCCCGCGCCGACCTCGGCGGCGTGCGCGTCGGAGGTTTCGGCGGTCTTGCCGTCATCCTTGAAGAAGATGAGGAAGAAGGCTGCGACCGCGGCGGCCAAGATGCAAGGCACGAGCCAAATCGCCGTCCAATTCGTCAATTCGTTGGCCTGACGCGCCATCTGTGCGGCCTGCTCGATGATGGGTTGAGCAATCTCGGGCGCCTTCCCGGCCGCGTCAGCCATCAACTTCGCCGCCTGGGTCCGCAGGTCGTTGGCGTCCTGGGGCATATATGCTTTTACGACCTGGCCTATGACCAGTGTTCCTATCACCATGCCCAAGCCCTGCGTGATCAGCACAAGCAGGCCCTGCGCCTGGCCTCGAATCTCCTTGGGCGCTTTCTTGTCGGCGTAGATGAATCCGGTGACGAAGAAGAAATCGTAGCAGATGCCATGGAGCAGAATGCCGACGACAACCATCCAGAGCACTTCATTTCCGGCAGCCGCCGAGAACAAACCATAGCGGACGACCCAAGCCAACATGCCCATCAGGAGCATCCACTTCACGCCAAGGAACGCGAAGAACAGCGGCATCACGACCATAAAGACGACTTCGGCGACCTGTCCGAACGACATCGTTGTCGTGGGGCGACTGAAGCCAACATCGCCGACGTAGACGTTGGCATAGCTGAAATATGCCGCCAATGGGATGCAGGTCAGGAACGAAGCGATCACGAATACCGCGAAAGATTTCTGCTTCATCAGCGCGAGTGCGTCCAAACCCAGGATCTGGCGCACGGATGCCTTCTGCCCCTTGGCCGGCGGCGGCGTATGCGGCAGATAGAAGCTGAACACGCCAAGAGCCACGGCGGCGCCCGCGGTCACATAGAACTGCGTCACGGTCTTGTCGCCGATCAGGCCCGTGACCCAGTTGGCCGCAATCCATCCCAACGTGCCGAAGACGCGAATAAGTGGAAACTGCTTTGCCTGGTTGGTCAGATTGTGGAAGGCCAGGGTATTGGTCAGGCCGAGCGTTGGCATGTAACAGAGCATGTGCACCAGCAACAGGGCAATGAACCACCACTTGAGCTCTGCCGCGGTGCCGTTGGTCGCTGCGATAGCACCGACCCCAAGCATTGCGCCCGCGCCCAGGAAGTTCATGGTCGCCAGCACGCGCTCAGTCGCGAAGAATCGATCGGCAATCATGCCGAGGAAGAACGGCGATACGATTGCGGCGATGGGCCCCACGGTATAGGCCAGGTAGATCACATCGCCCATGCCATTGGCCGCCATGAAGCCACCCAGGCTCACGCCCCATGTGCCCCAGATGAAGAACTCCAAGAACATCATGATGCTGAGCTTGATGAACACGGCTTGTTTCATGTTGCCTCACTCCTAACACCGTCGGCAGATAAGCCCGGCAGTCGAGATGGCTGCTCGTATGGGCATTAGCGTACAGATCATCATCAACTCTTCAACTTCGCGGCGGTTGTGCGACACGGCTCGCCAAGGTGTGGAGCGCGATGACGGCGACTTGCGGGCAAGGGGGGGTTGCCTATGCTTAGCGCTTCGCTCAGGAGAAGCGCCCTTATGGCCAGAGTCCGCAAAGCCGTCATCACCGCCGCGGGTCGCGGCACGCGCCAGTATCCCGCGTCGCAGGCCGTGCAGAAGGAGATGTTTCCGCTGGTCGATCGCGACGGGCTGACCAAGCCGGTCATCCAGATCATCGGTGAGGAGGCAATCGAGTCGGGCATCGAGGAGATCTGCATCATCACGCAGCCCGGTGAGGAGAAATACTACCGCGAGTACTTCCGGCGCCTCGACGATGACATGCTGCGGACGTTCCGCGGCAAGGACTGGGCGATCCAGGAATCCGAGAAGCTTGCGGTTTTTGGCGAGCGTCTTCGCTTCGCGGAGCAGCACACGCCCGAGGGCTTCGGGCACGCCGTCTACCAGGCGAGAGAATTCGTCGGCGATGATGCGTTCCTGCTCATGCTTGGCGACCACATCTACGTCTCCGATGTCAAGGACCGCTGCGCGCGGCAGTTGATCAGGGTGTATGAGCAGCACATGCTGGACACCGTCACCGGCGTCAAGCCGACGGTCGAGAGGTTGCTGCACCTTTTCGGGACGATCAAGGGCACGCCCATCGAGCCCGGCCAGGGCATCTACAGGGCCGATCTGATCATCGAGAAGCCCTCCATTGAGATTGCCCGCGAGCGAATGACCACGCCGGGGCTGCCGGCGGGCAACTACCTGGCCCATTTCGGCATGCACGTCTTCTCGCCGCGCATCTTCGATTCGCTGGAATACCTCATCAAGAACAACATCCGCGAGAAGAACGAATTTCAGCTCACGGCCGCGCAGGAGCATCTTCGGCAGAACATCGACAAGTACTGGGTGGTCTGTGTCCAGGGCCAACGCTATGACACCGGCATTCCGTACGGGCTGATGGAAACACAGCTCGCACTGGCGCTTAACGGCATCCACCGCGCGGACATCTGTGAGGCGATTGCTCGGATTCTCGCCACGCAGGTGAAGAACTGAGCCCTCCACACGCCACGGCCGATTCTTACCGGCCAGATCGGCGGACCAATCGGCCGAGCCCGCCCGTCGTGCCAGGACGGCAATGAGGGTAAATCCGCTTTTCCCACGAACCGCCCGGCAAAGCCTTCCGTAATAGCCCCAGAGGAGTGGAAGCCGCATCCATCACAATGGCCAATCCGGCGGCATAACAGGAGTCGTGTCTATGCAGTTGCACGCTTCAGCTCGGACGGGCGATTCACCTCTGGTCAGTCTCCTGCGGGACCCGGCGGTTGAGCCCCATCGAATTCAGGTTCCTGCGAAGGCGGTCGTCTACCAGCCGAACGACCCGGCGAGGAACCTGTATTTCATTCACGAGGGGCAGGTAAGGACGTATCAGGTCGCCTCGAGCGGATCGCGGCGGCTCGTGGAAATCCTCGGCGCGGATCATTGGTGCGGCGGGGCAGCGCTCGCCAGGCTCGCCACCTATGGCGAAGCCGCCGAAGCGATCGTCACCTCCACGATTTCCATTGTCTCTGTCGAGCGACTGTTTGAGTTGCTACCCCACAAACCGGCGACGGCAATCGAACTGATCAAGCAGCTTGCTCTCAAGCTCACCACTTTCCGCGAGGATGCGGCCGGGCTCGTCTTTGAGGACTGCAACCACCGCCTGATCAGGACCCTGGTCGACCTCAGTGATTCGCCAGCGGCCAGCCCGCTGCCGGACGGCGTCGTCGTGCGGATTACCCACCAGCAGCTTGCCCAGAAGGTAGGTGTAGCGCGCGAGACCGTCAGCCTGGCACTGGCGCAGCTTCGCCGCCGCAACCTCCTGCGCACCGGCCGCAACCAGCTCATCTTCAGCCCGCAGACCTTGCGGAACTGGAACAAGGACAAGCATGAGGGCCATGGTCGCACCAAGGCCGACACGGCCGCCGTCGGCTAGTTCTTCACAGCCGGTCGCCACGACCACAGATCAGCCGGGGGAGCGTGCGGGGAGGCGCGGGCGCCACGGAATCGATGCCGGGGGATTGCCCTTGTCGCATCGCGCGGATGAACCGTTCGGGCCAACGGTCTACGGGAACCGGCCGGTCCTCGATGAGGTCCGCCCTGGCTTCCCGGACGCCGGCGCGAAGACCTCATTCGAGCCGTCATCAGGGAATCGGGACCGTTTTCGACGGAATGGTGATCCATATCTGACGCGGCACTGGCCCTTCGACAACGCCGAAACAATCAAGCAGTAACTGGCTTGGGAAGCATGACCTCGGAGGTCCTGATGACTCGAAACACGGCGTGCATTCTGGTGCTTGCCTTCGTTCGGATTGCGGCGGCCGATCCACCCACAGACAATCCCACCGCGAGCTACAAGCTTGCGTGGACCGGTCACATTCGCTGGAACCAGGCCGTCAATATCGACGACTTCGCCGGGTCAAGCCTGGAACAGCGGCTTGAGAAGGCCCAGACGGCTCTGGCCGCAAAGGGAGGCGGCGTGGTCTTTTTCCCGGCCGGTGAGTACCGATTCAGCCAGTCGATCCGCCTGCACAATGGCGTCGTTCTGCGCGGCGCTGATCCGGGGCCGGTAATCGACGCCCGCCAGGATGGCTATGCGCCCGCCACGCGCTTCGAGTTTCCGAAATTCGAACCGAAGCTCGAAGGCGAGGGCACGCCGAAGGAGACCGCGTTCAAGCGGATTGAGCTGGCCAATCCGGCCACGGCCAGCAACTGCGGTCTGGTCAACATCAGCATCAACCGCGGGCATATTCTGATGGCCGAGGCGACGGAGCACGTCTGCGGCAGGAACCGCATCGTCTACGGGTGCGTTCTGCGGAACGCCGCGATCATCGATGAGCGAGTGCCTGATCTGGCCGCCGGCCAGAAGCCCTGGCAGCGCTACACCAAGTGGCATCAGGCCGCCGTCCAGGTCTTCTCGGCCGAAAATGCGCTGGTGGCCAACTGTCGGTTTCCGGAATCGACGGACAGTTTCAACATGCCCGGATACGTGGTGCTCGGCCGCGGGAAAAGCGCCGGCCCGGTCGAGATCAAGGATGGCGTGATGTTTGACTACGACAACCGTGCTGCCATCGCCGTCAACCCCTTCTCACTGGGAGGAGGAGGCGGGCAGGACCCCAAGGGCGATCCGGAGACCATTCCCTGGGGCTTTCGAAAAGGGACTGTCATCCGCGACAACTACATCTACGCCACGGGCCGCACCGCCATCGAATTCACCGGCGATGGCACGGTCGCCTCGTTCAACGTCATCCGGTTCAAACCCAATGTCATGCGCCAGACCAACACCGGCGTGAACCTGACCGCCGGTTCAAGCACGAACGACAATCGGGCCATGACGATCCGCGGATGGCGATACACCGTCGAGGGCAACGACTACGAGGTCTATCGCAACCGCTGCGCTGACGGCGTGTACTACATCAACGACGGCGAGGGCCTCATGCACGAGGGGCACGCCAATTGCACGATCAGGGACAGCCGCATCCTTCGCAACAAGGGCAATGCCTACCTGAGCATCTTCCTGACTGCCGGCATCGACGGTCTGCTGGTCGAAGGCAACGACATCCGCCCCCATGGCCCGGGAACGGATACAAAGATCGCGAGCATCTTCGTGGTTGCCGACCGCCACGCGGACCGCCACTACTGCCGGAATGTCCGCATCGTCGGCAACACGACCGCGGGCAGCGGGATCTCCATCGCCGGCGCACCCGGCGAGAACAATGTGGTCCAAGGCAATCGCCATGTCGGCGACAAGGAGGGCGTCATCAGCAACGGGGCCGACGCCAGGCTGGAGGACAACACCGGCTATCGGATCCAGGTCCCAACGATCAACAAGCCGCTGGCCGACCCCAACCGGCCAACCGCCCGTTACAGGCTGCCGGCAGAATAGCCAATCAAGGCGCATCCGACGCCGCTTTCGGGGCGTCGGCCGCCCAAATCGCACGGATCGCCTCTTCCTGGTTAAAGCCGTCCGGGACGGCGGGGCCGGGCGTGTTGGCGTAGTACCACCACTTTCCGTTGACGGGCGTATGGACCACGCGGCTGCCGGGCATCTGCAGCCAGCCGTTCGGATCGGTTCGCCGCACCCAGTCCCACGCATACCGCAGCCATTCGTTGCGGTATTGCTCGCTCTGATGGGCAAACCACGACATCTCGTCATAGCCCCAGACCCAGCACCCGCCCACTCCGGCTTGCCCGGGCTTGTCGCTCGAACCCCAGTTATCCACTTCAACCAGGTACGGCAGGTGCTCGCAGGTCCACCCGCTGGGCGTCTGGCCACCGCGGCTTCGGCCGTAGAAACTGTCGGTGAAGCCGACCTTCAGAATGCCCTTTTGCGGCTGCTCGGGCACTTCCATGATGCGCAGGGGGAAGGAATGGAAATCTAACAACAGTTTCCCGTCCCGCACCAGTCCCCCACCCGGCACGTGCCCATCGCACAGAACCATGTTCCGTCGCGCGTGCTTCGCGGCATAGGCTCGCACGAGGGCGAACACCTGCGCCCAGTGATCCAGGTTTCGATCGTTGCCGTTCATGATCTCCACCTGGCCGAAGTGCAACGCCTCAATACCCACATCGATGTACGACGCAGCGACAAAGTAGAACCACAGCCTGGTTTCCGGCCGGCTGATGTCCGGCACGGATGCATCCCGGCCCCACTGGTTCCGGCCGCGCCCGCTGGGATAGATCATGTCGGCATAGCGGAAATTGCGCTTCTCGACTGGCAGTTTCAGCGCCTCCAACGCCCACGCGGGCACCACGATGCGTTCCACCTGGCTGGTGACAATCTCAAAAATGCACCCCTGGAGGATCATCTCCGGGTCGGCGGCATGGATCTTCGGGGCGTTCTTCCTGGCCAGTTCCAAGTTCTTTGGCAGGTTGCCCTCGCCGCCCCAAAGATAGAGCGTCCGGCCGGCGAACTTCGCGCCGGCGCTTTTGAGCATGCGGATGTTGTCATCCAGATTGCCCTTGCCGGTCAGAAGATCCTGCATGGTGATCGACCGGGACAGGTAGTTCTCAAGAACCTGGCGAGAGATGATGCCGTCGAACTGGTAATCCCGCGCTGAGGCGAATCGTGCAACGAGCAACACCAGACACAATCCCGTGACGGTTGCCTTGACCATGTCTGGACCATACCGGACCCGGATGGCCGCCGCAACGCCCTCCGCCGCATGCCCGCATTCCAATCCATGGTGGCCGGGGAGGAAAGGACTCCGGGAATGACCTGGCCCGCCGCGGGTGTTTGCGGATTATCGCTTTTTTTACCGCCACAATCAGGTATATTGACTATAGAGCTGCGCGTCCATATTTGGGAAGTTCTTCGTGGGCCGGAGATGGATGGGCACCCCTGCTTGTGGATGGGCAATTCCGGCGGCGCGTTTTCGCCTCGGCCGAACGCGGCAACGCCAACCAGTGGGCCGTTGAGACCGCCGGGCGCCCAAGTGGAGGGGTAACGAGCATCGGGTGCCAGCAGCCCTGCGTGTCAGTCCAGGCGAACAACTATCAAGCCACCCTGATGCCTGGGTAGCGAGTACGGTTTGTCGCCTGAGGTGGATGCGATGAGCCCACCTTTTGGGTGTCTGCACGCAGGCAGGCCGGTTTGCAGGCATCACGTGGGTCTCCGCAGCAGCATTTCGGAGGTCATCGACATGTCCCTGAACATCCTCGCTCACCGCCGCGTCAGAAATCCGATCACAGGCCATTTGAACGCTCTACGCCGGCGAAGAATCGGTGTCGCGGGGCGTGGTCACTCCGAAAGACTGGAACCGCGGCAGCTTCTCAGCACGACTTATGTCGTGAACAGCGTGGCGGACCTGATTGCCGAGGATGGCTTGTTGACCCTGCGTGAGGCCGTCTACGCCGCCAACAGCGATGGGCCTGTGGGCGATGCGCCGGCCGGCAGCGGCGACGATGTCATCCACTTCGATTCGACGCTCCTGGGACAGACGATCACGCTCAACGGGAACGAAATCGTGGTGGCGGCGACCATTACTATCCTGGGACCGGGCTCGGGGCAACTGTCGATTGACGCGGCCGAACGCTCTCGCCATTTTGAGGTCAATCCAGGGGCAACGCTGACCATGTCCGGCATCAGGCTCGCCAACGGCAATGCGGGCGAAGGCGCCTCGGGCGGATCGATCTGGTGCGATGGTTCGCTGGATTTGGCGGATGTCCATTTCACCCAGAATCGCGCCGGCCAGGATGGTGGCGCGATCTACGCAACGGCCGCCAGCGCGTCTGTTGTCGTCGCCAATTGCGTTCTTGACGGCAACCATGCCGTCAATCTGGGCGGAGGAATGCGCATCAACGCCGGCGAGTTGACGGTACGGGAAACCACCTTCACGGCGAATTCGGCATCTTTTGGCGGCGCGATCAGCAGCAGCGTGCAGACCGCGATCGAGGACAGCGCCTTCACGCAGAACACCGCGACGGTCCACGGCGGCGCCGTCCACGCACTGGCGCCCACCGTGGTCAGCGACACCCAGTTCAGTTCCAATAGCGCTGAACAGCGAGGCGGGGCCATCTACTCCACCCATTCGCTCACGCTGCTTGACGCAGCGTTCTCGACCAACACGTCGGACCGCGGCGGCGGCATCTACCTGGCAGGCGCCTATACGACCCACATCGAGTCGGCGGCATTCGACCATAACAACGCCGATTTTGACGGGGGCGCCCTGTTCGTCGATTCGAACCGCGCGGTGGACGTGATTGACTGCGCATTCCGTGAGAATCAGGCGGTCAACAGCGGCGGCGCCATGTGGACCAATCCGAGCCTCATCAACATCAGTCAGTGCGCCTTTGAGACCAACACCACCGGTTACAGGGGTGGTGCGATCGCGGGCGCAGCCACTCTCTTCATCGATGGTTCGACCTTTACGGCGAACCAATCGGCGAACGGCGGCGCATTGGAAACCTGGGGACCGGTCGAGATCAGCGAATCCGCATTCAGTGAGAACTGGGCGACATTCGGAGCGGCCGTCAACCACTCGACTCAGGCTCTCCTGATCACTCGCTCGACGTTCGAGCGAAACGCGTCCGACGGCCACGGCGGCGCGGTACGCACCGCGGGATCGACCACGATACTGGACAGCACATTCCGCCTGAACTATGCCGACTGGGGAGGCGCGATCGTGGCGTGGCAGGACTTCTATGTGACCACGATGCGCAACTGCCTCCTGGAGCAGAACGGCGCCAGCAACATCGGTGGCGCGATCTACACCGATCAGCGGCGCATGGAAATCGTCGGAAGCACCCTCCGGGAGAACACCGCAACCAATCGCGGGGGCGGCATCTTCCACAGCGACGGCGCCCTGGCGATCAGCGACAGCCTGATTGCCTCGAATAGCGCCACCACGGACCGTGGCGCCGGGGTTTGGGTCGGGTATCGCGCTGAACTGACCGTATGCAACAGCACCCTCTCCGGCAATCGCGCCCATCGCATGGGCGGCGGCGTCTATCTGGAAGGGGTGCAGAACACGGCTGTGTTCATCAATGCGACGATCACAGCCAATCGCGCGGACGTCAACGGCCAAACCCGCCAAACCGGCGGCGGCATCTACGCGGTGAATGACCATGTGCTGCTTCAGAATACGCTCGTCGCGGGCAACTACGCGGGAATTGCCGGCGCGGTCTCGGATATCCGTGGCGTCGTCCAGCCCACATCTTCCCACAATCTGATTGGCGATGCCTCCAGCGCCGGCGGCTTGACGAATGGTGCCAACGGCAACCAGACAGGCGTTGATCCGCTGATTGGTATGCTTCAGGACAATGGCGGAATGTCCGCAACGCACGCCATTCCGGCCGACAGCCCGGCGGTGGATGCAGGTGATAACGCCCTCGCCCTCCGGTACGACGGGGAACCGCTGTGGCACGACCAGCGTGGCGAGGCCTTCGACCGGATGGTCGGCCTGCACGTGGACGTCGGCGCTTACGAGTACCAGCGGCCGGGCGGCGAGATTCACGGACGCAAGTGGTTCGACACCAACCGAGACGGGGTCGCCGACGAGGATGTGTGGGGCCTCTCCATCGCCAGGAACGGCAGTTTCGAGCAGGGCAGCGTCAACGCCGGAAGCCTCATGAACCTGGGGACGGGCACTTGCGAGGTCGCCGGCTGGTTCATCCCCGCGGGCGTGGATTGGATCCATACCTACTTGCAGGCGGCTGAAGGAGAATACAGCATCGACCTGAATATGGCCGACGCGGGCAGCATCGCCCAGACGCTGCTGACTGAGCCCGGCCGACGCTATCGGGTCCAGTTTGCGATGGCGGGAAACCCTGACGGCACACAGGGGCTCAAGACACTCCGGGTCTCGGCCGCACCGACATGGGCTGGGAAATCAAGTCATGGGAATTTGTTGCTCAGGATGTTCTGACGCTACTGACGTTCGCAAGCCAGAGTTCGGGCACCGGCATGGGCCCGGCCATTGACAACGTCATCGTTCAGCCGTTCGGCCGCGACGATATTCGCATCTATCTCGATGAGAATCACGATGGCGCCTTGAACGCCGGCGAACCCCTGACCTTCCTGCGCCAGGATGATCCGGATACTTCACTGATCAATGAAGCGGGCACTTATCGGTTCATCGGGCTGCCCGATGGGCAGTACTCGGTGCGCGAGATGCTGACGGATGGGCTGGAGCAAGTCGAGCCGGCAGCGCCCGGGGCACACCCGGTGGCCATCACAGGCGGTCAAGCCGTGACCGGAGTGGACTTTGGCAATCGCTGGGACGGGCGCATCTCGGGAACCAAGTTCAACGACCTCAACGGCAACGGCATCCGCGACCGTAACCCCTTCCCGGCCGATCCGCCGACCGTCACGATGGTGATTGACGTTTCGGATTCGGCGACCGGATATGACTGCTATGGCTTTGGCGATGTCAACGGCGATGGCGCCTCGCACCATGTGCTGGATGCAGAGATTTTCACCATGCTGGCCGTGCGACAGGAACTGATCGATCTGGGGTGGGGGCAGGATGCTCAGGTTGCGGTGGTTGTTTTCGCCGACAACGCCGTGCAACTGGACTTGGACCCGGCCGCCGAGGGCACGCAGCTCTGGACCAGTCCCGTTGCGGACAGCGACGGCAATGGCATCAGCGATCTGGAAGAGGCGTTGAAGTCCATTCGGATCGTCCATCCGGGCACCAACGGCGGGACAACAGACTTTGAAGCCGGTTTGGCGGCGGCCATTGCCGCACTGGACGGGGCACAGGCGCAGCCCGGCGAGACGACGCTGTTCTTCTGCTCCGACGGCCTGTCGAACAGCACGACATCCTTCCTGGATGAAGTTGAGCAGTTGAATGCGCAAGGGGTGCTGAGGATCGGATATGCCTTTGGCTGGAACCATCAATGGGGATTGACCGAAATCCGCAAGATTGACCCGTTTGCCGTCCACATCACGACTCGCGACCAGGTCACGGCGATCATCGACATGCCCAGCCTGCTGGGCGCTGGCGACGGCGAATACCTCGAACCGGGCATGGCGGGAATCACGATCTACATCGATACGGACGATAATGGCGCGCTGGACGCCGGCGAGCCATTCACTCTCAGTCGTATTGATGATCCCGCGACACTCGATGTGGATGAGACCGGGTGGTACGCTTTTGAAGATCTGCCCATTGGGCAATACCGGGTGCGCGAGATCGTGCCGGAGGGATACGCGCAGACAACGCCGCTCGATCCCGATTGCCATGTGGTGGACCTGAGGACAGGCCCAATCGCCGATGGCCGCGATTTCGGCAACCGCGCCATGCCCGGCAGCATCTGCGGGCGGAAGGGCCTGGACACCGACCTGGACGGCATCTTCGAGGCCGACGAGCCCGGTCAGGCCAGCGTGTCAATCTATCTGGACCTGAACCGCAACGGCCAGTTGGACGACGGCGAGCCGACGACCACGACCGACGCCGAGGGGAGTTTCCTTTTCGAAGATGTCTCGCTCGGCAGCTATGTCGTGCGAGAAGCGACGCCGGCCGGATTTGATCTAATTGCGCCCGAAGATGGCGGTTTGACGGTGGAGGTTGGCCCCGGGCAGGCCGTCGCCGGCCTTCTATTTGTCAACCAGGACATCCGTGGATGCCTGATGGGCTTGAAGTACATCGACGTGAACGGCAACCTGGAGCGCGACGACGATGAACTCGGGCAGGCGGGCGTGCGAGTCTACCTCGATCAGAACGGTGATGGTCGATGGCAATCCATAGAACCGTTCGCGATCACCCAGTTGGATGACCCTGCGACGGAGGGCGTGGATGAGACCGGGATGTGGTCGATCACCCATGTGGTGCCGGATACCTATGAGCTCCGCGAGGAGTGCCCGATCGGATACACGCCTGGCTGGCCCGCTGAAGGTGTTCGGACCGTCACGGTTGGCCCGCTGGCGGTGATGGCGGACCTGATGTTTGGCAACATACCGCTCCCCGCTATGCTCCTGGGGTGGAAGTATAATGATGTGAACGGCAACGGGGCACGTGACCGAAACCGCCTGCGTGGCCAGCAGCCCCTGCTGGTGCTGACCGTCGACCTGTCCGACAGCACGAGAAACCCATTCGCCGGCGACGCCCCCGGCGACA
>CAZMXI010000077.1:20131-22004 GCA_964570205.1 uncultured Tepidisphaeraceae bacterium
ACGGTGGCCGATGGAGAGTTGGCCGGCCTGATCGCCGTCAATCGTGCGCTGATTGACCGTGGGCTTGCGGGCAGGACATCGGTGGCCATCGTGGCGTTTGGCGAGCAGGGCTACCAAATCGACATGGACCCCCTCCTGCCAGGCATCCAACTGAGCGCTCCGCCAGACGCCGACACTGACCACAACGGCGTTCCGGATGTCGAACAGGCCCTGCGCAGCCTGCGTCGCAATGACTTCGGATCGGCCCTGCGCACCGATTACGGCGCTGCCTTGAACACCGTCGAAAAGACCATCACTGACCTCAAGGTGGCCGCCGGCAACGCCAACATGCTCTTTGTTTCCGACGGCGAGCCCAACAATCCCAACGACTACGGCGATGAAGTGGCGCGCCTGAAGAATCTCCAGGTGAATCTCAGCGCCTTTGGTGCCGGACGACAGGCAATACTTCACACCCTGCGGACCATCGATCCTGAGGCTGTCGCTTTTGGCTCGCCCGACGAACTCGTGGCCGCCTTTGTCATCGCGGGCCAGGCACAGGGCGACAGCGGCGCTGTCTCGGGCAGCCTGGACGGCCTCTGGATCGAGCCGGGCCTGGCCGGCGTTCGATTCTACCTCGATGACAACAACAACCGCCAACATGACTGGACCGATCTGGATCAAGATGGAGCCTGGGACAATGGCGAAGGCGAGCGGTGGACCCTATCCCAATCCGACGACCCGGCCACCGGCGATCTTGACGAGACCGGTCGGTTCCAGTTTGACGGCCTTCCGGCCGGAACCTATATCGTGCGCGAGTCCGTTCCCGAGGGGTGGCGGCCATCGTCGCCTCGGCCCTACCTGAGCGATGGCGGCCTTATTGGGTATCTGCCGTACAATGGCGACACCGCGGACCTGATCAGCGGCGTGGTGGCCAAGAACTACGGCGCGGATCCTGCTGCGGATCGCTTCAACCTTGGCGACCGATGTTACTTCTTCGATGGTTACGCTTGGATGCGCGCCGAATTGGCGAACTTGCCTGTGGATGCAGCCCCACGCACGCTATCGTTATGGGTGCGATCTGACGACCCCGCACAGCCCGAGGATGGCCAGGCCGAGCACTTTGCCTGCTGGGGCGACACTCCCGTCAGGCAGGCGTTCGGGCTTGCCGCACGCAGCAGCGGCCAGTGGACGGCCTGGATGTCCGGCACCGCCGACGTGAATGCCTCTTCACATATCGACAGCGATTGGCACCAGCTCACTTTCACTTACGACGGCGCCAAGGCACGCCTATTCGTCGACGGGAAGCTGGCGGCGTCGGGAAACAGAACGCTTGAGACCACAGAAGGCCCGATGATGATCGGCATCCGCATGGACCTGACGTGGAGCAGCACGTTCCTGGGCCGCATTGATGATATCCGCGTCTATGATCGCGCCTTGAGCACAGAAGAGGTGACCGGTCTGTATACATGGGAACGAACCCTGTCCATCCTGGATGATACCGGTTATGTCGCGAATCCCGGGCCCGGCGATGTAGTGGATGGCATGACCTTCGGCGATGTTCGCGTATTGCCCGTGCCGACCTCAGTATCGGGTACGGCCGGCGATGACCTGCTTGTGCTGGATCCGCTTAACGATGCCCTTGTCGATGTCTACCTGAACGGCAAACTCCACGGCTCCATCGAGACTGGCGCCACGGTCCATTTCGTTGGCGGCGCCGGCAACGACAGCGTCGTTGTGATCGGAACCTGGGCCGCTGAAAGTTGTCTGATATCAGCCGACACCGTCAGCTTCGGCACGGCATCAGTCCATCTTGATGCCGTGGAAGTAATTCAGGTGCATGGCGTGGGCGCCGGCGACAGCGTCAGCGGTTCTTTGCCGGCCAATGCCGGCAAGG
>CAZMXI010000078.1:0-21758 GCA_964570205.1 uncultured Tepidisphaeraceae bacterium
TCTTCGAGAAATACAGTGCCTGTCGCAGTTGCCCATGGGGAACATTCTTCCGGGCGTAGAAGTCCTGATCCTTGGCGGGGACCTCAACGCCGCTGCCCCAGCGGCTGCCGCCGTAGAAGTACAAAGTGCCGGGGTCCGGGACCCCAGCGCCATCGATCACAAGCTGGTAATAGTGAAAACCCTCATCCTGCGGCCGCGTCACGCCGGTCCAGGCACCATCCTCGCCCTTGGCCAGGGGGTACTTGGCGCCACCCAGGAAATCGAGCACGACGCTTTGTGCCTGCGGCGCAACGACGCGGACACGGACGCACCTTTCCGAGTTGACCTGGGGATACTGCTTGTTCGGTTGATTCAGCGATGACGGCTTGAAATCCTCAACCGGCTGGGCGGTCTGGCCACCGGCCGGAAGAGCGGCCAGCAGGAGCAGCAGGGCAAGATGGATGATTGTGCTTCTCACGGCGACACCTCTTTCTATCCGAAGAAACCAGAGCGGCGCAAACCGAAACGGATCAGGCCGCTCGTCTAGATTGTCCACGGCTCGCGCCTGGCGCGGTCCAGGAAGCGATTGGCGAAATCATCGCCCACGAAGACCTCCTTCACGGGATCCCACTTCAGCGGGCGGTTTAACTGATACGCGATGTTGCCCAGGTGGCAGATGGTGGCCGTTCGGTGCGCACGCTCGATGTCGCGGAAGGGCTTTTCACGGGTGCGCACGCAGTGGACGAAGTCGCCGTGGATGCCGCCAGCGCCCTTGTAGCGCGGCACTTCGCGCGGCGCAACGGGATTGCCGTCACAGACGACGCCGTCGGGTTTGTCCTGGGTGTGATACAGCCTGAAGCCATCGGCGAAGACGTACGTAAGATACTTGTGGTCCTTACCGGGCGTGATCACCTCGACCGGGCCCTCTTCCATGCGGTTGACCGCGAACAACACCTCGCCGAACTTGTGGGCGCCCCAGTCGGTCATGCCGCCGCCGGAATAGTCGCGCCAGGACCGCCAGCTCGTGCCGTTGATCGCAAAGGAGCCGCTGACGCGATAACGGTGATACGGGGCCCAAGGCGCCGGCCCGAGCCACATGTCCCAATCCAGGTCCGGCGGGACGGGCTCTCCGCCGAGATAGCATGGCTGCGAAGGCCCGCCGCAATTGGCGTACGCCTCTTTGGGCGTGCCGAGCTGGCCGGACCAGACCTGCCGCACCGTCCGGATGAAATCCTCCATCACGCGCTGGCTGCCGCCGGAAACGACGCGGCCGTATTGCCGGGCGGCGGTGACCATGGCCCGCCCTTCACGAATGGTCAGCGATTCGGGCTTCTGGCAGAAGACATCCTTGCCCGCCCGACAGGCGGCAATGACGATGACGGCGTGCCAGTGGTCGGGCGTGGCGACGTGGACGGCGTCGATATCGGTACGGGCCAGAAGCTCGCGGAAGTCGCTGTAGCCCTTGGCGCCGTTGCCGCCATAGCGCTGGTTGACCCGGCGCACAGCGCCCTCCCGCGCCTGCTGCTTCACGTCCGCCACGGCGACGTACTGCACATCGTCGCGCCCGAGGTAAGCGCCCAAGTCGCCGCCCCCTTGGCTGCCGATACCAATGCCGCCCATGACAATGCGCTCACTGGCGGCAACACGGCCGGAGCCGGCCAGGCCCAGCGCCGAGCCGGGAACGACCAGGGGAAATGCCAAAGCGGCCGATGCCTTAAGCAGGCTGCGGCGAGAAGTGCGAAAGGTGCGAGGATTCATGATACTGTCTCCATCGAGCCTGAAGTCTTGCGGAATTCTCAACTGTTTTCACGAACAAACGCGGAGCGGAAGCCAGGATGGATCTTCTCCAACCTATCTGATCCTCCCCAACACGGACCTGATGCGGCTGCGAGTGCGGGGGTCTGGCGCCTTATCCTGAACGCCTTCCAGTGCTTTCCTGGCAACCTCCGGCTGGCCTTCGGCCAGCGCCTCGGCAATCTTGACGTACGCCGCGAATGCCTCGCGACGCAGGGCCGTATCATCCAGGGACGGCTCGACGAGCTTCAGCGCGTCGGCGTGGGGCACATCGCCCAGTCCTGCGAGCACCAGCCGCTTTTCCTCGGGTCGCTTGGCCTGCTCAAGGGCCTGCCGATAGGCGGCCAGCTTCACATCCGCGGTGCCGCCTCCGATCCCGGCCATGCGGATATAGCCCCGCAGCGCCAGGATTCGGGTGCTTTCGTCCTTGTCCTCACGGGCAATGGCGAGCAGATCGGCCATCGGCGCGGAATCCTTCCACTCCGATAGCGCCCGCACGGCCGCCTTGCGCACCTCGGGATCGCCGGCGAGCGCGGCCTTGATCGCCTGCATCGCCTGATCTCCGCCGAGCGTGCCAAGAATGCCGAGCAGCGCCACCTTGGCCGGTGCACCGGCCTTACCCATCGCCTGCACAACGGGCTGGGCGCGAGCCGCCCTGTCGGTCCCGCGGAGAGCGATGCTGGAAATGGCCTCCGCCATGGCGTCACGATCGGCATCATCCTGCGCAACGAGCAGCGCCGCGATCAGTGGGTCCACATCCTCCTGCGTACCCAGTGTTCCCAGGGCGCTTAGCGCGGCATGACGGACTCTGGGCTCCTGGTCGCCGGCGGCCTTGCGCACAACTGGCAGCGCATCCACTTGCCGGCGCTGCGCCAGCACGGTCAGCACGCCTTCGCGAATCGCGGCGTCACCCACTTCGACTTGCCTGACGAGAGCCGCGCCCACACCGGGTGCAGGCAGGTCCGTCAGGACCCGCGTGGCGTCGGCCGCCGCCTGCCCACCCGCCTTGAACCCCCCCACCAGCAGCGGCACGCTGGCCGCGTTGCCCAACTGCGCCAAGGCGCTGATCGCGGCCTGGCGAACGGTGGGATCGGCGTCGGTTGCCAGCGTGTTCACGGCGTCAGCGGCCCCCTCGGCCTCGCCGCGAACCGCAAGCGCCACCAGCAACGCGGGCTTGCGGTGGGACGGTAGAGCAACCAGTTCCTGCACGAAGGCGCGTGTCGCCGCATTCCCGGGAATCCGCACGATCGCGGTAACCGCTGCCCGCCACATCAGGTTGTCGTCGGAGGAGAGCGCCTTGACCAGCCGCGGCACAGCCCGTTCTTTCTGCACAGCCGCCACGGCCGCAAGCGCCGCCGCACGCACCGGCCGGGGATAATCGCCGTCCAGCAATGCGAGGAGCATCTTCTCCGAGCGGGCCGGATCGGCGTCGAGCAGGCTCTGGGCAGAACGCAGCAGCGCATGGGCCCAGGCATCCTTAAGCGATTCGGCGACCCTGGTCTTCTCGAGCACGTCGGCCGCCCCAGCGCCGCCAATGCGTCCGATGGCGTTGAGAGCCGCGAGCGCGGTGGCTTCATCAGCGGCAACCAGGGCGCCGAGCGATTCCAGCGCCTGCCCTTCACCGCGGTCTCCAAGCACGTTGATCAGGCCGATGCGAACTTTCCCCTGCGCCTGCCCGAGCGATGCCCGCAGCGAGTTGGCCACCGCCGGATCGCGCATGCCCTGAAAGACGTTGCGGGCCGTGTGCGAGAGCTGCTCGTCAGCCAGCAGCCTGCTCACAGCCGGAACGCACTTGGCGGAGCCGACGGTGCGCAGCATCTGGCAGACGAACATCTTGGCCGGCACCGTGGCGTCGGGCGATTCAAGCACGGTCAGCAACCTGGACTCGATCGCCGGATACGCGTCGGGCCGGGCATCGTGGATTTCCTTTTCGATCGCCGCGAGGTCCCGCGCATTCGTGCCGAAGTCGCGTTTGATGATCGCCTGGTAGGGATCGCTTCCGCCCGGCTGGGCGGCCGGCGCTCCTTGGGCAAGAGCGATGGAAGCCGGCGCCAAGAGCAATCCAACCAGCGCCAGGGTCATGCGAGCGAGGGTCATGGAACTGTCCTCCTATCAATCCTGGAACAGAAGCGGAGCAAACTGATGCAAATCGCGACGCCAAGTGAGCCATTCGTGGGCCGTGCCGGGTGACTCGTAATAGACGTGTCTTACGCCGGCTTTCTCCAGGGCCTCGTGGAGATTCTTGATATTGGGGTTGCTGTCCCGTTCCACCGTGCCCGTGCCCAGGAACAACACTTTGACCTTCTGGTTGAAACTGGCCGGGTTGCCGGCGATTCGCTGGATGTCCTGCGGCAGCCCGGGGCTGAAGCCGCCCATGTTAGCGAAGGTGTCGAGGTGGTTCAGCGCGATCTGCAATGCCTGCCAGCCACCCAGCGACGTGCCCGCGATGGCGCGGTGGTCGCGGTCGGGAATGGTGCGATAGGTCGCGTCGATCATGGGGATCAGCTCGTTGATCATGACGCTTTCGAACGCCTGGGCGAAGGCGAAGCGATTGGCACCGGCCGGCGCACCGCCACCGCCGAGTCCCGTGGCGATGTCGCCGTCTTCCATCACGACGATCATCGGCCTGGCTTTGCCGGCGGCCAGCAGATTGTCCAGGATGAAGTTCACCCGCCCCTGCCGCCACCATGCCCGCCGATCCTCGCCATAGCCGTGTTGCAGATACAGCACGGGATAACTAGCGGCCGGGTTCCGATCGTAATCCGGCGGCGTGTAAACCACGACCTTGCGCTGTTCGCTGTTGGTCCTGGTCACATAGGACCGGATGCGGACTTCACCGTGAGGCACATTCCTGGCCTCGTAGAAGTCTTCCTCTTGATTCGGCGCCTCGATGCCGCTGACCATCCGGCTCATGCCAAAGTAGGCCTCGCTGGCCGGGTCCGCCAGGGCGACACCATCCACGATGAACGAGTAGTAATGGAATCCTGGCGCCAGCGGCCTGGTGATCATCCACACGCCGTTGTTGTCTTGGGTCATCTCATGCTGGCCCGCGAGACTCAGGAGCACCTGTCGCGCGTCGGGGGCCGATATCCGAAACGTCGCCCGCAAGTCGGCATCGATCTGCGGGTATTGATGGCCGGGCAGGCTGGTGGTGGCCGGCCTCGCGGCACCGGCCTCCTGCGCCAGGACTGCCGCCGTCCACGCCAATGCGGCGGAACCAATCAGCAGAGACAGTAATCGCATCATCTTCATGGCCGCCACCGTCAATCCTTGAAGAGGAGTTGGGCAAACCCGTACAGACTCTTGCGCCAGGTGTGCCAGCCATGGGCATTGCCCGGAGCCTCGTAATAGACGTGCGGGATGCCCGCGCCTTCCAGTTGCTGGTGAAACATCCGCGCCGCGATGCTGTTCTCCGTGCCCCCGACGCTGACATAAAGGACCTTGACCTGCTGGGCAAACTCATCGGGACTGCCCAACAGGCCGCCATAGCCCGCAGGAATCGCCGGATAGCCAAACGTCGTGCTGAATGAGCCCACGTACGCGAACTTCTCCAGGTATTCCTGCGTAACCTGGAACGTCACCGTGCCGCCCATCGATACGCCCGCCATGGCGCGGTGGTCCCGATCAGGAATCGTGCGATAGGCGGCATCGATCATCGGGACGGTCTCGGCAATGAATAGCTGCCGAAAACCGCTTCCCAGAGTGCCCCGCCCGCGACCCCCGCGGCCGGCATCCCGAGGCGCAAACCCCGCTCCCGTGCCCGCATCCTCTATGACGACGATCATCTCCCTGGCTTTGCCTTGCGCGATCAGGTTGTCCAGAATCGCATCCACCCGCCCCTGCTCCACCCAGGCGCGCTGGTCTTCGCCCATCCCATGCAGCAGATAGAGCACCGGATAGCGGACGGTTGGTTTCTCGTCATAGCCCGGCGGCGTATAGACGAATGCCTGTCGCTCGCTGTTGGTCAACGCCGAGTGGTAATAGCGCGCCCGCACCTCACCGTGCGGCACGTCTTTCACATGATAGAAGTCAACCCCCTCCTCGGGCACCTCCAGCCCCGACATCATCTTGCTGACGCCGAAGAACGCCTCGCTGCCCGGATCGCCCACCAGCGCGCCATCGATGATAAACTGGTAATAGTGGAAGCCCGGCACCAATGTCGAGGTCGTCACCGTCCAGTAGCCATCGTCGCCCCTGGTCATATCGTACCCGTCGCCGATTTGCACCGCGACCGCCGTCGCATCAGGCGCGTAAATGCGGAACGTGGCACGCCGCCGGCTGTCCACGCGCGGATAATCCGCGCCGCGGACATTGGTGGATGCGGGCCGCATCCGGTCCAGCAGCGCAGGCTCCGCCAAGGGCGCCTGGGCGACGATCGCAGTCTCGCTGTCGCCGGACAGGGCCCTTTCCACCACGAAGGCGCCCGCGGTCACCACCGCCACGGCGGCGGCTACGAACAGCGGGACCTTCACACTGGACCAGAACAGGGCCTTCAATACCCCCTGGGCGATGGCTCCTGCGGTCGTCGATACTGCCGCCGTCCCTGTTGCTGCAATCGTCTGCGAGATCTCCGCCATCAGATGAGCCGGCACCGGGACCTGCTTTTGCAGCGTGAAAAACGCCCCCAGGGACGCCGCCCCCACCTGCTCCTTCGATACGCCCAGTTTCTCGCGCAGGCGTCCCATGGCCCGGTCAATCCGCTTCTGCGCAGCTTCCTCGGATATTCCCAGCCGCTGGGCCACTTCCGCAACGGACATTTCCTCCAGGTATCGCAGCGTCAAAGCGGAGCGATCCGCCTCCCGCAGGCGCGCCAGGGCGGCATCCATTTCGGCAGCCAGAAGGCCCTGGGTCGTTGTTTCCGCGGGGATCGTCGCGGGTCGCATCTGCGCCGCCTTCCATTCGTGCTGCCTGCGCCGGCCGGCGTTCCGCCTCGCCTGCAGGCACGCCAAGTGCGTGACTTTAAGCAGCCAACTTGAAAGCACCATGTTTGCCGGCAGGCTCGAATGCCGCCGCGCCAGCACCATGAACACCGCCTGCGTCACATCCTCGGCCAGGCTCGCGTCCGGCAACTGCCGCCTTGCCGCCGCATACACCATGGGCAGATAACGCCGCACCAATACCTCCAGCGCAGCATCAGCCTGCGCCAGCGGTGACGGATTGGGGGGGCGGGAATCTGTCATGGACACCTTTTCGGAGCAGGCTCCACTCTATACTCCCAGCGGCCCCGTGCAACGGACAGCCGATCCCCGATCAATCCCTGGACTGATCGAGTTTCAGCAACCCAAGGCGATACGGCAACTGGCCGTAGCTCGCCCGGATCGCCGGGTCTCGCCCCTGGTACAGCAATTGGAGGTTCTTAGGGTCGATCGTCATTGTCTCATCGTAGCCGTCGCGGATCAATTCCCCGTGGCTGATGTCCCGTGTCCAGGGGGCGACACCCTCCTCGAAGGTGACGTTGTTGATGCCCGCGAATGGCTTCTGATAGGTGTCCGCGTTGGGCAGCGGCGTCCACTTGCCGTCCAGCCGGTCGGAGACGAACGCCCGGTAGTAGCGGTCCGGGCTCATCGCCTCGATCAACGTCAGATATATGCCCGTCCCCTTGATCCTGTACGTCATGCTCCCCTCAAAGAGGATGTTGCGGTTCTCACGGATCGCGATCTCCGGATTACTCATGCCCTTGGGGAATTCCTGCATCGTGGTCCGGCTGCGATAGAGATTGCCGTCATCGCCGGTGAAGAAAAGATACGCGTGCGTCTCGTCGCAGATGACCCAATAGTCGATCGGGAGCCTGGGCAGCCCCGACGGCCTGCCGACAAAGAAGTTCTCCGGCTTGCTCCAGGTTTCCGGCTTGGAGATGTCATCGGTCGTGCAGTACTGCGGATGCTGGGACTGGAAGACCAGATACCACTTCTTATGCGGCCGGAAATAGAACACGTGCGGGGCACAGTGATAGCCTCGCAGGTCGGGGTTGGCATCAATGTAGTAGGGCTTGGCGCTGGCCGCCTCCGACCAGTCCTTGAAGCTCAGATAGACCATGCTCCACTGGCTGCGGGAGTTGGCGGTGGTCGCGTAGACATGCCACTTGTCGCCATAGTAAACGACCGTGGGGTCCTTCACGGAGACCAGTTTATGGGTTTCGTCCGAGATGGGGCTGATCAACGGCCCCGTGGACTTCCATTTGAAGGGCCCTGCGAGCGGCGCGGCCTGCGCAGCGGCAGGAGTTGACGCGGCAGGGGCCGGCGTCGCAGGAGCGGCCGCCAGGAGCAGGAGACTCGCCGTGGCCAGCGTCATCGCAGCGACACATCGCAAGACACTCGTATTCCGCATTGAACCGATCCTCGCAATTCCACTTCCGCTCTGAAACAGAACACTACGCCGATGGTTATATTCCCTGCCAGCCCACGCGGCGGACAGAAAAACCGGGAAGGTGAATACGGTGGCCTCCGCGGGGCGTCGCGATGTTCTCTCCTAAAAAACACGGGCCTTTCAACACCGGGCAATAATGGTCTCTTTCGGGCGTTTCTGCCATTGCCCATGCGTCCGTGACATCTTGCCCGGTCGCATTCATGTGGAATAATGAACCTGGCCTAAAGAAAGGACGAAAGATGATTCTCCACGTCAAGTGTCGCCTTCCACTTCTCGCAACCGGCCTGGGCGCCGCCCTCCTGGCCGTCGTGGCAGCCATGGCAGCGGAGCCTGCATCCCCTCCGGCCGGCGCGACGACCGCAGCGCCGGTGGTGGATCAGAAGGGTCCGACCATCAAGGACACCTACAAGAATCATTTTCTGATCGGCACGGCAGGCGACATTCCCGGCGGGTACTCCGACGTGGAGCGTGCCCTGATCCAGGAGAACTTCAACATCGTCACGCCGGAGAACTGCATGAAGCCGGGCCCGGTGCACCCCAGCGAGGACACGTGGAGGTTCGAGCGGCCCGATGCCCTGGTGAAGTGGTGCGAGGAGAACAAGATCGCCGTGCATGGCCACACCCTGGTGTGGCACGCCCAGACCAACAACTGGTTCTTTGAAGGTGGCGACAAGGCGGTGGTCACTCAGCGTCTCAAGGACCATATCACGACCCTGGTGGGCCGGTACAAGGGCAGGATCCAGGGCTGGGACGTCGTCAACGAAGCGATCAACGATGGCGGCAACGCCCAGACGGGCCAGACGGAGAACCTCCGCAATTCCCAATGGGTGAGGACCATGGGGCCGGAGTTCCTGACGCTGGCGTTCAAGTTCGCCCACGAAGTCGACCCGAAGGCCAAGCTGTACTACAACGACTACAACATTGAGGCCGGCGCCAAGCACGCGAGTTCGATGGTGCTGCTCAAGCGACTGATCAAGGATGGCGCGCCGATCTACGGCGTGGGAATTCAGGGCCATTGGAGCACCAGGGGCGTGCCCTATGCCGCCATCGACAAGGCGATCGCTGATTACGCCTCGCTGGGGTTGAAAGTCAGCATTACGGAACTGGACGTGACGATTCGCGGGACATCGGGCGGCCAATTGGGTGGCGGGCGCGGCCGCAGCAGCACGCCGGCATCTCCGGAGGATCTGAAGGCCCAAGCGGATGCTTATGCGCGGCTATTCGCGATCTTCGCCAAGCACAAGGACGTGGTGGAACGGGTGACGTTCTGGGGCCTCAGCGATCGCCGCACCTGGCGTGCCGGGCAGCACCCGTTGATCTTCGATTCGAACAACCAGCGGAAGCTGGCCTATACGGCGATCGTCGATGCGTTGCTGCATCCGAATCCGGACCCGGCAGCTCCACAGTGATGCGGTGGCCGGCGGGCCAGATTCGCGTTATAGCGCATTGCAGATGTGTCGCAAAGTGTCGCAAAGTGTCGCAAAGTGTCGCATTGTGTCGCAATGGGAGCGCGCAAGTAATACGGCAGATGGGGCTTGTGTCGATTGCGTATGGATTACACAGGCCAGGGGGGGTACGGGGGAGCAAGGATGGAGGCGCGCGGAATGGGCGCGGCGGTGGAGAGGTTATGAAGTTGTCAAAGCCTCCGGGCCTGGCCTGGAGAGGGCGGACGAGCCGCCTTTATCCGAGGGTATTATACGGATGAGTTAGGATTGTGTTCAGTGGGTGGCGGTTTTTTTCTTGAGTTTCTTTGTGGGGCGGAGGAGGCAAGGGGATCGGGAATCGGGGATGAGGCTGGATTGCCTCTGCTGGCCGCTCCGACGGCCACGGTGCGAGCCATGTGCTCATAAGGCGATATAAGACAATGCAATCGCTTTCCCGTCTCGAGCGGAGACGCAACAACAGGAAGAGTTCCCGTCCCTAATGGCATTAAGATAAGCCTCACGCTTTCCTGGACCGGCCGTTCAACTGCGCCTTCAACTCCGATCGTGGTTTGTTCATCAGATCGTACTGCTTGGCCCGCCGTTTCTTGACGCGGGGCTCGATACGGTCGGGCCGCAGCCAGGCGAGCGTGTCAGGTTGTACACCAACGCGAAGATCGTCATTTCTTTCCTCACTCCCACCTCCGATCTGCACTTGAGCACGTCCATCTTCATCGTCGTCTTCAGGTGAAGAAGGTCGGTCTCCACCCTGGACCCCGATCATCCCGACAAGCCGGTGCGACTGTTGACCAGCCTTCTGGACGTGCCGGCGGCGATGGTGGGGCAGTTGTACCGCTGGCGGTGGAAGATCGAATTGTTTCTCCGCTGGCTGAAGGTGAATTCCGTCTCGCCGGCGTCCAGGGCATCGCCACTGCCATTGAGGTCGATGCCCGCCACGCGGCCGCGCAGGTCCCACAGGTGGTGGGTGGTTGTGCTGCTGGCGGTGACGGTGGTCTGCGAGCCGTTGGCGTCGTGGGCGCAACTGGCATCGTTGGCGTTGTTGGTCGAGTCCTCGCTCAGCAGGCGGTCGCGCTGGTCGTAGGCCAAACCACCGGAGCAGCGTCGCGGACGACGATGGATCGTAGATTTCTGGGCACCTCGGATGGCGTGGGTCGTGTGATCGCCGTCGGCTTCATGGAGCCAGGCCGAACCGCCATATACGGGCCCGTAGTTACGGTGGTGTGGGAAGGGAGGAGCCTCGCGGCTCCTCCCTATCCCGATTGTCACTTGAATGCCCGCCCCTTCCCGCGATGAACCACCCATCGGCCGTCCATCCGACTGGCGGATCATCGGGTGACGACCCCAGTTCGCCACTCCACGCAACGGCCCCCCGGCGGAATCAAGTTCCTATGACTGAGCGGCCGTATCCATGGAAATAACGGGCGACTGGAGTCCCGCTTTGGCGGCGAGGAAGTAGATGACGGCACCGACGAGCATTGCCCAGACGGAGGCGATGGGCAGATCGATGCCGAGATTGGGCATGATGCCGACGGCGAAGCCGAAGGCCCATGCGAGCCAGCCGGCGGCATTGAAGCCCTTGCGGGGCCCGGACCACTTGCAGCCGTTGAGCATGTAGTCGACGGCCATGGCGCCGCAGATGGGACCGAAGGAGGCGCCGATGAGGCCGAACACCGCGCCGAGGTCTCCGGCGAGCTTGGTGACAGCCAGGAGGATGGAAACAGCGGCGCCGATGCCGACGGAGATGAAGGGATTAACCTTGGCCAGGGTGGTCTTGAAGCTGTTGGCCGCAATCAGGGAGGAGAAGCAGGCGGAGGGGAACGCGGAAATCGCCAGGAGGACGAGGACGACCTTTCCCGGGCCTTCGCCGAGGACGGCAGGAACGAGAGCGTAGGGGTTCATGGTGAAGGCTTCGCGAGTGATGATGCCCTTTCCGGCTGCGCCGGCGACGATGAGAATGCCCAGGCCGGCGGTGAAGACGATGGCGGCGAAGACGCCAACGACGCCGCCCATATGGACGTCGCGGTCGTCGCGGCTGTTGGTGCCGAAATCGACGCCCGCAGCGCCGGCGGTGGCGAAGAAGCCTACGACGTACTGGATGAGGAAGGCCACGATGGCGAACTGGGTGAGGGCCATCGGGGCAGTGGGGGCCGCCGAGGCATGGAGGGCGATGAGGTTCTTGGAATCAAAGCTGCCCAGCCCGCCGACGGTCATGGCGAACATGACGATGAGGGTGACCAGCGGGATCAACGGGAGGTAGGTTGCGACGCGGGCGACGTACTGGATGCCCTTGAGGCCTATGAAAGCCGCCAGCACGCCCCAGACGATCATCACGATCATGGCGGTGGGAGGAACGGCTTTGCCGGCCAGCGATTCGGGATTGATGGCCAGGAGCGCCAAGGTCGAGAAATAGGTGTTTACGCCGAGCCATCCAAACTGGAGGACGCCCATGAGAAAGCCGGGCAGGATGAAACCGCCCTGGGCGCCAAAGGTGCTGGTGCCGACGATGTAGAGAGGCAGGCCTGTCTTCTGACCGATCATGCCGAGCACGACGTAGTAGAAGGCGTGGCAGAGGAGGGCGGCCAGGACGAGACCGAGAATCGGCGCCCAGATGCCATGGGCGAGCACGCCGCCGAGGTTGGGGGCGCCGGTAGCGCCCATCCAGAACACGAACCAGAGGAAGATGCCTGCGTAGGTCGGCGCCGTGTTCTTGTACCACGGCGCGCGGTTACTCAGCGGATTGGCCTTGGCCATTTTCAGATAGTCCGGAAGCCCGTTGCTCATGAGGTTTCTCCTCGGCTATGACGCCATTACGCCGATCATGCAATCGTCAGCGATTGGTCACAAGCGGCCGGTCAAGAATACACACAACGGTTTCGTCCGCAAGCCCCCGACCGCCTGACCCATCCCCAGTTGGCACCACTTCGTTTGTGGCCTGCCGCAAGGCTCGGAACGCTTGAGCCGCTGAGACCTTGATCTTCTTGATCACCTGCTGGGGGGCACGCCAGCGGGTGGGGCGCGTGCGGAAGTGGGAGAGCGAATCGATGGCGCTTTTCTGGAGCAACGGTGCGTTCGAGGCCTCCAGCAAGCAGTTCAGGAAGGTGATGGGCCATCAGCAACCGTGGATGCTCAAGGCGCACCTGGACGGGTTGGGAAAGGAGGCAGAGCTGTAGAATCATTTCGATCAGGGAGCGTCCGGTGACGTCAACCACGTCAACGGGACAGAAGCAACACACGGGCGAGGCGCCCGTGCCACTCGTGGTGCTCGTGCCGTGGCGTTGAGGGGATGGTATGATCCGGCCGAGAATGGCAACGCTTTCACAGATCAGGCGGATGAATCAGCGGAAGGTCATCAAGGTCATGATGCGCCTTGGGAATGCTTCGCGAGCGCAGTTGGCCAAGGCGACCGGAATGAGCCAGGCCACGATTGGGCGCATCGTTGATCATCTGCTGGAGGATGCCGTTCTGGCCGAGGTCGCGAGCCCAGGGGCGGGATCTTCGGGTAGCGCGGATTGTGCGCAGGTCGGTCGGCCTTCCACCCGTCTGGAACTGGATCGGCAGCGGCGTCGGTTCCTGGCGGTGCAACTGGGCGTGCATGAGACGCGGCTCGCGGCGTTGCCGCTGGCGGTTTCGGACGCCGAAGAGTGGCCGGTGCGAGTCGCTACGCCTGCGTCGCCTGAGCAGTGGGCCGAGGCGGTCACCCATGCGTCGAAGCGGCTCGCGCTCAAAGCGATCGAGGCGGTGGTCGTCAGCCTGCCAGGCGTGACCGACGAAAAATCCTGCAAAGTACTGCTATCTCCGAACTTACGATGGACAGAACAGGCGGACCTGGGCAGCCTGCTTAAGCCGATCACGCAGGCTCCTGTTGTATGCGTGCAGGAGATCCGGGCATTGGCGCTGGGGCAATTGGCGGCCGAGCCCTACGTCGAGGACTTCCTCCTGGTGGACTTTGGGAGCGGCGTGGGCGCGGCGGCGGTAATCGGGAGCAGACTGTACCGGGGAGCCCTGCCGCTCAGTGGGGAGCTGGGGCACACGCCGGTTCTCGGGAATCAGCGGCGCTGCGGCTGCGGCGCTACGGGGTGCGTGGAGACCCTGATTTCGCAGCACGGGCTGGTCGAGAGCGCCCGGGAAAATGGCCTGGCGCGAACATGGGAGGACCTACGGGAGGAAGTGCGGATCGGCGGGCTGCCGACCTGGATGAAGCGATCGCTGGACGCTGTGGCGACGACAATTGCCGGAGCGCTGAACGTGTTGGGGTTGAGGCGCGTGACGATGACGGGCGCGTTGGGAGAACTGCCAGGCGCGGCTGACTACCTGAGTTCAGCAATCACCAAGGGATCGATGTGGGCACGATTCGGGGATGTGACCTGCAAGCTGGCGCCGCGGCGGCGGATGGCCGGAATGGTCTCGACAGCCGTAGACAAGGTGCTGCTCAGCAGGCGATGAGCACCCACCCTGCTTGGCAGTCCACGGGATTTTTAGCTTGACAGAGTTCGGCCGGAGCATATTTTCTATCAGATTGAAAGTAATTAGGCGTTTCTTGAGCTGATCGGGTTGCCGGTAATGCGGCCGTCGATATCCTAGGACCGCAGCGTCCATGGCCTGCGTTCGAGTGGAAGGTAACACGAAAGGTGGTGTCCATGACGGGGAAGTACGCTATCGGTTTGGACTTCGGCACGAATTCCGTGCGTGCGCTCGTAGTCGATGTGCGAGATGGGCGCGAGCTCGCCTCCGCCGTGAGCAACTACGCCAGCGGCGACCGGGGGATCATTATCGACCCGGGCAACCCCAACCTGGCCCGACAGCACCCAGCCGACTACCTTGCCGGGATCGAAGATGCGGTTGGGCAGGCGCTGAAGAATGCTGCCACAGACGGCGATTCTTCTCGAAAGAACGTGATCGGCATCGGCGTCGACACGACGGGCAGCACGCCGCTGCCGGTCGATGCGTCGGGGCGGGCGCTGGCGCTCTTGCCGCAGTTCAAGGCCAACGCCAACGCGATGGCGTGGCTGTGGAAGGACCACACCTCACACGAGGAGGCCGACCGGATCACCGCGTTGGCCGCTGAGCTGAAGCCCGAGTACCTGGCCAAGTGCGGCGGGAGGTATTCATCCGAGTGGTTCTGGGCGAAGCTTCTGCATTGCGCCCGGGTGGCGCCGGAGGTGTTCGCAGCGGCGGCGAGCTGGGTGGAGATCGCGGATTGGATCCCCGCGATCCTCTGCGGCACGACCGACCTGCAACGACTCCGCCGGGGGGTGTGCGCTGCGGGGCACAAGGCATTCTACAATCCGGCTTGGGGCGGTTACCCCGACGAGCGGTTCCTCGCCAAGCTGGACCCGGAACTCGGTCGCATCCGCAGATCCCTCCCTGAGAAGGCTTACACCATTGCCGAGCCTGCGGGAACGCTTTCGGCTGAGTGGGCCGGCAAGCTGGGGCTGCCCGAGGGGATCCCGGTCGCGGTTGGAGCGTTCGATGCCCACCTCGGCGCGGTCGGCGCTGGGGTCGGCGAGGGCACGCTGATCAAGATCATGGGCACATCGACGTGTGACATCACTGTCAGCAACCTGACCAAGCCGCTGGCCGACGTGCCCGGTCTCTGCGGCATCGTGCCGGAGTCGGTCCTGCCGGGCTGTTTCGGCCTGGAAGCCGGGCAGTCGGCCGTCGGCGACATCTTCAACTGGTTCGTCAATCAGGTTCAGCCGGGCGGCGTGGCGGCCGGCACACACGAGGCACTGACGGATAAGGCGGCCGAGCTTCTGCCGGGGCAGAGCGGCTTGCTCAGCCTCGATTGGCACAACGGGAACCGAACCGTCCTGGTCGATCAGCGGCTTACCGGCATGATGCTGGGGCTGACGCTCCACACGACGCCTGCGGAAATGTACCGCGCGCTGATCGAAGCGACAGCGTTTGGCGCAAGGGTGATTATGGAACGGTTCGAGGAGTACGGCGTTCCCGTCAAGCGCGTAGTGAACTGCGGCGGCATTGCCGCCCGCAATGCGCTGGTCATGCAGATATACGCCGATGTTCTCAATCGCCCGCTGGCCATTGCCAAGAGCCTGCAGACCTGCGCCCTGGGCTCGGCGATGGCCGCCGCCGTCGTCGCCGGCAAGGACTGCGGCGGATTCGCCGATTTCGCCTCCGCCATCGCCGTGATGGGCGGCGTCCAGCCCCGGGTTTACACTCCCGACCCAGGTCATGCCACGGTGTATGAGCGGCTCTTCCGCCTGTACCGTCAGGCCCACGATGCCTTCGGCATCGCCGGCCACAAGGCGGATCTATCGAACGTCATGAAGGATCTGCTTGCGATTCGCGACGAGGTCGCGCGCGTCTGACTTTGCGGTCCAACGGAATATTCGAGCAAGACCCCAACACTCCAGGTAAACCATGCAATCGCACGATGAAAACCAGCAGGAACTGTGGTACCTCACCGGAAGCCAGCACCTCTACGGCGCCGAGGCACTGAAGCAGGTCGCCCGCAATTCGGAGCAGATCGTGGCGGCCATCAACGGCTCCGGCCGCCTCCCGGTCAGGCTCGTCGCCAAGCCAGTGCTGACCGGGCCTGAGGAGGTCTTCAAGGCGTGCCTTGACGCCAGCAGCGAGCCGAAGTGCGTGGGCGTCATCCTGTGGATGCACACGTTCTCGCCTGCCAAGATGTGGATCAACGGGCTGCGGTGCCTGCGCAAGCCGGTGCTCCACCTGCATACGCAGTTCAACCGCGACCTGCCGTGGTCAACGATCGACATGGATTTCATGAACCTGAACCAGGCCGCCCACGGCGACCGGGAGGCGGGATTCATGCACGCGCGACTTCGCCTGCCGCGAAAGGTCGTCGTCGGCCACTGGAGCGATCCCGAGACGCTTGACCGCGTCGCCGCCTGGTCGCGGGCGACTCTGGGCTGGGCGGATCTTCAGGGAGCGCGATTTGGCCGCATCGGCGACAACATGCGGTACGTCGCCGTCACCGACGGTGACAAAGTCGCCGCGGAGGTCAAGTTCGGCTTCGCGGTGAATGGTTATGGAATCGGCGACCTGACGAAACTCGTTGCCGAGGTCAGCGATGCCGAGGTCACGGCGCTGGCCTCCGAGTACGAGGGGCGATACAAGGTGGCCCCCGCGCTGCGCAAGGGTGGCGACCGGCACGAGTCGCTGCGTGAGGGCGCACGGGTGGAACTGGGCCTTCGCGCCTTCATGAAGGCCGGCAACTTCAAGGGTTTCACCACGACGTTCGAGGACCTGCACGGACTGAAGCAGCTACCGGGGCTGGCGGTGCAACGACTGATGGCGGACGGGTATGGCTTCGGCGCTGAAGGCGACTGGAAGACCTGCGCCCTGCTCCGGGCCATGAAGACCATGGCCAAGGGGATCAAGGGCGGCACCAGCTTCATGGAGGACTACACGTACCACCTCGACCCCGCAAATCCGCTCGTCCTGGGCGCCCATATGCTCGAGGTATGCGAGTCGATCGCCGCCGGCAAGCCATCGCTGGAGATCCACCCGCTCGGCATCGGCGGCAAGTCCGACCCCGTGCGTCTGGTCTTCGACGCGCCGGCGGGTCCCGCGCTCAACGCCTCGCTGGTGGACCTGGGCAACCGCTTCCGCCTCATCGTCAACGAAGTTGACGCCGTCGCGCCGCCCGAGCCGCTGCCAAAGCTGCCCGTGGCCCGCGCGGTGTGGAAATGCCGACCCGACTTCAAGACCGCCTGTGGCTGCTGGATTCAAGCAGGCGGCGCTCACCACACCGTCTACAGTTACGCCGTCACCGCCGAGCACCTGCGCGACTTCGCCGAGATCGCCGGCATCGAACTGGTCACGATCGATTCGAGCACCGAGGTCAACGCGTTCCGCCAGACGTTGCGGAACAACGAAGTCTACTACCACCTGATCCCGGGCCTGTCCCAGGCATGAACGAGGCGGAACGATGGCTTACGAGAACCTCAAGCAGCAGGTGCTGAAGGCGAACCTCGCACTGGTCGAGGCGGGGCTGGTCGTGTTGACCTGGGGCAACGCCAGCGGCGCGGACCGCAAGGCCGGCGTGATGGCGATCAAGCCGAGCGGCGTGTCGTATGAAGATCTCGCGGCCGAAGACATGATCGTGCTGTCGATCGAGACCGGTGAAGTGGTCGAGGGCAGCGCCCGGCCGTCATCCGACACACCCACGCACCTGCACCTGTACCGCGAGTTTCCATCCATCAGAGGCGTGGTGCATACCCACTCGACCCACGGCACCGCCTTTGCGCAGGCGAGGCGTCCGATCCCATGCCTGGGCACCACCCACGCCGACAATTTCTACGGCGACATTCCCGTGACCCGGGAGATGCGCCCCGAGGAGGTTGCGGGTGATTACGAGCTTAATACCGGGAAGGTGATCGTCGAGCGGTTCCGCGAGGGCCGGATCGATCCGGCAAACGTGCCTGGCGTGCTCGTCGCGAATCATGCGCCGTTCACCTGGGGCTCAACGCCGGAAAAGGCCGTTGAGAACGCCGTCGTGCTTGAGTTTGTCGCGCAGATGGCGCTGGCCGGGCTGGCATTGGCGCCGGACATCAAGCCGATTCCGGCGTACCTGCTCGACAAGCATTTCCTTCGCAAACACGGGCCCAAAGCGTATTACGGGCAATCGAAGGCGTGAAGAGCGATCGGTTTCGTTCAGGTGGACTGTTTCTCGGGAGACCCAATGCGACACAGTGCATGGTTGTGGGGAATGGTGCTGGGTCTGGCGGCGTCGGCCGCCGCATGGGGGCAGCAGGCGAAACTGAGCGTCAAGGTGGACCAGCCGGGGATCCGGGTGAGCCCGACGCTCTACGGGATCTTCTTTGAAGAAATCAACCGCGCCGGCGAGGGAGGGCTGTACGGGGAAATGGTGTTGAACCGGTCGTTTGAGGACATGTCGGCGCCGGCCGGATGGACGATGATCGCCACCGGCGACGTCAAGTGCGCCATGACCCTGGACCGGAGCGGCCGGCTGAACGCGAACAACCCGACGTGCCTGAAGCTGGAAATTGCCAGCGTGCCGGCGGGCGGCCGGGCCGGCATCGCCAACGAGGGCTACAAGGGAAGGGGCGGGCGCCCGCGAAACGACAGTCCGCAAGCGGGTCGGGAGTTCCTGGCCGGCTTTGAGCGGGCCGCAAAGGCCATGGCCAGCGGACTGGTGGTGCAGGCAGGCAAGGAGTACCGCCTGTCGCTCTACGCGCGGTGCGAAACCGGCTTTTCCGGCCCTCTGACGGCGAGCATCGAGAAACAGGATGGCACTGTCCTGGCGAAACAGGATATCACCGGCATCGGGACAGAGTGGAAGAAGTTCGAGTGCGCCCTCACGGCCAGTGGAAGCGACGTCAACGCCCGCCTGGTGGTGGCGACGACCACGCCCGGCACGCTCTTCTTCGACATGGTGTCGCTGTTCCCACGGGAGACATTCAAGAACCGGCCGAACGGAATGCGCAAGGACCTGGCCCAGTTCATCGCCGACATGAAGCCGGCTTTCATGCGCTTCCCCGGTGGATGCTACGTTGAAGGCGACACGCTTGCCAATGCCTTCCGGTGGAAGAAGACAATCGGCGACGTCGCCGAGCGTCCGGGGCACTGGAACCTGTGGGGCTATTATTCAAGCGATGGGCTCGGTTATCACGAGTATCTCCAGTTCTCCGAGGACATTGGCGCGGAACCGCTGTTCGTCATCAACTGCGGCATGAGTCACGTCGAGCAGCGGGCCGATGACCGTGGCCAGAAGGTGGATGTGCCGGACCTGGCCGAGTATGTCCAGGATGCCCTGGATGCGATCGAGTACGCCAACGGGCCGGCCGACAGCAGGTGGGGTTCGCTGCGAGCCAAGGCCGGGCATCCCGAGCCCTTCAACCTGAAGTTCATCCAGATCGGCAACGAGAACGGCGGGCCGCTTTACAACCAGCGCTATGCCCTTTTCCACGATGCCATCAAGGCCAAGTACCCGCGGATGAAGATCATCGCCAACGTCTGGCGCGGGATCCCCGACTCGCGACCGATCGAGATCGTCGATGAGCACTACTACAACAATCCCGACTTCTTCATGGCCCGCGCCGGCATGTACGACCGCTACGATCGCTCTCGCTACCAGGTGTACGTCGGCGAATACGCCGTCACCCAGGGATGCGGGCAGGGCAACCTGATCGCCGCCCTGGGCGAGGCCGCCTACATGACCGGCCTGGAGCGCAACAGCGACGTCGTGGTCATGGCGTCGTATGCGCCGCTGCTGGTTCATCCGGCGTGGAAGGCGTGGAACCCCGATGCCATCGTCTTCGACGCCGCCCGCGCGTATGGCACGCCGTCGTATCACGTGCAGGCGATGTTCGCCAACCACCGGGCGGAGACGATCCTGCCGCTGGCGCTGGAGGCGCCGCAGGTCGCCGCCAAGTCGAAGCGCGGCATGATCGGTGTGGCCACGTGGAGCACCCAGGCGGAGTTCAAGGATGTGAAGGTGGTGGGCAAGGATGGCGCGGTGCTGCTCCAATCCGACTTCTCCAAGGAAATGACGGGATGGCGGACTCGCGGGGGCGCGTGGGATGTGCGGGATGGCGCGCTGCGACAGACTGGCGGCGGCGATGGCGTGCGGGCGCTGGCCGGCGACGCCGCCTGGACCGACTACACGCTGACGCTCAAGGCGCGAAAGCTGGGCGGGGCGGAAGGCTTCCTCGTGCTCTTCCAGAACACCAATTCGGATGAAAAACACTGGTGGAACATCGGCGGGTGGGGCAACACCCGACATGCGCTGGAATGCGCCGGGGTGCCCGACCAGGGCGTGAATGGGCGGATCGAGACGGGCCGGTGGTACGATATCAAGGTCGAGCTGAACGGCCAGTCGATCAAGTGCTACCTGGATGGGAAGCTGATTCACGATGCGACCCGCGGTAGTTCGAGGTCGCTGTTTGGCGTGGCGGGGCTGAGCGCTGACCGGAGCGAAGTGATCCTGAAGGTGGTCAACACCAGCGCGGAACCAATGCCGGCAGCGGTGAGCCTGGAAGGCGCAGTGCAGGTGGAGCCGACAGCGCGCGCACTGGTGATGGCAGGAAGTTCGCCCGACGATGAAAACTCCTTCGCGCAGCCGAGGAAACTGGCCCCCACTGAATCAACCATCGACGGCGTCTCGGGCAGCTTCCAACACACGTTGCCGGCATACTCGGCTACAGTCATCCGCGTGAAGTTGAAGCGGTAGGCTTGCTGGGAGCGCCGCCCGAGCGCCCGACGCGATGGCGTCAGGCTTGCCGGGCACCGCGATACTCGCAGCGCTCCTGGACATTCGAGGCTGAGATGCGAATATCGAAGTCTGTGCGGCGATAGGTGTAACGGACGATTGGTTTCATTCATTCTGGAGACCCCTATGAACGAGTTCTTCCCTGAGATTCCTGCCCGAATCCCCTTTGAGGGACGCGGATCAAAAAACCCGCTGGCTTACCGCTACTATGACGCCAAGCGCGTCATCGGCGGAAAGACCATGGAACAACACCTGCGTTTTGCGGTGGCGTTCTGGCACACATTCAAGGGCGGCGGCAGCGACATGTTCGGCTGGGGCACGTACAATCGGCCGTGGAATCACGGTTCCTCGCCGATGGAAGTGGCCGAGAAGACGCTTCGGGCTTCTTTTGAATTCGCAAGCAAGCTCGGCGCCCCCTACTATTGCTTCCACGACCGCGATATCGCTCCAGAGGGCAGGGATTTTGCCGAGTCGTGCAAGAACCTGCAGAAGATCGTTGGCCTGGCCAAGAAGTTGCAGAAGGACACGGGAGTCAAGCTCCTGTGGGGCACAGCCAACCTCTTCAGCAACCCCCGGTTCGCTCATGGCGCCAGCACCAACCCGGATGCTCACGTATTCGCTTACTCGGCGGCCCAGGTGAAGAACGCCCTGGACGCCACGAAGGAACTCGGCGGCGAGAACTACGTGTTCTGGGGCGGCCGCGAAGGGTACGAAACTCTACTGAACACCGACTACAAGCACGAGCAGGAGCAGTTTGCCCGCTTCCTGCATCTGGCCGTGGAGTATAAGAAAAAGATCGGTTTCAGCGGCCCGTTCCTGATCGAGCCGAAGCCCAAGGAACCCACCAAGCACCAGTACGACTTCGACGCTGCCACCGTGCTGGGGTTCCTTCGAGAGCACGGCCTGATGGAGCACTTCAAGCTCAACATCGAGGCCAACCACGCCACGCTGGCGGGCCA